>JADQBM010000039.1 GCA_016278615.1 Clostridia bacterium | reverse complement strand
ATCACAATCATATCTCCAACTTCTAAACTGACTTCAATTTCCTCAATTTTGATTTTGTCCATAATCCCAATGGGCAAAGTTGAATATTTTATAATCTCTATTTTTCCATCTTTTCTTTTAATAAAAGCTGCTGCTGCACCAATCTTATAAAAGCTTGTCTCTCCAGAATCCAGATTAATAATGGTGATATCTACTGTAGAGAAAATTTCTTCAGGTGATTTTAAAAGAAGCATAGAATTCATTGTTTTTAAAGCCAACTCTTTTTCAAAACCCGCTTCTAAAAGATGACTTAATGTATTGATGGTAAGAATACTTTCTCTTGCAGCTTTTTCACCGCTTCCCATGCCGTCACTCAATGCAATTAGGTATTCATTATCTTTTAGCTCCATACATATGAAGCTGTCTCCGCAAGTATTCATTTCTTTGGCGTATTTAGAAGAACCTGTTATAATTTTAAAATGGGGATTCTTTTTTAATATAACCACTGATTTTTTTCCAATTCCATTATTAGTGGGTTTATATTTGATAATACGATAGTCCTCGCCCAATTCTTCCCATACTGCTGCTTCAATTTTATTATGGTATAACTCAACATTGTTTTCACCAATATCCAGGGCAATATTTTTGCTTTTTTCTCCTTCCAATACCGTTACATTGGTTACTGGTACCTTTAGGCTTTTTAGTCCATAAGTTATTTTTTGTTCCAGCTCAACATTGAATAATTGCTCTTCATTTATTTCTTCTATTAAATGATTAATAGATTTGGCAATTCCTCTGAACTGTGATGCTGTAATTTCTCTGCTTCCTTGAAGTTTATTTTGCCATTTAAAGCTAATTCCCAAAACCTGAACAATACTCTGAGTTAAAAAGATAATCCGATCTAAATTCTCACAAACGAATCCCAGCTCCTTACGCACATACTCCTTTTCTATCCTTAACCCTTTATTGGTTCTATAGATGATATCTTTAATTGTACTAATAACTCTAATATTATCCTTTTTCCAACAGATCTTATTAAAATCACATGTACTACATATCCTGTTTTTTATGTTTATAAGAATCTCTTTTGTATCTTCTTCTTCCACTGCCTGTTTTCGTTCATATGCTTTGTTATAAGTAATAGCAAGATTCTCGAAAGTATCAGAATAATTTCTGAGATTGTTGATAATTAATTTTCTTATTTTATCTCCATAAAGGTGGTTCACGTGATGACTCTGTATAGAGTTGTTTAGCATTTCACCGACAGTATCCAACTTCTTCTTTGGAATGATTAAAAAAAGACCACATGCAATTAACGACTCAATATTTATAATAGAAGCATTTGCAAAGCCATCATAGTAAAACATAAACACAACGATACAAATCATCCATGATAGACAATTTAAAAACCGATTTGCTTTTTTAAAGAATCCCGCTGCTATCCCGCCAACTCCTAACATCCCAATAGTTTCTACAGTTCCGAAAGATGTCATGGTAATAATCATCCCTAAAGTTACGCCAATAGCCGCACCTAAAGTCATGCCCCCTTCGGCTGCAGCTATGAGAATCATCCATATGGATAAAATGAACTTTAATCTTAAATCAAGAATAGTAATGTCGCCTAAGGCAATAATCACAATAACCAAAGCAGAAGCTGCCGCTATTATTTCTTCGGTGGATAAATCTTGTTCAAAGATATTTTTATTCAAAAGACTGGGTAGTGTTGAAAACAAGAATATAAATGTAAATATGGTTGCACTTTCTGTAATAATCATAAACATATCATACAAAAGAATAATTTCTGTTGCGAATTGATATACCATAATAATAAGAACAAAAGAGACCGTTCCATATGCCGCAATCCTCAATGGCTCCTTGGGGATTTTTTTAGGAAAAAGCAATGATAAGATGGCCAGTATGCCCATAATGGTCATATATTTTATCATAATATATCCTGGAACATTACAAGATAAGATGCCTAATAAAATAGGTACGGCAAAGACAAAATAACTTTTTTTTGTTGTAATTAGTACAACAAAAAAAGCCATTGCGAAAGGAAACATATACCCAAACAAAGCGCCTCTTCCCATTACGAAAGATAGAATTGTATAGATGCAGAGTACCGTGATTCTCAGTTCTTTTAAGTTCGTATAAATTCTGTGAATAAAATTGACAGGTTTAAGAACAGTCAAGATCATAAAACTTGTCCCCTTTATTATCATTTAACATACATGACTCTTAGTAAATAACATTCATTTTTATGTTAACAGCTGAAGAACAAATTATTTGTCAGTTTCTAAGTCATTCTTAAAGAGATTTTTGACATATTCCCTAAATAAGTTTAAAGTTTATCTAATAAAAACTGTTTTTGTGTTAAATTTAACAGCAAGAGACAAAAGACAAGGGACAGGAAAATTGGAGAGGAGAGAGATAAGAGATAATAGATAACAGATAAGAGTTGAGAAAAGAAAAAAGAAAGATAAGAGATAATAGATAACAGATAAGAGTTATGGAGAGTTTTGCTGGGGCAAAACTTGGGTATTTATATAAAACATAAGATTGGTTATTTAAGATGGAGATTTTGTGGAACAAAATCATCGTAAACTCTTATCTATTATCTGTTATCTATTATCTATCCTTTAATGGTGAAAATTATGTTGTATTCAAATATTGTAAAAGGAACTTTTATTGACCGACCTAATCGGTTTATTGCTTGGGTTGAGATTGATGGGGAAAGAACTCTGGTTCATGTGAAGAATACAGGGCGTTGTAGAGAAATACTAATCCCTGGGGCAGAAGTCTATTTGCAATTCGCTCCATCCCCCAAGAGAAAAACAGATTATTCATTAACCTCCGTAAGAAAAGGAGCTTCACTTATTAACATTGATTCTCAGGTACCGAATCAGGTGGTTTATGATGCCATTCTTTCAGGTGAAATAAAGGCCTTTGAAAATCTTTCTGTTTTAAAAAGAGAGGTTACATATCATAGCTCACGGTTTGATATGTATTTTGAATCCCCTACACGAAAAGGTTTTATTGAAGTGAAAGGTGTGACCCTTGAAGAGAATGGCTCCGCGCTGTTTCCTGATGCACCAACAAAAAGGGGCACACGCCATATACTGGAAATGATTGAGGCTGTAGAAGATGGCTATGAAGGGTTTATATTTTTTCTAATTCAAATGAAGGGAATACAATCCTTTAGTCCCAATATAAAAACCGATCCAGAATTTGCAAAAGCGCTTATGCTTGCCCATTCAAAATCGGTTTCTGTCTTGTGTTATGACTCTGTGGTTTCAAATAATGAGATTTATTTAAATGCTAAAGTTCCTATCTTATTGGACCAGACAAGGGGATAATAGATAACAGATAATAGATAATAGATAATAGATAACAGTTGAGGATGATTTTGTTACACAAAATCTCCATTTTAAAATAACCACAGAACAATGTTTATATAAGGCTAAGTTTTGCCTCGGCAAAACCTCCCTAACTATTATCTGTTATCTATTATCTGTTATCTTTCTTTCTTATTTCGTTACGCCTTGATTCTAAAAAAAGCCAATGCATTTTCGCAGGTAATTCTTGCAATCTCTTCGAAAGGCATGCCTTTTATTTCTGCAACTTTTTGGGCTGTATATTTAACATAAGTGGATTCATTTCTCTTGCCACGAAAAGGTTCCGGGGTCAAATAAGGGGCATCTGTTTCAATTAACAAATGTTCAACGGGGATTGCCTCAACAACTTCAATTAGTTTTTTTGCATTTTTAAAGGTAACAGGTCCCGCAATTGAAATCTTGGCACCAAGCTTAATATATTGTTTAGCAAGCTCCGCACTTCCTGAAAAACAATGCATCAAAACGCCGAGATCAAAAGCTTTCTCTTCTTTTAATAGTTTTAAAGTGTCCTCGTTGGCATCCCTGTCATGAATAATAATGGGCATAGAAACCTCATGGGCAAGCTGGATCTGCCTTCTAAACCAATATTGCTGAAGGTCCCTGGGGGAATGGTCATAATAATAATCCAGACCAATTTCCCCTATGGCACAGACTTTTGGCTTTTTCACAAGCCCTTTAAACAGTTGAATGGTTGCATCATCTAAATCTTTGACATCATGAGGATGACAACCCACTGATGCATAGAACATTTCATACTTTTGGGCAAAATCTATCGCCTTCATAGAAGTCTCCAAATCAGCACCAGCATTTAAAACATATCTAACGTCAGCTTCTTTTATTCTCTTAAAAACTTCTTCTCGATCACCATCAAACTTTACCGAGTACATATGTGAATGGGAATCAAATAACATGATAGCTCCTTTCTTTAATATAATGAATAATTAAAAATGAATAATGAATAATTATGGTCAGAAATTCTTCCATTAGGAAGAATTTCTACCTTTTAAAACCTCTTTCTAATATAACGAGGGTTTTGGAAAAACCCATCCTTAATTGTTCATTATTAATTGTTCATTATTAATTTGAAGTAGGCACTATTGTGCCTATTTCACCACAGATCCGCTCTCTGCTTCTGTGGTTACGAAATCTAATTTGTCTCCATTTTCTGCAAACAGGATCATCCCTTTTGATTCTTCGCCGCGTAAATTAATGGGCTTCAAATTAGCTACAACGATTACTTTTTTGCCTTTCATTTCTTCTGGAGTATAGTGCTTTGAGACACCAGAGACAATTTGTCTTGTTTCATCTCCTATTTTAACTTGAGATACCAAAAGTTTATCTGCTTTAGGATGCTTCTGACAATCAATAATTTCCCCTACTTTTAATGCAATTTTATCAAAATCCTCAATGGTAATAGTATCTGTATCTGATACCTCTTCTTTCTTTTGTTCGTTGTAATGAACTATTTCTTCAATTTTTTTCACCGTATCTATTCTTGTAAAAAGAATTTCTGGTTTTCCTACAGAATCCCCAGCTCTCATGCCACTGAATTTTTTTAGTGAATCCCAACTTTTTTCTCCTGTATTAAGCTGTTGGAAAATCTTTTCAGCAGTTTCTGGCATAAATGAAGATAAGAGTACTGCAGAAAATCTTATGGACTCCAATAAATTGTATAACACCGTTGCCAGCCTGTCTTTTTTACTTTCATCTTTCCCTAAAATCCAAGGGCTTGTCTCATCTATATATTTGTTACTTCTGCGGAGTAAAGTAATGATATCATCAATGGCATCTGTCACCCTTAATTTATCCATTTTCTCTTCAACTTTCAAGGGTGTAGAAATGGCCATACTGATCAAGTCTTCATCTATTTTCTCTTTTTCTTTCGGTGCCTGTATCACCCCGTCAAAATACTTATTGACCATTGTAACCGTCCTGTTTACTAAGTTACCCAATATGTTTGCCAAATCTGAATTGATCCGCTCAATAAGAAGCTCATAAGTCAAGGTTCCATCCTGAGCAAAAGGCATTTCATGAAGTACAAAGTAACGTACAGCATCCACCCCAAAAAAATCAACAAGATCATCTGCATATACAACGTTCCCTTTGGATTTACTCATTTTACCTTCACCTATAAGTAGCCATGGATGTCCAAATACTTGTTTAGGTAATTCAACCCCTAAGGCTATCAACATAATGGGCCAGTATAAAGTATGGAATCTCAAGATATCCTTTCCAATAAGATGCACATTTGCTGGCCAATACTTTTTAAAGAGTTCCCCATGGTTGCCATCCGTATCATAGCCAAGACCTGTAATATAGTTGCTTAAAGCGTCAATCCATACATAGATGACATGTTTTTCATCAAAGGTAACAGGTATTCCCCAATCAAAGGAGGTTCTCGATACACACAGATCTTGCAATCCGGGTTTTAGGAAATTATTAATCATTTCATTCTTTCTGGATTCAGGCTGAATAAACTCTGGGTGGTCTTCAATGTGTTTCATCAATTGATTCTGATATTTACTTAATTTGAAAAAATAGGCTTCCTCTTTTGCCTTTTTTACTTCTCTCCCACAGTCAGGGCATTTGCCTTCTTTAAGCTGAGATTCTGTGAAAAAGGATTCACAAGGTGTACAGTACCAACCTTCATACTCACTTTTATAGATGTCTCCCTGATCATACAATTTTTTAAATATTTTTTGAACAATTTGAATATGATCTTCATCTGTTGTACGAATAAATTTGTTATAACTTGTGTTCATCAAATCCCAGATGCGTTTTATTTCATCCGCAACGTCATCAACAAATTCCTTAGGCTTTTTCCCTGCTTCTTCAGCTTTATTTTGAATCTTCTGCCCATGTTCATCTGTCCCAGTCATAAAAAATACATCATATCCCGTTAATCTTTTAAACCGAGCAATGCTGTCCGCTAAAACGATCTCATATGTATTGCCAATATGTGGTTTGCCAGATGTATAAGCAATAGCGGTTGTAATATAGTATTTACCTCTGTTCATTTTATTTCCCTCCATTTTTTGAGTTGAAGTTTAAGGGTAAGTATAAGTGTGAGTGGTAGTATAAGTGTAAGTCTGTAGGGGCTGGTCCTGTGCCTGCCCGTGAGTTTAAGTGTAAGTCTGTATGGGCTGGTCCTGTGCCTGCCCGTGAGTTTAAGTGTAAGTCTGTAGGGGCTGGTCCTGTGCCTGCCCGTGAGTTTAAATTGAAGTGTAAGTATATGAGTCATTTAAGATTTAGGATTTAGGAATTAAGATTGAAGGAAGAAATTTGTTTTTACAAATTTCCACATTAATTCTTAATTCTTGATTCACTTTCCCTACTCCGAAGGAGTCTATTTAAACTTCAGTTTCAAAAACTCACCCTACTCCGAAGGAGTTCACTTAAACTTAATTTTTATATGCTTCAACAATTATAATAAAAAAAACTCCTCGACATTAGAGACGAAAAGCTTCCGTGTTACCACTCTATTTTGCATCAATCTCAAGATTGATGCCTTAATAGGTTTAATAAACCATATATTTTTAACGGATATCAACCCGCCATACCCTAAAATATTCGGATATAGAGCTCCGGGGCCATCTTCAACCTATTTAACGTATCGGCTTTCACCATCTCCGACTCTCTTTGAACGTCATCCATGTCTACTCTTCCCATCAATGCCATTTGGTATTTAATTTTATATTGATTTTATACAACATCTTTTCTTATGTCAATGAAAATCACTTTTTTCTTTGCGTAAGATAGATAAGAGATAACGTAAGATAGATAAGAGATAACAGATAATAGATAATAGTTATGGAGAGTTTTACTGGAGCAAAACTTAGCTATTTATATAAAACCTCATTCAGGTTATTGTAAAATGGAGATTTTGTGTAACAAAATCATCCTCAACTATTATCTCTTATCTATTATCTGTTATCTCTCATTTCTTATCCCTAATCTCTATCTCCTGTCACCTGCATCTTGCTCGGGCAGGCACAGGACCAGCCCCTACGACCTGGCAAGGACAACCGCAAGGGTCGTCCCTACACTGGTTATTTTTATTTTATAATGGAGATTTTGTGTTAACAAAATCATCCTCAACTCTTATCTGTTATCTGTTATCTCTTATCTCTCATTTCTTATCCCTTATCCTCGCCTATAAAATATATTTCCTCGACCTCTTGGGCCGTATTTGAGGCTAAGATAATAGCCATTGTGGTCTCGCCATTTATTAATTTAAAATCTTTGTGATACTGTTTTGCCAGCTTCATGCATTTGCCTCGGAGTTGGCTGTTGAGGCTTGAATTGACAATGATTTTATTAACACTCTTTTTCTGAATAACCTCTTCAATTTTCTCAAAGCATTCATTATTTTTTAAATACTGATTTTCAATTGCCAAAATCACTCTTTCTTTAAATTCTCCTAAAAACTTTTTCTTTTCTTCTCTTTTAAGAACAGGCACTCCCGATACCCCATATTTTATATATTCTTCTAATTGATCTTTATTATTCATGCTTTCTCCAATCGGTATCTGTTATCTTGGAAGCTTGAGTTTAAATGGACTCCTTCGGAGTAGGTTAAGTTTTTGAAACTGAAGTTTAAGTGGACTCCTTCGGAGTAGGTTAAGTTCAAATAGAAGATTTTGTAAACAAAATCTACCATAACACCTAAACTTCAACTTACACTTATGCTTCAACTTGCATTTTATCGGGCAGGCACAGGACCAGCCCCTACAGACTTATACTTACACTTCCACTTCCACTTCCACTTATGCTTATACTTATACTTCAACTTACACTTATTCTTACACTTATTCTTAAACTTCCACTTCCACTTAATTCCCCTTTGTCACTTTCAGTGCGGCTTTAAAATAAGGGACGCCGTCTTTTTCTATTTTTTTAAGTTCTGACCGTAATATTGTAATATCCGGATGTTGTTCAATAATATCAAAAACTTCCACGACCTTCATTACGAACTTTCTTAGATTCACTTTTTTCATTTGGGGTTCTACTTCTTTATACATATATAATGCCCAATTGGTAATGGATTCTATGGAAATTTTTAAATCAATGTTGTATATCTTATTATATATTTCAAATATATTTTTTGTAATCTTAATGAAATCTTCATCTGATAAATCAGGTAATTTTAGAATGGGTTGACGAATATCTGATAAGGCAGCATTATTCTTATCAACGGGATTCCCTAATCTTTGAAAGAGTGCCTGATAAGAGGGGATGCCTTTTTCTGTATCGTTTAACAAATCATTAGTCGCTGCAAACACAAACAGGGTATTTTTTAGCTCGCCCATTGAACACTCATCTATGATATATCGAATGTTTTCATAAGCTTTAGATCGTATATCGATCCTTTCGTTCATTATAAGTTCTACTTCATCCACCAATATTACAATTCCCTCATAACCCATATATTTAACAAGATAAATAAATGCCTTTAAAAAATCTAAAGCATTTATTTTATTAATATCACCTATGACTTCAAACTTAGCCTTTAGTTGATGCGGTATGTTACTCTCACTTGCAATCCAAGAGGCTATGGTCCCTGCCAGTTCCTTGTCTTCATTTATTCGGGCACGAATATAAAATGTGACCGCTCTTGCAAATGAGGCATTATACTTTTCGAGATTATATAAAATTTCTTTAATCTCACATGAAGCTTGTCCATATGGCATTTTCTTAATTTTACTAATCCATCGGTCAAAGATATCTTCTATGCTTGTAGCTGTTTCTCCTTTTTCAAGAATCGATAAATTATGCATGATGTTGTAATACAAATGTTGTAAGTGATTGAAGCGAAAACCTTGATTGATTTTTATTGAAGATACAACAAAATTATTTCTTAAGGCTTCAAGTTTTATTCTCTTCATAAAGAAAGATTTTCCAGATCCGTACTCGCCACTTACAAACTTCACCACACCACTACCATCTTTTGCTAAATTAAAACCTCTTGAAATCTCTTCCAATTGTTTCTCTCTACCAACACATAAATATTCTATTCCATACTGTGGGACAACGCCATTTTTTAGTGCATTTATGATATGCTGAAGAGTTTGTTCTGTTAAACTCATACTTCCCTCCAAAATAAGAAATCCATTTCATTATATCATAATATGAAAAATTTTGAAAAAAGCTGTTTAAAATAAGATAAGGCCTCAAGGACCTTATCTTTGTTTTATTTATTATTCATTAATTCTTCTTTTACTCGAATCCTGTTAAGGGCTCTAAACATTGCTACTTTCGCTCTTTCAACGTTAATATTAGAATCCGAAGATTTCAAATTTTTTTCTGCTCGTTCCTTCGCTTCAATTGCACGATCAAGATCTATCTCTTCAGGCCATTCGGCTGAGTTTGTAACAATAATTGCCTTGCCTTCTTTCACATGAATAAATCCACCTGAGCAGGTTGCCTTTTTTATTCCTTTTTTATCTTTTATCTTCAATAAACCAGTGGCTAAAGGTGTCACGGTCCACATATGATCTGCCATAAAAGCAACATCTCCTTGAACCGTTCGAACAACAACCATCTCTGCCTCACCATTATAGAAAGACCTTTCTGGAGTCACAATTTCAAGATGAAAAGTCTGGGCCAAAATATCACCTCCCGGTGTAAAATCCGTAAACTAAGCTTTGTTCGCTCTCTCCACTACCTCATCTATGCTTCCAGCAAGTAGGAATGCAGATTCAGGAAGATTATCATGCTTGCCTTCAAGTATTTCACTGAATCCTCTTATGGTCTCTTTTAACGGTACATATTTTCCCGGAAAATTGGTAAACTGTTCCGCAACATGGAATGGCTGCGACAGAAATCTCTGGATTCTCCTTGCCCTACCTACGATAAGCTTATCTTCATCGCTGAGTTCATCCATGCCTAAAATTGCTATTATATCTTGTAAATCCTTATATCTTTGAAGGACTTCTTGAACCCCTCTGGCAACATTATAATGTTCTTCTCCTAAGATATCTGGATTCATAATCCTAGATGTAGAATCAAGTGGGTCCACAGCTGGATAGATTCCTAACTCAGAAATGGCACGTGAAAGGACCGTCGTGGCATCTAAATGCGCGAATGCTGTGGCTGGAGCAGGGTCTGTCAGGTCATCTGCCGGCACATAAATTGCCTGAACAGAAGTAATAGAACCCTTCTTTGTAGAAGTAATCCTTTCCTGAAGGGCACCCATCTCTGTAGATAAAGTTGGTTGATATCCTACAGCACTTGGAACCCGCCCTAAGAGTGCAGATACTTCTGATCCCGCTTGAGTAAATCTAAATATATTATCAATAAAAAGAAGTACATCTTGTCCTTCTCTGTCCCTGAAATACTCTGCCATAGTAAGACCCGTAAGTCCAATACGCATTCTTGCACCTGGAGGTTCATTCATTTGACCGAATACCAAGGCTGTTTTATCAAGAACACCTGATTCTTGCATTTCATAGTATAAGTCATTTCCTTCTCTTGTTCTCTCACCTACACCTGCAAACACGGATAATCCCCCATGCTCTTTGGCAATATTATTAATGAGTTCTTGTATAAATACAGTTTTTCCAACACCCGCTCCCCCAAAAAGACCTACTTTTCCGCCTTTTGTATAAGGGGCAATCAAATCTACTACCTTTATGCCCGTTTCAAATATTTGAGATGATGTCTCTTGCTCTTCAAAACTCGGTGCTTGTCGATGAATGGGCATTGTTTCTTCAGAGTCACAAGTTCCTTTATTGTCAATGGTTTCGCCTATTACATTAAAAAGCCTGCCTAATGTCTTCCGTCCAACTGGAACCGAAATAGGTTTTCCAGTATTCAATGCTTCCATCCCTCTAACCAATCCATCTGTTGAAGACATGGCGATACATCTTACTGTATCATCACCAAGATGTTGGGAGACTTCTGCAATTATTTTTCTATCTCCATGTTGAATCTCTATGGCACTTAACAATTCAGGTATATTATTAGGGGTAAATCTGATATCTAAAACAGCACCTATTATCTGAGTAATAACACCTTTTTTCAACTCAATCACATCCTTTCCATGAAGCTATTTCAATGCTTCAGCCCCACCCACTATTTCAGCTATTTCTTGGGTGATTGCCGCTTGACGCGCTCTGTTATAATTCAATGTTAATTTATCAATCATTTCAATTGCATTATCTGTTGCGTTTTCCATTGCAATACGTCGTGCCCCTTGTTCACTGGCGGCAGACTCTACAAGTCCTCCAAATATCAAGCTTTCCACGTATTGAGGTACCAAATAATCAAACAGTGCGCTAGGAGAGGGTTCATAAGAAATATATTCAAAAACTGCATCTCCCTTTTCTTGCTTTTCTTGTCCTGTTTCCTCTATTTCTGTAAGAGGAAGCAGCCTGATACACTCTGCTTTATGTGAAATCGTGCTTAAAAAACTTGTATAAACCAAGTATACTTCGTCTATCATTTCCTGCTTATAAAGCTGCATGACCAAAGCGCCGATTTCCTTTGCATCTTTAAAGGATATGGTTTCAAGGATATTGGTATATTCACCATCTAAATTATATCCTCTTCTCTTAAAGTAATCTCGGCCTTTTTGCCCTATAGCAATGACCGATATATCTTCTTTATCACGCATACTTAGCAAAGATGCCTTAATGGCATTGGTATTATAACCCCCACAAAGTCCTCTGTCCGCTGTTATAACAATAAAACAACTTCTTTTTATTTCTTTCTCACCTTCAAAATAGATGCTCTTAATATTTTCTGAATCTGCGAGAATTTCATTGATTGTTTTCTTAACGGTATCAAAGTAGGGTTTTGTTTTATTTAATCGTTCTCTTGCTCTTCGTAACTTAGCAGAAGACACAAGTTCCATTGCCTTTGTAATTTGTTTCGTGCTGTTGACACTCTTTATCCTACGCTTTATCTCGCGTCCTTTTCCTGCCATCTACTCACCTCCGTTTGCTGAGGAAACAGCTATTGATTTGAATTGAATATCTTTTTAAATTCTTCGATAGCTGCTTTCAATTTCTCTTCTGAGCTTTCTTCTAATTTGCCTTTACTTTTGATCTCTTTTCCAATTTCAGGATTTTGAGTATCCATATAATTTAAAAACTCTTTTTCAAATCGATTTACTTCAGCAACGGGAATATCCATGAGATACCTGTTGATAGCAGCAAATATAATCATAACCTGATGCTCTACTTTTATGGGAGAATACTGAGGCTGCTTTAGTATTTCCATTAACCGCTCTCCTTGAGAAAGTCGATCCAATGTGTCTTTGTCTAATTCCGAACCAAATTGTGCAAAAGAAGCCAACTCTCTGTATTGAGCAAGCTCTAGTCTTATTTTTCCTGCTACCTTTTTCATGGCTTTTATTTGGGCAGCCCCACCCACCCTCGAAACTGAAATACCTGAATTTACTGCAGGTCTTTGACCTGAAAAGAATAATTCAGATTCAAGGAATATTTGACCATCGGTAATTGAAATAACATTTGTCGGTATATAAGCAGATACATCTCCTGCTTGTGTTTCAATGATTGGCAATGCCGTAATGGAACCAGCACCAAGTTCATCGCTTAGTTTTGCAGCTCTTTCTAATAATCTACTGTGCAAATAAAACACATCTCCAGGAAATGCTTCGCGACCTGGAGGTCTTCTTAAAAGAAGTGATAAAGCACGATAAGCAACTGCATGCTTAGATAAATCATCATATATAATTAATACATCTTTTCCTTGATACATAAACTCTTCGGCCATGGCACATCCTGCATAAGGCGCAATGTATTGTAATGGTGCTAATTCACTGGCGGTTGCAGACACGATTATAGAGTAGTCCATAGCACCATGGTTCTCTAATGTCTGAACGATTTGTGCCACCGTTGATTTTTTTTGCCCTATGGCAACATAAATACATATAACATCTTCTTTTTTCTGATTAATAATGGTATCCACTGCCAAGGCAGTTTTACCTGTTTGTCTATCGCCTATAATAAGCTCTCGTTGTCCACGTCCAATAGGAATCATTGAATCGATGGCCATTATTCCTGTTTGTAATGGTTGATGAACAGATTTTCTCTCGATGACACTTGGTGCAATATACTCTACTGGTCTGAACTTATCTGTTTTTATGGGGCCTTTTCCATCAATAGGCTGTCCCAAAGCATTCACAACTCTTCCCAGCAATTGGTCGCCTACAGGTACTTCAACGACTCTTCCAGTGGGCTTTACGATATCGCCTTCTTTAATGTGTTCGTCTAACCCCATGAGCACTGCTCCGATGTTGTCTTCTTCTAAATTAAGCGCCATTCCATATACTTCATTTGGAAATTCCAAAAGCTCACCTGCCATACATTTCTCAAGCCCATGAATTCTGGCAATTCCATCTCCTACTTGAATAACAGTACCCACATCTGATACTTTGAGCTTATCTTCATATCCCTTAATCTGTTCTCTTATAACAGAACTTATTTCTTCGGGTCTCAGATTCATTACTATCACCCCTAACTATCGCTAAACTATTATGGTATCGACGGTGTATTTAAGGTTTTTAAGCTGGTTCTTTATAGAAGCATCTACAACCTTATCACCTATTTTAACTTTTACCCCTCCAATTAATGAAGGGTCCTGAATGGCCTGTAATTTAATTCCTTTGCCTGTAATCTCTGAAAATCTTTTTTCCAGAAGCTCCATTTGATTATCCGAGAGCTTTACAGCGGAATAGACAATGCCCTCTTCAATATTCTTATACTGATTTGCAAGCCTAATAAACTCTTTTGAAATCTCAATAAAAGAATGGGGCCTTTTCTTATCTAATAATATGAATAAGAAATTTAAGACTTCCTTGCTGATTTTATCTTTAAATATTTTTTTTAATAGATTCTTTTTATCTAATTTATTGATTCTTGGAGATTTATACAATTCATAAAAATCTTGTTCATTCTTAAAAACGCTTTTGATGAAATTGATTTGATCAAGGAAAAGGTCAACTGAATTTAACTGTTGTGCTACTTCAAATAAAGCTTTGCCATAGGTAAGTGCAACTAACTCTGCCATTCAGTTTCCCCTACCTCTTCAACAAATTCCTTGATTAGTTCATTATGATCTTTTTCACTCAGCTTCTTCTTTAAAATCTTTTCTGCAGTCATAAAAGCAAGTGAAGTAATTTCATCTTTAAGCTCATTCATGGCCTTAACATTTTCTCTTTTGATTTCATTTTCTGCATGATTAATCATCATAGATGCTTTCTCTTGAGACTCTTTTATAATTTCTCTGGCTTGTTCATCAGCCTTATGCCTTGCGTCTTTGATGATTTCACGACCTTCTTCTTTGACTTGACTTAGTTTTGTTTCATACTCAGCTTTTAATGCCATAGCATTATTATGAATGGAATCTGCTTCATTGATTGTATCTTCTATTCCTTTTTGACGTGCCGTCATAAATTCTCTTACAGGCTTAAAAAGGATTTTCTTTAATACTAGAAATATAATAATTGTATTGGCAATTTGAAAGAAAAATGTCCAACCAAAATTAACAAGTCCGGTATATACTGCCATAAAATACCGCCTCCTTTCCCCGTTTTAGAAAATTAATTATAATAGGCCAATCAACGGATTTGCAAAGAGAAGTATCAATGCAACAATAAGACCGTATATTCCAGTTGTTTCTGCTACGGCGGCTCCAAGAAGCATGGTTCTGATAATATCTCCTTGGGCTTCTGGTTGTCTTCCAACACCTTCTGCGCCTTTTCCAGCAGCAAATCCCTGACCAATGCCAGGTCCGATGCCAGCTATCATTGCCAGTCCTGCTCCAATAGCAGAACAAGCTAAAATTAATGCTCTTCCAGTAATAGGTTCCATAATATTTCCTCCTTCAACCTTCTTTTAGATAGATTTTATAATAATTGTATTAAAGGATTCGCAAACAAAAGCACAAGGGCAATAACCAATCCATATACGCCTGTTGTTTGTGCCACTGCTTGACCAAGTATCATTGTCTTAACAATTTCTGGCTGAAGCTTGGGCCTTAGCCCTACTGCTTCCGTGCCCTTACCTGCAGCATATCCTTGTCCTATTCCAGGTCCAATACCCGCTATCATTGCAAAACCTGCTCCAAGAGCGGATGCCGCTAAAACAATGGTTGCACCTTCTAAGGTTACCAAGGGGTTTGCATACATGAGTAGTAATGCAATAACTAATGAAAATACCCCTGAGGTTTGTGCCACCGCTGAACCTAAAAGCATTACCAAAGTAGCACCCCTGGAGCCTTCAGGATTTATACTTACGGATTCTGCCGCTTTGCCTGCTGCATATCCCTGTCCTATCCCGGGTCCAACACCTGCAATCATAGCAAGCCCTGCTGCTATTGCTGAAGTTGCCAATATGAGCTGATGTCCTTCCATAGTTGCCAATGGATTTGCATACATCAAAAGTAGTGCGACAACAAGAGAAAAAATTCCTGATGTTTGTGCCACTGCAGATCCTAAAAGCATCACTAACATAGATGATTTTGAAGCCTTTGGGTTATTACTTGATGCTTCACATCCTTTTCCAGCAGCATAACCCTGTCCAATTCCAGGTCCGATTCCTGCCATCATAGCAAGTCCTGCACCTATAGCAGATGCTGCCAGTACCAATTTATCTCCGTCAAGATTAACCAAAGGATTCCCAAACAGAAGAATCAAAGCGATAACAAGAGATAATATGCCTGATGTTTCTGCAATACCTGCTCCAAGAAGCATTACCATTATAGATTGTTTCGATTCTTTGGGATTATCTCCTGTAGCTTCAGCGCCTTTTCCAGCAGCATAGCCCTGGCCAATGCCCGGTCCAATACCAGCAATCATAGCCAACCCAGCACCAATGGCTGAAAAAGCTAAAATAAGCGCTCTTTTATCAAAAGATAGAAGCCAGTTGATAAATGCCGTTATAAAGTCAGTATATTCCATTTTTCCACCTCCTATCCTGCCAATTCATATTTAATCCATTGCCATGGAAACAAATACCATCGTCAGCATAACAAATATAAATGACTGAAGGACCCCTGCAAAAATATCAAAATACATATGAAATGCTGCAGGAATTCCCACCTCGAAAATAGGAATAGGTATTCCAAGTTTTACACTTAAGCCTGCAAGTGCACCGTATAATAGACTCATAATAATAAGTCCACCTATGATATTCCCAAATAAACGAAAAGCCAAAGATATGGGTGTGGCCAATTCACTGATGATATTAAGAGGCAGCATGAAAGGTACAGGCTCTGTAAATCCTTTCAAATACTTTAGAACGCCTTTTGATCTTATTCCAAAAAAATGAATCATGATAAATGTAATGATGGCTAATGCAAATGTCGTATTTGTATCGGCAGTTGGTGCTCTGAATCCTGTCAATCCCCATAGGTTAGCAACAATCAAAAAAATGAAAAGTGTACCTATGTAAGGTGCAAAGCCTAATTTATCTTTTCCCATTCCTTGTTCTGTAAGCTTATAAATCATATCCACTATAGTTTCTACTGCATTTTGAACGCGTTTGGGTGTTTTCTCAAAATTGCGAACTAAAATCAATGAACCTATAATAAGAATAATCATGATAATCCAAGTATTTACAACTGTTTCTGTAATGAATATTTCACCAGGAAGTTCGAAAATAACTTTAGGTCCAAATTCTGTTTCCATTGTAACCCTCCTTTCCGTGCTAAAATTTATTGTTATGGTTTTACCTATAACATACAAAATTAAATTCATTTATCCAGGGGTAGTCTTCTGTTCCGTTAAGGGTGAAAACTCCACCTGAAGCCAAGAACTCTGTTTATAATTTAACACATAATTAAATTATAAGTCTTAAATCTTAAAAAAATGTTATCGTATTCTAAAAATTCTTTTATAATAAGCCTTATCATTAAATGCATGCAATATTAGTATAACTATTTTAATAACTAATAATCCAACAATCGTCCCAATGATATTTATATAATCTGCAACAACAGAAATATACAAAACAATGCCATAAATCATATACCTTATAAAGTATCTGGAGGTGGCATACCCCTTGGCCCTTTCTGGCGTCATTTTTGCTGCGCGCTCTAAAGTCTTAGCTAGTAAAGTAAAGTTTAATGATGCAATAAGTGTGCCAAACACAAGCCCATAAATAAAAGGCACATATTCACGAATAACAAATACTGCAATCCCCGATATGAGGCAGGTCAATATTAAGGTATATTTATATACCTTTATTCTTAACTTAAATGTTTCGCCCATTTCATACTCCTATAATATGAATCATTATTTTTTATCTTTCTTGTTGTCTTTCTTTATATCTTTCATCACTGTTTTATATATGTTGTTAAATCCAACCATGACACCTAATATAATGAGCACAATTAGAAAAATATTTCCCGTATTGAATTTAGTGTCTAGTAACCCTCCTAAGTAAACTCCTGCAAAAATAGGTAGGATCATAAGTATTCCCATATGCGTCAGAAGCGCAAGCCCTTTATAGATTGAAAACCGATTATCTGACATCTTTCATTCCTTTCAAACAGAAATAAAAATCTATAATATTGTTATTATATCTCTAAGAACCAACAAAAGTAAAGATTTCTGATGGTTTTTTATTTTATAAGGTTTTCACTCTTAAATAATTTGTTGAAATAGAAAGAATTGTTCAACAATTCATACATCTCTGTTCTGAAAAAAATACAATAATAAAAAAAGTGGCTTCGCCACTCCGCTATGGAACCCAACGGCTTCACCTCCGACTCGCTACGCTCCCTGCTGTCCGTTTTACCTAGCCAAGCAAGCTTGGGGTAAAAAGGCTATGGTTCCCTTCGGCGACTGCTTCACAGTCTGAGCACCCTCCTTAACCGGCAACTGAAAAACTCTTTACCAATCAATGATTGGAGAGTTTCTGTATGAGACCTGCTACGTAATCAGAGATTACTGCTAGGGCTTCAAAGGGGCTTCCCCTCTGCACTTCCCCCTTTTTAATAATAGAAAATTGATATTTCCTATTATTAAAAAAGGAGTCTCTTAAGATTCTCCTTATATTAAAGAATATTTATTTCTTAGGTTTTTATGATATGTCAAACTGTTCTTTTATAATTCGAACAATTCTATCCGATGCGGTTCCATCCCCATATGGATTAACCGCCTGTGCCATGGCTTTATAGGCACTTGAATCATTGAGTAATTCTCCAGCCATTTTAGCAATATCTTTCCGCTCAACACCTACAAGCTTAACCGTTCCCGCCTCAATGGCCTCAGGTCTTTCTGTTTCTTTTCTCACAACCAATACAGGCTTGCCTAGGGCTGGTGCTTCTTCTTGAAGTCCTCCCGAATCCGTAATAATAAGATAGGATTGTGCCATTAATTTTACAAATGGCTGATATTCCAAAGGTTCGATCAGGTGTATACGTTCTATATCCCCTAATACTTCTGCAGCAACGCTTCTTACTTTTGGATTGAGATGTACAGGAAAAACAATTTCAATATCAGAAAACATTTCTACAATATCTTTTAAAGCATAAAAAATATTATGCATGTATTCCCCTAAATTTTCCCTCCTATGACAAGTAACCGTTATAATTCTATGCTTTTCAAAGTCAATCTCTTTTAGGGAAGAATCCCTAAAATCGTATTCTTTCTTGGAAGTTTCTATCAAGGCATCTATAACCGTATTGCCTGTCAAAAATATCCTATCTTTATGGATTCCTTCATTAATTAAATTTTCTTTGTTTCGAAGGGTGGGTGTAAAATGAAAATCTGCCATATGACCAGTCAAGGTTCTGTTCATTTCTTCCGGAAAAGGAGAATATTTATTATGTGTTCTTAACCCAGCCTCTACATGCCCCACCTTGACCTGGTGGTAAAAAGCAGCCAATGCCCCTGCAAAAGTGGTTGTAGTATCCCCGTGAACCAATATGATTTGAGGCTGGACTTTTTTTATTACATCCTCTAAACCCTCTAAAACTTTTGAGGTGATCTGTGTTAGTGTCTGATTTTTCTTCATGATATTTAAATCGAAATCTGGAATGATATTAAAAAGTTCAAGAACCTGGTCCAACATTTCCCTATGTTGTGCTGTGACACAAACATACGCCTCTATACAATCTTCTTGATTCAGTTTGTTGACCAAGGGTGCCATTTTAATTGCTTCTGGTCTGGTCCCAAATATCGTAAGTACTTTTATTTTGTTTAATTTAGACATATGTCCTCCTTTAATGAATATCTCTGTGTTCCTCATCGATTTCATCTTCTCTTTTTGTATAAGTAAAAACATAAACCAGAGCAAAAGTGAGCCCAATTAAAATGAACCCATATACAAACATATTATTATTCACCAGCACAGCTGCAATCCCTAATATGCCGCTTAAGGTATAAAAAACAATAACCGTTCTCTTTTGATCCATTCCTTTTGAAAGAATTCGATGATGTAGATGTTCTTTGTCCGCCTCCATGATAGGTCTACCTTTTATGACGCGCCTAAATATTGCAAAAGCTGTATCAAAAATCGGAAGTCCTAAAACCAATACGGGTATTACGGTTGCTATTGCAGCAGCCCCTTTCATAGGCCCGACAATGGATACTGCAGCTAACATAAAGCCCAAAAACAGCGAGCCTCCATCCCCCATAAATATTTTTGCAGGATTAAAGTTATAGGGCAAGAAACCCAAAGAGCTTCCTGCAACAGCTAATGTGATTAATGCCACCTCAGGGCTCTCATTGATGAAAGCAATATACGCCAGAGATAAAGCTGCAATGGCAGCCACACCCGCTGCTAAACCATCAAGTCCATCAATAAGGTTGATTGTATTGGTAATACCTGCAATCCATATAATGGTAGCAATTAAACTGATAATCCATGGAAAATAAAAATAGCCGTCGCCTAAAGGAATACCTATAAAGTTAATTCTAACCCCAAAAGAAAAAAGAACAATGGCACTGGCTGCCTGGCAAGTCAATTTTGCCCATGGAGAAAGTTTGTATATATCATCTATAATTCCAGTTACAAGAATAATGGTTCCTCCTACAAGAATGCCCGTCGTTTCGAGAGAAAAGGGAAGAATCCATATAATGCTAATAATGGTTCCAAGGTATATAGCTATTCCACCCAACCTTGGAATTGGAGTGCTATGTACTCTACGATTATCAACGGGAACATCAATTGCTCCAATTTTAATGGCAAGTTTCAAAGCAACTGGCGTAAATATATAGGAAGTAACCGCCGCAATTAAAAATATGAATATATATTCAAACATTTGCTTGTTTTCCCTTCATTTTTTGTGTCTCATCTGTGTCCATTGTATCAAAATTCCCATAATAATCAACACATCCACAGATCATAAAAGAAATCACATTATACCACAACTACTAAATTCTTCTTAAGAAAAGGACATTTTTGGTACACCTTTAAACATTCAGTACCAAAATGACTCACGTATTTTGTCACAGGACTCACATTCCAATTTCCAATTTTGCCTGTTCTCTGTCACCTGTCACCTATTTAAATCCTCAATTCTAATATCCCTCTTGATCCGTTAAAGAGTCATCATTTGTAATCCATTCTTCCACTTCAATCACTCTATAATCATCCTTGGAGTCTCTAATAAATACCTTTTTTATCCCTGCATTTATAATCAGCCTTTTACACATGGCGCAGGAATCTGCACCTTCTATGAGTGCTCCTGAGGTTTTTTCTCTGCCTACTAAGAATAAATCCGCTCCTATCATATCACGTCTGGCAGCGGAGAGACCGGCATTTGCCTCTGCATGAACCGACCTGCATTTCTCATACTTTTGCCCTCTTGGAATGCCCATCTTTTCTCGAATACAGCTATTCAGATCAAGACAATTCTTCCTTCCCCTTGGCGCACCTGTATATCCAGTGGCTATGATTTCATCATTCTTAACAAGAATTGCACCAAAATTTCTTCTTAGGCAAGTCCCTCTTTCCAATACAGTGTCTGCAATATCTAAATAATAATTAATTTTGTCTATTCGGTTCACAAAATGACCTCCAATTTTAAAGAGATAATAGATAAGAGATAATAGAGAACATAGATAATAGATAACAGATAAGAGATAAGAGTTATGGAGGATTTTGTTGCACAAAATCTTCTTTTTATAGAAAACAATTTTTGATTATATTTTAAATGGAAGTTTTGCAAAGCAAAACTAACCTTAACTATTAACTATTATCTATTATCTATTATCTTTTATCTTTCTCTTCTATCTTTCTTTCTCAAATACCTCTTTCGCCACTCTCACTGCTGCCATTCCATCTTTGCAATAATAATCCGCACCTATTTTAGTCGCATATTCGGGGTTTAGGACGGCGCCGCCTACCATGACCTTACATGTCAACCCTTCATCCTTTAATGCTTGGATTGTTTTTTCCATGCTTATAACCGTTGTGGTCATTAGAGCGCTAAGCCCTACCAACTCAATAGCACTGTTCTTAGCTGTATTGACAACCTCTTCTATTGATACATCTTTTCCCAAGTCAATTATCTCATATCCATAATTTTCTAAAAGCACTTTTACAATGTTTTTCCCAATATCGTGAATATCTCCTTTGACAGTAGCAAGAATTATTTTACCACAATACAGAGAATCTCCATTTTCTTTTAATTTTTCTTTGATGACTTCAAAGGCTTTTTTAACGGTTTCTGCTGATTTGATCAATTGAGGCAGAAATATTTCACCCGTTTCATATTGATGTCCAACCACTTCCAAAGCTGGGAGTAGAACCTGATTGACAATCTCAAGAGGTGCTTTTGTTTTCAGCAGCTCCAAGGTTTCGGGCTGAGATTTATCTATCAAACCTTTTATGATAATCTGATCCAATGATTCCTTCGTTTCTTTTTTTATATTATGAGTAGGTTCGCTTTCTTCTTTAGAAAAATACTCTATATAATCTTTAGCTTCTCGATCCTTTCCACTTAGCACCTCAAAAGCCTTTATCACATCCATGGTTTCTTTTTCAGTTGGATCTGTAATAGGTGCATCCAGTCCATAGGTTAACGCAGCTGCAAGAAAAGTTCTATTAAGTATCTTTCTTTCAGGTAATCCAAAAGATATATTGCTGGCACCTAAGGTGGTTTTAACGCCATATCGCTCTTTAATAATCTTCATAGCCCTTAAAGTATCATATGCTGCGTCTTGCTGTGCAGAAACCGTAAGGGTGAGGCAATCTACTATGATTCTTTCTTTATTGATTCCAAAATCCTGTGCATAACGTATTATTTTATCTGCAATATCTACTCTTTCTTCACAAGACTCCGGCAAACCTTTTTCATCTAATGTGAGTGCCACAACACAAGTACCGTATTTCTTAACGATTGGAAATATCTCATCCATCACACTTTTTTTGCCATTAACAGAATTAATAATTGGTTTTCCATTATAATACCGAACGGCCTGCTCAATAACTTCAGGATCAGAACTATCTATCTGCAAGGGTAAATTAATACTTTGTTGAATATGTCTGATGGCCTTGCACATCATCTCTTTTTCGTCAATCTCAGGTAATCCCACATTAATATCAAGAATGTGGGCACCACTATCCGCCTGAAGAATAGCTTCATCTACAATAAAGGATATTTTATCTTCTCTCAAGGCTTCTTTTAGTTGTTTTTTACCCGTTGGATTAATACGTTCTCCAATAATGCAAATCCGCTCATCTAACATAACGGTATTGGTAGGAGAGCTTAAAGCCGTAAAAGGTTTAGCATTCATGACTTTAGGCTTTTTATCCTTAAAAGTTTCCTTTAAGCGACGGATATATTCAGGGGTTGTCCCACAACATCCTCCAACAATTTGAACACCTTCATCCACCATTTCATTTATTGCTTCTATATATGCGTCAATATCTACCTGAAATACCGTTTCTCCCTCTACGACTTCAGGAAGCCCCGCATTTGGCTGGACCAAAACTGGAATTCTCGAATATTTCATTATTTGTTTCACAACACTTACCATCTGGTGGGGCCCTAAGGAGCAGTTGACGCCTAGTGCATCAATTCCCATATCCTGTAGAATATTGACCATGGAAAAGGGGTCCGTTCCCATTAAAGTACGTTCGTCTTCCTGAAATGTAATGGAACAGAATACAGGTAAGTGACTATTTTCTTTTGCTGCAAGCACAGCCGCTTTCATTTCATAAATATCAGAAAAAGTTTCAAAAAGAATCAAATCCGCACCGGCTTTTGTTCCAGCAATTACTTGTTCTTGATACAAGTCATAAGCCGCATCGAAAGTGAGATCACCAGTGGGTTCCATCATTTTTCCTGAAGGACCTATGTCCAAAGCTACAAACTTATTTTTAGCCGCTTTTCGTGCAATTTTTACTGCTGCTGATACAAGGGTTTCCGTGGAATATCCGCTTTCCTTAAGCTTTAATGAATTTGCACCAAAAGTATTGGTGGTCACCACATCACAACCCGCTTGAATGTACTCTTTATGAATGCTTTCAATAATCTCAGGATTGGTTATATTTAAAAGCTCCGGCAACTCACCAAGTTTTAGACCCCGTTTTTGAATCATAGTTCCCATGGCACCGTCAAGTATGATAATTTTTTTACCTAATAAGTCTTTAATGTTCATGATATCATCCTTCTTTATACGAAATATTCGAAGTGATAAGTTTAAATAGACTCCTTCGGAGTAGTATTGTATTGTGAAGCTTGAGTTTAAATGGACTCCTTCGGAGTAGTTTAAGTTGAATATTGAATTTCCGCTTATACTTACACTTACACTTATACTTCAACTTTCTTATATTTAACTCTTTCCTATACTTCGTATCATCTTTATATTTTTAGCAATCTTTCTTGCTGTTTCTGATTTGTTCATGGTATATAAATGAATGCCATCCACTCCCCAAGCCATTAAATCAATAATCTGCTCTAAAGCATATGCTTCTCCAGCTTCTTTAAGGGCCTCAGGGTTGTTTTCATATTTGTCTAATATTCTTTTAAATTTAGGAGGCAAGCTACAACCAGAAAGCTTCTGCATCCTGAATATTTGTTTTGTGTTTAAAGCTGGCATTATGCCTGCAGAAACAGGGACATTTATGCCCGCTAAATCCAACTCTTCCATAAATCGATAGAACAATTCATTGTCAAAAAACAACTGAGAAACTAAAAAATCGACCCCTGCGTCCACTTTTTCCTTAAGGTATTTGATATCCTGGATTCTACTCTTACATGAAGGATGCCCTTCTGGATAGCATGCCGCACCTACGGAACCCTTTTCTGATTTATTGATGTGATGAATTAAATTTTTTGCGTAAGTGTATTGCAAAGGTGAAGGAAACTCAAAGTCAGGGTTTTCTGGCAAATCGCCTCTTAAGGCTAAAATGTTTTCTATATGATTCTTCTTTAAGGCTTCTAATATATGATTTATTTCCATTGTCGTAGAAGAGATACAGGTCAAATGTGCCAATGCTTCTATCTGATATTCATTCTTTATCTTTGCTGCAATTTCTACGGTTCTATCCTTTGAGCTACCACCTGCTCCATAAGTGACACTTATGAAATCCGGCTCTAAATCTTTTAATTCCTCTATGGTTTGAAATATAGTTTCTAAAGGATAGTCCTTCTTAGGTGGAAAAATTTCAAAAGATAGAAGCGTTCTGTCCTTATTATATAGGTCTTTTATCTTCATAATAGCTCCCTTCATTTACAAAAATTGTTTATATATTATAACATAACACAAATCGAAAGAGGTAGACTACCTCTTTCGATAATTTAAAAGTAAGAATTATTCGAGTAGTATAAATGAATGAAAGAAACAATCTAAAGGATTAAATTAATTTATCTTAGGTATATAAGATAGATGTATATTGTGGAAATTGCAATGGACAAAATCATTATTGGAAACGCTATTTTAAAATATTGTACAAAGGATAATTTATAATTATTCTTTTCAAGAATTCCTGCTACAATTACATTAGCAGAAGCCCCTATTAACGTACCATTTCCACCTAAACAAGCACCTAATGAAAGCGCCCACCAAAGAGGCTCTATGTCAAAAGATGACTGTGCTCCAATACTTTGCAAAATTGGAATCATGGTTGCCACATAAGGAATATTGTCTAAAAATGCTGACATAATGGCCGAAAACCACAATATTAACATGGTTGTTAGAAATAGGTTGCCATGAGTAAGACTGACTATTTTATTGGCCACAATATCCAGCAGACCTGTATGTTCAAGACCTCCTACTAAGATGAATAGAAAAGCAAAGAAAAATATAGTCGTCCATTCCACTTCTTTTAAAACATGTTCTGGGTCAACTTTACTAATTAATAACAAAATGGCTGCACCTGTTAAAGCCACTGTAGAGTTTTCCATACCAATAAATTGATGAATGGTAAAACCAACTATTGTCAAAATGATTACTGTTAAAGATTTGAATAACATAGCTTTATCGGTAATTGCAAGATTCTCATTAAATCCCATAATTTTCTTCATGTTCTTTTCATCAACTACCAATTGCTCTTTATATATTCTTTTAAGAATAAGAAGTGTAACGGTGAAGATGATCATAACGACAGGCAATAGGTTGACTATGAAATCCAAAAATCCAAGTCCAGTCTGGCTTCCAATCATAATATTTGGAGGATCACCGATAAGGGTAGCTGTTCCACCAATGTTTGACGCTAATATCTGTGTAATCAAAAATGGGATAGGATTAATTTCTAATGCTTCAGTCAATACAATGGTTACAGGGACAATTAATAGTACAGTGGTTACATTGTCTAACAAAGCAGAAAAGATAGCAGTTACAATAGCCAAAGTAATGAGAAGGGGAATTGGCTTCCCTTTTGCTTTTTTGGCCGCCTTTATTGCCATATATTGAAATGCACCTGTAGTCTTCATGATACTCACAATGATCATCATTCCAATTAATAAGCCAATGGTATGAAAATCAATATATCCGATAGCTTTATCAAAATTTAAAATATCCAATACAATTAAAAGTATTGCCCCTACAAATGTGATGGTTGTCCTATGGACTTTTTCAGAAACAATAATTATATATGTTAAAATAAAAATCGTTAAAACCGGTAAATATTGTATGATAGGTGTCATTTTAGAATTAGCCTCCAATTTAAAATATTAACTTAAGAAATAAATAACTGTACTATTGTAACGCTATGCTAATAATATTGCAAGAGAAAATACAGTATACATGCTAAGTTTTTAAAGTATCTTTTTGTGTGTTAGTTTTCTAAGGATTTTTCCTATTAGTATTTATATTTTATGGAGAGAATCTTTCAATTAATAAAAATATTGGGTATATCAATAAAGAAATAATTAGAATTAAACTAATTATATATTGTGATTATTGAGATAATATAATAATATAAAATAAACAAGTAATCTCTTAAGTTTATATACTAGCAAAAATACAAGATTTTTTATAAAAAAATGATAAAGATTGGAGGTAATGTGCTTTGGGTCGTGAGTTATTAAGAGTCGAAAAAGATATACATCAGATAAAATTAAATCAACTTGGTGCAGAGGTTAAAGCGGTTGACGGAATATTACATTATGTCTGGTATTCTGTTAAAGGTATCAATATTAAATACGCTTATCATATTAATGATGGAGGAGAGTATTTTCTCCAAAGATTAGAGCCTTACCCCATAAGTTTTGGAAATTATCCAAGCCACAACGATGTTATTGATATCATAGAACATGATATTCTGCAAATGAACAATGCTGAAAAAAGCAAGAAGTTCGTAAATTTCATTGAAATAAACAAAAAAATTAATAAGGCACTTCGAGCATTTGATGATTTGTATTTATACTACAATGTATCTCGTGTTCAAACTGAAAAAATAATAGAAAAAATCAATGATTTAGAGCAGGTAATTTATGAAACAAAAGACGTCAGCGAGAGAGTCTATTTTGGAAAAGACCCTGAAGGAATTTAATTTTTTCTAATCACTTTATATAAGAACAAAAAAAATAAGAGAAATCAAATCTCTTATTTTTTTGTTCTCATTATTTATTGATGTGCGTACAGCATACCCTTATTTAGTTCCAAACAATCTATCGCCAGCATCTCCAAGTCCTGGTACAATATAGGCGTGTTCATTTAGATGACTGTCTACAGCTGCTATGTATATGTCTACATCTGGATGCTCCTTTTTTACTGCTTCAATACCTTCTGGCGCGGCAATAAGGCACATGAGTCTAATATTTTTTGCGCCTCTGTCTTTCATGAACTGAATGGCTGCGTTTGAAGATCCTCCTGTAGCAAGCATGGGGTCAACTACAATTAATTCTCTGTCTTCAACATCTGGCGGGAGCTTACAATAATATTCAACTGGCATAAGGGTCTCCGGATCTCTGTACAAGCCAATGTGTCCCACTCTTGCTGTGGGAATTAAGTCAAGAATACCTTCTACCATTCCGAGTCCTGCCCTAAGAATTGGAACAATCCCTATTTTTTCCCCAGAAAGAACACTGGCTTTTGTTTTACATAAAGGTGTTTCAATTTCTACTTCCTCTAAAGGTAGATTTCTGGTAACTTCAAAAGCCATTAGGGTCGCTACTTCTTTCAGAAGCTCTCTAAAATCTTTTGATCCCGTATTCTTATCCCTCATAAGGGTAAGCTTATGTTGAATTAACGGATGATTCATAACAAACACATTGCTCATAAATTTTTCCCTCTCTTTTCCTTTTAATCTTTAGCTGGCAACTTATTTTGTAAATCGATATTTCCTATTATATAAAAAAAGCGAAAAACAACAGGCTTCTCACTTTATATTAAAGTATTTATTTTCTATTTCATTGATTTTATTGACTCTTTTTTCATGTCTACATTCGCCTGAGAATTCAGTATTAAGCCATGCTTCGACAATTTCAAAAGCAAGACCCTTTCCTACCACTCTGCCGCCAAGTGCCAGCATATTTGCATTGTTATGGGCTTTAGACATTTTAGCAGAAAAAACATCTGAAACAACGGCACAACGTATTCCTGGTACTTTGTTGGCTGAAATGGATATCCCAATGCCTGTCCCGCAAAAAATGATTGCTTGATTACATTGCCCTGAAACAACTGCCTTCGCAGCCTTTTCTGCAAATTCTGGATAATCAACTGACTCTTCAGAGTAAGCCCCTAAATCTACATATTGAATCTTTTTATTTTCAAGGTATTGCTTTATATCTTCTTTTAAAAGAAATCCACCATGATCACTTGCCAACCCCACTATCACGTTAATAGCTCCTCCTTCATTTCAGTTAAAGTATTGTATGTGTTTCTATTCCTTTTTATTTTATTGGTTACATTTTTAGATGTCAAGCCATATAAATTTAGGGTTTAACTGAAAAACTCTTGACCAATCAGAGATTGGAGAGTTTCTGTATAAGACCTGCGACGTAATCAAAGATTACTGCTAGGGCTTCATGATTAGAAAGTTCCACTTGTATGAGACCTACATTCAGAATCAAAGATTCTGTGTTAGGGCTTCAAACAAGTGAAAAACAAAAATAAATACATTAAACATCTCTTTTGACATTGAAATTACAATTTAAGAAGTACTTTTATGAGTGGGAAAGTTGGTTAATAATTATCGATAATGGGTATTAAATATAAAACAGAGAAGGAGGAATGTAATATGGATGTATATAAATTTGCAATGAAAATGGAAGAGGACGGAAAAAATTACTATAATTCTTTAGAAGAGAAATCTGAGAACAAAGGGATTAAAAAGATCTTCAGTATGTTGGCTCAAGACGAGCAAACACATTATGATGTTATAATGAATTATCAAAAAAAAGTAGAGATGCCTCAGGATTCCAAAACACTGGAAGACGCTAAGAATATCTTTGAATTGTTACATCAATCACAAGACAAACTGCAAATAGTTCTTGATGAAGATGCTTTAAGGCATGCAATGGACATGGAAAAGAAAAGTATTGAGTTCTACGAAAATCAGAGCAAAATGTCGGAAAATTTAAAGGAAAAAGAAATATTTAATAAATTGATAAAAGAGGAGAAAGAGCATCTCTTTTTAGTAGAAACTTTGTTGAATCACATTTCTGGAGGAATTCTACAAGGTATAGAGAGTGCTGAATTTCAAAAATGGGAGATAGAGCACCTGTAATTTCCCATATAGACTTATCTTTTCAGATGGTATTCGAAAGTACAAAAGAAGCGGAATGCTTCTTTTTTTTGAAAAAAAATTATATCTCGTACTATTTGAAGATAATACCATTGAATTAAGAGTAAAGATTTGTACGTTTATACGAATAATTTGCTATAATAGTATTTTATTATTAGAATATCAATAAAGGGAGCATCACTTTATCTGATTCAAAAGGAGGGTGAAAAAATTGAAAATGACAAAAGCAAATATAAGAGACATGATCATTGAAACTGCAGATCATTCGAATTTAAATAATTTCAAAGCCATTGATTTGCCTGAAGAAGCCATGTGGAATCCACCTATCGTGGGATTCGCAGCAGGAGATGATGATTACTTTAAGTTCTTTAAACATGATATAGGAGCGTTTTATTGGTTGCCTTCAGAGGCTTTTCACTTGAAGTATAAAGATAAAAGTGTAAAAGATAAAGATTTAACGGTTATAAGTTTTGGTTTTTCTCAAACAAAAGAAACAAAAAAGGCACAAAATAGGGCTAAAGAAATTCCAAGTCTCAGGTGGTTTGCAAGTCGAGGAGAATGGGAGGCTTTTATTTATGACATGTGCGAAAAAGTAATAAGCGAGTTTGAGAAAAAAGGCATTCCAGCAGTTGCCATTGATTTATTGCCGGAGTGGAGTAGAATGACATCTACTAAGCATGGGATTGCATCAAAATGGTCACATCGACATACAGCTTTTGTAGCGGGCCTTGGAACATTTGGTTTGTCCGATGGGCTTATTACAAAGCAAGGTAAAGCAATGCGATTTTGTACGATTATTATAGAAGGAAATCTGCCTGCAGATATAAGACCTTATAAAAAGTACAATGAATGGTGCAAATTTTATGCAGATGGAACTTGCGGTGCATGTATGTATAGATGCCCAGTTCATGCCATAACCAAAGAAGGACATGATAAAAATACTTGTAGTGAATATTTGCAGTTGTTAAAGAATGAAAAAGGACCTGATTTAGTCACTAAAAGTCATTATGTTTCTGGTTGCGGTTTATGCCAATCAAAGATCCCGTGTCAAGATGGGATTCCTATGACCATAGATTTTACTAATAAAAGAGATTGATATTATGCCAGAATATAAAACAGCTACTGAATAGTCGGTAGCTGTTTTGAGGTTGTTGAAAAAGTCAACAAAATCCAGACTCTTGAAAACTTCGAAGTTCAAGGCGCGCTAAGAGTGAGTAGCGGAGCTTACTTTGGGTAAGTGAGCATGCTCACTTGAAAGCAGTAACGCAGAAATTTGGAGTTTTTCAACAGTCTGAAAACAGCTACTGAATAGTCAGTAGCTGTTTTTATACTTATCTTAAAAGAAGAAGGACCAAAAAAATCCGAACCCTGGACCACGGCCAAAGCCGGGGCGGCGAAAACCAGGACCACCATATCCAGGACCATACCCGGGGCCATATCCGGGACCAAAACCGAAGAACTGACGTGTACCATCTCTATCTGCGGCATCATCAGGAGGCCTATATGAATCGTTATGATAAGGAGACATTTATCTATCACACCTTTTTTATTAATATATGAACATCATATGATGATTTGTCATTTAAGGTGTATAGAGGTGGTGCAGAGCAATTCTGTCAAAATATTACTACCGATTTAATCAATCGGTAGTTTTTTATTCATCATAACAAAAATTCCATAAAAAGTAAATATTTGAAAATAAATGAAGGAAAACAAGATAAAATGGCGAATTATATATTTATTAGAGGTTAGAGGTTAGAGGTTAGAGGTTAGAGGTTAGAGATATGTAGGGAAGGCCCTTGCGGTTGTCCTTAGGACTTAAACTTATACTTAAACTTATACTTAAACTTATACTTAAACTTATACTTAAACTTATACTTATACTTAAACTTAAACTTACTATGGAGGGTTCTCACATGTATGCAAAAGTGCTTAGTTGTTCTTTAAAAGGAATTGAATCAGAAATCACCATGGTGGAAGCGGATTTGTCCAATGCGATTCCATCTTTTAATATTGTGGGTTTACCACATGTGGAAGTGAAAGAATCAAAGGAACGGGTGCGCTCAGCCATTATTAATACCGGCTATAGATTTCCTTCAAAGAGAATTACAATCAATCTTTCGCCGGCTCATACAAAAAAGGAAGGGACTCATTTTGATCTTCCCATGGCTATTGGAATCATGTGGGCTTTAGAATATATTTCTGATTTGTATGTTGGGGAGTATGCTATTATTGGGGAACTCTCTTTAGATGGAAAGATTAATAGAATCAATGGGGCGCTCCCCTTAATCATTGGTCTTAGAAATCAAGGAAAAAAGAAGATTATCCTACCCATTGCCAATGTTTTAGAAGCATCCATCATAGAAGATGTTATCCTATATCCTTTTGGACATTTGCGAGAAGTAGTTGACTTTTTAAAAGCACCTAATTTAATAGAGCCTTATAGCAAAATCGAAATTCATGAAAGTGAGTTTAAAGAAGAAAAAACGGAGGATTTTTCTGAAGTAGCCGGACAGGATTCTGTAAAAAGAGCACTTCAAATTGCTGCAGCAGGGGCTCACAATGTCATGATGATTGGTCCGCCTGGTGCAGGAAAAACCATGCTTGCCAGGCGTATTCCTGGAATCTTGCCTGAAATGAGCTATGAAGAAAAACTTGAGGTCACTAAAATATATAGTGTTGCTGGTGAACTGTCGGAGAAAAAGGCTTTAATAATTGAAAGACCTTTCAGAGCACCCCATCATACCATATCCCCTACAGCGATGGTGGGAGGGGGTGGCATACCAAAACCTGGAGAAGTTTCCTTAGCACATTTCGGGGTTTTGTTTTTAGATGAACTCCCTGAATTCAACAGAAATGTTCTTGAAATGCTCAGGCAACCCATGGAAGATGAAGTGGTTACCATTTCAAGAGTCAATGCCTCTTTTACTTTTCCATCAAAGTTTATTTTTGCTGCAAGCATGAACCCATGCCCCTGTGGGTATTATGGGGATCCAACCCATGAATGTATATGCAGTGTGGGTCAGATAACCAAATATATGTCTAAAATTTCAGGGCCCCTCTTGGACAGGATTGATATGCATATTGAAGTTTTTCCTGTAAAATATGAAGATTTATCGTCTAATGGTATACATAAAAGTTCATTGGAGATGAGAAAAGAAGTGGAAAGTGCAAGAAGAATGCAGGTAGAGAGGTTTAAGAAAAGTAGAATACTGTATAATTCTCAAATGGGTCCAACGCTAATAAAGAAGTACTGCAAATTAAAACCCGAAAGTACCCTATTATTGGAAGTGGCCTTTAAAAAACTCTCTTTAAGTGCCAGAGCTTATACCAAAATAATAAAATTAAGTAGGACTATTGCTGATCTGAGTGTCTCAGAAAGTATTGAAACGAGCCATGTTGCTGAAGCCATACAGTATAGAAGCCTCGACAAGAAATTTAGAGGGATATAAGAACGTAAGAAGAATACCAATAGTAAAGACTAATGTTGTATGTTAAGTCATATATAATGGAAGAAAATAATAGAGGTATATAAAATGAATACTTTATTCGATATTTGGCTTAAAGAATTGCCGCATATGAGTTCCAAAACAAAAATTCATCTGGTGAAGTGTTTGGGAGAGAGTGAAAATGTTTACCATGCTTCAAAAGGAACACTTGAGAATATTGAAGGTATAAATAAAGACATCATAAATAGTATATTATTAAATAAAGATTTGAATAAAGCAAAAAATATTTACGATACTATGAAAGAAGAAGAAATAAAAGGTATTGCTTATTATAATAAGAGCTATCCGTCACTTTTGAAAGAAATATTCAATCCGCCTTTTTTATTCTATATGAAGGGTGAATTGATGGAAGCTGATCAAAAAGCCATTGCTATCGTTGGTGCAAGGAAAGCTACGGCTTACGGTAAATGGGCTGCTTATAATATTGCTTATCAATTGGGTGAATATAATACCACAGTTATTAGTGGCATGGCCTTTGGTGCTGATACTTTTGCACATCAAGGCGTTTTGGATAGCAACGGTAGAAGCATTGCGGTATTGGCATGTGGTCTTGATATTTGTTATCCCAAAAGCAATTACAAGCTTATGAAAAAAATTATTGAAAAAGGTGCTGTCATTTCAGAATATGCTCCTGGGACGCCGCCATTACCTGGATTTTTCCCTGCAAGAAATAGAATCATCAGTGGTTTGTCACAAGGAGTCGTGGTGGTAGAGGCAGGTTTGAAAAGTGGGTCCTTGATTACCGCAGAGTATGCTTTAGAACAGGGAAGAGATGTTTATGCTGTTCCAGGCAATATAGAAAGCATTTATAGTAAAGGGACAAATAAACTTATACTGGAAGGTGCGACTCCGATTATTGGCATAAAGGAGTTTCTAAGTGAATTAAATCTAATTGTGGGGCAAAAAGAATTATCGGAAGAGGTTTCTCTTGGGACTCACGAGAAAGCGTTAATAAATATCCTAAAAAACAAAGATTCTACAAGCATAGATCTATTAATACAAGAATTAAATTCAACACCTTCAGACATAAATGCATTATTGACAGTTTTAGAGATAAAAGGGCTGGTTCAGGTAATGCCTGGTAAAATAGTTATTGCAAAATAAAGTGATAGTGCATATAATCAAGAAAGCAGTTGAGTTGGAATAAAAAAGGAATTATGAGGTGAAATAATGGCTGGAAAATCTTTGGTAATTGTTGAATCACCAGCAAAAGCTAAGACCATAGGAAAATTTTTAGGGAGCAGATATAAAGTTGTTGCCTCGGTGGGGCATGTCCGTGATTTGCCTAAAAGTAAAATGGGAATTGATATTGATAACAATTTTGACCCACAATATATTAATATCCGAGGAAAAGGCGATGTTATAAAAGAACTGAAGAAGGAAGCAAAAAAAGCTGGAAAGATATTGCTTGCAACTGACCCTGATAGAGAAGGGGAAGCGATTTCATGGCATATTGCATATCTTTTAGGAATCGACGAAAAAGAGAAATGTCGGATAGAGTTTCATGAAATCACCAAAAGTGCCATTGCAGGCGCAATCAAATCAGTAAGGCCTATACATATGGGGCTTGTGGATGCGCAACAGGCACGAAGGGTGTTGGACCGATTGGTTGGATATAGTATAAGTCCTTTGCTCTGGAAGAAGGTTAAAAGGGGTTTGAGTGCTGGAAGAGTCCAATCGGCTGCATTGAAGATTATTTGTGATAAAGAGAAAGAAATTTTGAAATTCGTTCCAAAAGAATTTTGGGTTATCACCGCTTTTTTGTCTACTGGTGAAAAAAAAGGAAGTAAATCTTTTGAAGCTAAATTGAGTGATTTCAAAGGAAAAAAAATTACCATCAACAATAAAAAAGAAGCAGATGATATTTTAGCCGCTCTTGATTCCAAAGATTACAAAGTAGTTAAGGTAGAAACAAAAGAGAAAACAAGGAAACCGCAACCCCCGTTTACAACAAGTTCTTTGCAGCAGGAGGCATCCAATCGTTTAGGGTTTTATGGAAAAAGGACTATGATGGCTGCTCAGCAACTTTATGAAGGTGTTGATATTAAAGGAGAAGGAACCGTTGGCTTAATTACTTATATTAGAACAGATTCCATTAGAATTTCTGAAGAAGCGCGAGATAATGTTAAAAAATATATAAAAGAAAAGTACTCTGAAGCTTATGTGGGCAACCACGTGTACTCAAATAAAAAGAAAGATATACAAGATGCCCATGAAGCCATAAGACCGACTTATGTCAGCATGCATCCTGATAATATAAAAAGTTCTTTAAGCAATGATCAATATAAGCTTTATAAGCTTATTTGGGAGAGGTTTACAGCAAGCCAAATGAGTAGCGCCGTCTATGATAGCAATTCTGTAGAAATTTTAAACAATGGCTATCTCTTTAGGGCATCTGGTTCTCAACTAAAATTTGACGGCTTTCTAAAGGTGTATTCTTTTATGGAAGCCTCTGATAAAATACTCCCTGTAATGAATGAAGGGAAAGGACTCGATTGCTTAGATATAACCTCTGATCAACGATTTACACAACCCCCCTCAAGATTTTCAGAAGCAAGTCTCGTAAAGGAATTGGAAGACAAAAATATTGGAAGGCCAAGTACATATGTGCCTATCATTACAACACTTTTAACACGTAAATATGTTACAAGAGATAAAAAGACTTTATTTCCAACTGAATTGGGTTTTATCGTAACGGATTTGCTGGAAAACTATTTTAAAAACATTGTTGACATTGGATTTACTGCAAATCTTGAAGAAAAATTAGATGATGTAGAGGAAAAAACTGTTGAATGGAAAAGTGTCGTAGGTGACTTCTATCATTCTTTTAAGACGGAGTTAGAAGAAGCAGATGAAGAAATAAGAAGAATAGAGATACAAGATGAATTAACCGATGAGAAATGTGAACTTTGTGATAAGTTTATGGCCATTAAGCAAGGACGGTTTGGTGAATTTTTAGCTTGCTCAGGTTATCCAGAGTGCAAAAACACGAAACCTATTATCCATAAAACGGGTGTGACATGTCCTGAATGTGGAAATGAAATTATTCAAAGAAAAAGCAAGAAAGGCAAAATATTTTATGGATGTAGTGGCTATCCAGAATGTCGTTTTTTACTATGGAATAAGCCTATTGACAGAAAATGTCCAGAGTGTGGGTCAATAATGACTGAAAAGAAGACAAAAAAATCAGATTTTCAATGTTCAAATAAGGAGTGCCATTATAAAGAGAGTAAAATAACGGAGGAATGAATCATGTTTCATGGAACAACGATTGTTGTAGTACGAAGAAACGAAAACGATATCTGTATTGGGGGTGATGGTCAAGTTACCTTTGGGGAATCATCTATAATGAAACATACTGCAAAAAAAGTCAGAAGAATATATAAAAATAAGGTTCTTTCAGGTTTTGCAGGGTCTGTTGCAGATTCCTTTACATTGACAGAGAAGTTTGAGAATAAATTAGAAGAGCATGGAGGCAATCTCAAACGGGCAGCGGTTTCATTGGCCCAAGAATGGCGTAAGGATAAAATTCTTAGGCGATTAGAGGCTTTAATGTTGGCTGCCGATAAAGATGATATTTTATTGATTTCAGGAAATGGTGAGGTAATAGAACCAGATGATGATGTTCTTGCAATTGGTTCAGGTGGTAATTATGCATTTGCTGCTGCCAAAGCTTTATTTCATAATACGGATTTGAAAGCTGAGGAAATTGTAAGAAAATCTCTAGAAATTGCGTCATCCATATGTATCTATACCAATAGTAATATTAGTATCGAATCTTTAGGAGGAGATAAAGAATGAAGAATATGACACCTAAGGAAATCGTATTTGAACTTGACAAGTATATTATTGGGCAAGAAAAAGCAAAAAAATCTGTCGCCATTGCCCTGCGAAATAGATATCGGCGTAGTCTGCTACCAGATGAAATGAAGGAAGAAATTACGCCTAAAAATATTCTGATGATGGGGCCCACTGGTGTGGGAAAAACCGAAATAGCAAGACGTTTAGCAAAGCTCATTGACGCACCTTTTGTAAAAGTTGAGGCAACAAAATATACTGAGGTTGGATATGTTGGTAGAGATGTTGAATCTATGGTAAGAGACCTAGTCGAGACCTCAATTCGATTGGTTAAGAACAATCGAATGCAGGAGAAATATGGAATCGCAGAAAAAATTGCTGAAGAGAAAATTATTGAAGCCATCGTTCCCGGCAAAAAAAGACCTACTTCTATCAAAAATCCTTTTGACTTTATAATGAATAATAATCCTTATGGTAGCAGCAATAGTAGCAGCCAAAGTAAAGATGAGTCAGATAATGATAAAAATGATGTGGAGCTTCAACGTGATCAGGTAAGAGATCAGCTGAGAAAAGGATTACTTGAAGACCAACTTATTGAAATCGAAGTGAACAGTAGCCAAAATGGGCTCAATATGATGGATTTAGGCAGTGATGTAAGCATTAGTATTGGAAACATCTTTGGAGATATGATGCCTCAAAAGAAAAAGAAGAAGAAAGTATTCATTCGGGATGCTCGAAAGATACTGAGAGAACAGGAAGCACAAAATTTATTAGATATGGACCAAGTAAATAGTGAAGCCTTAGAAAATGCTGAGCAAAATGGCATTATCTTTATTGATGAAATAGATAAAATTGCATCACCAAATTTTAAAGGTGGCGCAGATGTATCAAGAGAGGGTGTTCAAAGAGACATATTGCCAATTGTAGAAGGCAGTGTGGTTAATACCAAGTATGGTCCAGTGAAAACAGATTATGTTCTCTTTATAGGTGCAGGTGCATTTCACACATCAAAGGTGACGGATTTAATTCCCGAGCTTCAAGGCCGGTTTCCTATACGTGTGCAATTAGAAAATCTTTCAAAAGAAGTATTTCGACAAATATTGGTTGCACCAGAGAATGCTTTGATTAAACAGCATAAAATGCTCTTGGAAACAGAGGGAGTCATCATGAACTTTACAGATGATGCAGTGGATGAAATTGCCAATGTTGCTTTTCTTATAAATGAGCAGACAGAAAATATTGGAGCAAGAAGGCTTCATACCATTATGGAAAATCTTTTAGAGGATATTTCTTTTGATATATCAGAGATAAAGGAAGAAGTTCTCACAATTGATGCAGATTTTGTTCGAAATAAATTTGCTGATACAGTTTATATTGATGAAATTGACAAATACATTTTATAATTCCATATATTTCATGAAACCCCTTGATTCATATCTCAAAAGATGGGTATAATGAATATGAAAAACCTAAGGAGGATAAAACCATGTTGGTAGAGTTGCTTGAAAAGACCAGAAGGCTCAATGCAGTACTGCAAATGACTGATAATGAATCAATTTCTTTTAGTGATTTATGCGGTATACTGAGTAGTCTTCTTGATTCAAATGTTTATATAATTAGTAAAAAAGGAAAAGTTTTAGGATTAAAGCTGATAATAAAAGCTGATAGCCCGATTATAATAGATCCGGAAACGGGTATTGAAAAATTTCCCAAAGAATACAATGATGAATTGCTCAAAATAAATGAAACAAAAGAGAATTTAACAGGTGAAGAGTCTCTTAAGGTATTTAAGTATGATTATAATACCATGGACAAATATCTTACTATTATCCCTATATACGGAAATCATCAAAGACAAGGGACTTTAATTGCGGCTCGATATGATCGAAAATTTGATGTTGAAGACATTATTCTAGGAGAATATGGTGCAACCATCGTAGGTATAGAAATACTGAGAGCAAAGACCCATGAGTTTGAAGAAGAGGCAAGAAAAAAAGCAGTGGTTCAAATGGCAATAGGGACATTATCTTATTCAGAGTTGGAAGCAGTTCAGAATATTTTTGCGGAGTTAGAAGGCAATGAAGGCTTGTTGGTTGCAAGCAAAATAGCTGATCGAGTTGGGATTACTCGATCTGTAATTGTCAATGCCTTAAGGAAGTTTGAAAGCGCCGGCGTCATCGAATCTCGGTCTTTAGGCATGAAAGGTACGCATATTAGGATTCTAAATGACAAGCTCATGGAAGAGTTGGCACGATTAGAGATATAAAAAAAGTATATTTTCCTTACAATTTATTGAATATGATAAGAGTAAATTAAATTTTACTCTTTTTTTCACATTTTTTTCTCTTCATAATATTATATATTATGGGGGGGATTATTTTGAAGAGAAAAAGCAAAATTCAAAGAAATAAATCTGCTCTCAAATTTTTTCTTCTAATTGTATTAATTTTTTTATTAAGTATATATGGTTTTATTTTTTTAGACAACAAAATAAAACCCGCTGTATTTAGTATTGCTGAAATGAAAGTAAAAGAAATAACCACACAGGCTGTAAATGAATCTGTTCATTCTGAATTTGTTGAAAATATAAATTATAATGATCTTGTTGAAATTACAACAGATAGTGAGGGAAGGGTTATGTCCCTTCAGGCAAATACTGTTTTAATGAATACTTTAGCTGCGGATATGTCACTCCTTATTCAAAACAAAATTCAAGATGTAACCTCTTCTCAGGTAAAGATTCCAATAGGAAGTGTTTTAGGGAGCCAGATATTATCTCAATATGGTCCCCTGATACGATTAAATATTGTTCCCATTGGAATGGCAAAAGTCAATTTCAAAACAGAATTTGAAGATTCAGGAATTAATCAGACAAGGCATAAAATATTCCTAGAGGTTGAAACTTATGCTAAAATTATTGTGCCATTTAACTCCAATACCATTAACATACAAACCATCGTGCCCATAGCAGAAACTGTTATTTTAGGTGAAGTCCCTCAGAGTTATATTTTTATTCCAGAAAATGAGGTACCTAACGTTATTGGCCCTTAGGGGTTATTGGCCAGATAACTTTGTCATTGCTCGAGTGCGGCTTGCAATCTCCGCCATTAAACCTCGAACTTCATACTTAAGACTTTATGGTATGATTATAAGTGGACAAACAAATTATAATGAATAGAAACTTGAAAATCTATGAAATTAACAATAAATAAAAGCAGGTGAAAAAATGGAAAACAGTTTTGAAGAAATAACACAACGTGCCATTTTGGTAGGTGTAGAGAGAAACGAGGATATTACATATTCCATGGATGAATTGTCACAGCTTGCTCAAGCGGCAGATTGTGAGGTCGTAGGAGAGCTTGTTCAAAAGAGAGAAAGAATAGACGCGGCTTTTTTTATTGGTAAAGGAAAATTGGAGGAATTAAAGAGCGCGTGTGAAAATCTAGAGTCAAATATGGTCATATTTAATGATGAATTGTCCGGCGTACAGCTTAGAAATATTGAAGAAAAACTGGAACTCAAAGTAATAGATAGGACTATCTTAATTTTGGATATCTTTTCCAAAAGAGCCGTATCTAAAGAAGGTAAACTTCAAGTTGAATTGGCTCAACTCCAGTATCGTCTGCCAAGGCTGAAAGGATTGGGAAAATCTCTTTCCCGTTTAGGCGGAGGAATTGGGACGAGAGGTCCCGGTGAAAAAAAATTAGAAACAGATAGGCGCCATGTTTTAAGTAGAATGGACGATGTTAAGAAAGAACTTGAAGACGTTAAAAGGATTAGGAGCACTCAAAGGGGGCAAAGAAAAAAATCGGAGATTCCTGTGGTTGCACTTGTGGGATATACCAATGCTGGAAAATCCACGGTTATGAATGTCCTGCTACAGAAGGCGAACAAAGAAGAAAAAAGTGTTTATGCAGAGGACATGCTCTTTGCAACATTGGATACATCTCAAAGAAAAATAAAACTTGAAACCAAAGAAGAGTTTATACTAATTGATACAGTAGGGTTTGTAAGCAAGTTGCCCCATAAACTAATCGAGGCTTTTAAAGGAACATTGGAGGAAGTAATATTTGCCGATTTATTGATTCATGTGGTAGACGCTTCCTATGAGAATTTTGCTTTTCAGATGGATGTGACAGAAAAAGTCTTAAAGGAAATAAAGGCTGAAGAGAGAAAAAAGATTACGATCTTTAATAAAATGGATAAAATTGCATATGATGAAGGAATCATACCATGGGGAGAAGATATATTATATGTTTCTGCAAAAAATGGAAAGGGTATGGATCAACTGATCCAGAAAATTAGAGAGATAATATTTTCTGGTATGGTACAAGCGACTCTTTTGATACCTTTCGAACGAGGGGATATTTCATCCTATTTGTGTAATCATACAAAAATTCAAAAGATGGATTATAAAGAAGAAGGGGTCTATATTGAAACGAAATTACTGAAGGCGGATTTCAATCGATATAAAGAATTTGTTTGCGACTGACTTTTATTGCTCAAAAATCTTAATTAAGAATTCCAAAGTCCCTAATTTTTGGAGGATGCGTCATGGGTAAAGGATATAAAACAGTAGAGCGGTATGGAGAAAGTGAAGTCGTAATAGAAAAATCAAAATTTTTTGGCTATGTTGAGCCCGTTGAGAATGAGGCAGAAGCAGAGTCTTTTATTGCCCATATAAAAAGTAAACATAAAGAGGCCACTCATAATGTTCCAATTTATCTTGTGGGACAAAACTATGAACTTCAAAGATACAGTGATGATGGAGAGCCCAGCGGGACGGCAGGTGTTCCCATTTTAGAAATGTTGAAGAAAGAAGGTATTACTAATGTTGCCATGGTAATTACAAGGTACTATGGAGGCATCAAACTTGGCACCGGGGGGCTGGTTCGTGCTTATACAAACTCAGCAAAACTTGCTTTGGAAAAAGCAGGAATCGTAACGAAAGTAGAACATCAATTAATAAGTGTTAAAATAGGTTATACGTTTTTAGGCAAGGTGCAAAGTGAATTGTTGAACGAAGGATTTATTATAAAAGATATTCAGTTTTCAGAAGCTGTTATGTTATATATATATTCCCTTTGTGAAAAGGTTGAGAGGCTTGAGGAAATGCTAATCAATTTAACCAACGGGCAGTGCCAGATTGAATGCTTGGATTGTGAATATTTAAGCTTGAAGGAAGGGTGATCTTTAAATTAAGCATTATGGAAGAAATTTGGGTAAACCAAATTTCTAATTTTTTTTGAATAGATCAAAAATAAATGGGTAAGTAATATTTGAATAGAAATGATAATTTTGCGAAATAAAATTATAATTAATTATTCATTGTTCATTTATAAATAACGAAATTGGAGGAAAATATTATGAATGAGAAATTAATGAAAGAAATGCTTTCTAAAAAAACATGGGCGGTAATAGGAGCTACTCCAAATGTCGACAAAATTGGCTATAAAATTGTTAAAAGGTTACTGGCCCACGAGTATGAGGTCTATTGCATAAATCCTAATTGCGAGGAGATTGAAGGGCTTAAATGCTATAAGGATATCGAGAGTCTACCTGTTGTGCCAGACTGCGTAGATTTTGTTGTTCCGCCCAATGTGACCCGAAAGACCATTGAAAAGCTTGATCCACAAGAAATAAAATATCTTTGGCTTCAACCAGGTTCTTATGATGAGGAGATAGCTAAATTTGCGGAAGAGAAAGGTTTTAATGTTGTTCATGAAGGCGCTTGTGTTATGATGGCAGTTGATGTAATGGACGAATTGTAATTTAATGATTCGATTTACCTTTTGAAAACAATTCAACAAGACCAACAATAAAAAGAAAGATTCCAAATAGTTTTTTTAGAAAACCAGGGGAAACATATACAGCCAAGATAGACCCCCCAACAGCCCCAACAATGCCAGTTAAAACGATAGGTAAAGTCATTTTGTATTTTAAGTTTTTGTTTTTGTGGTGGATAATTAACGCAGAAATCGCGGCAGGCAGAAAAACCACAAGGTTGATTCCTTGAGCTTGCTGTTGTGTAAGTGGAGAGAAAAGCACCAATGCAGGGATTAATATGGTGCCTCCTCCTATTCCCATACCACTAATAACACCAGCAGATAAGCCAATTATAAAATAAAGCATTAAAACACCATCCTTACTGCAGCAATAATAAGAATAGCACCAAAGAATTTCCTTAAATTTTTTGAAGATATTTTATTCAGGAGTTTAGCTCCAATAAGGCTACCTATGATACTACCCCCTGCAACTTTTAAAACAGGGGTTATTTCAATATATCCATTCTTAAGGTAGATTAAGGTGCTAATAATCGATAAAGGAAAAATAATTAGAATTGCTGTTGCATGTGCCTTGTGTTCTTCTATTTTGTGAATGAATTCCAAAGCCGGCACAACAATTGTGCCCCCGCCAGAACCAAAAAAACCATTAAGAAATCCTGAAACGATGCCGGTAATCATTTTTTTTATCATAATATTATCCCTTCTAAAGAATTCTAGTCTTTATTATTTAACAAATATCCATAGTTTATCCTTAAGGTTTTTAAGATTTCTTTGAATAAAGAATCTCATAGTAACACACATTAATAATTGCATACATTATATTTTTAATATATAATTGTTGTACTAATGAATAGGGGGAAGAGAATGACAATACTATCAAGCACATTTGCTTTTTTTGTTTCTATGATTTGTGTTTTATATTTAGGTCTTAAGTTTAAATACGCCAGAGAGAATAAAGGAAATGTACAGAAAAGAAGATTTAAGAATGTTGTAGACGTATCATTTTCTGTTTCGATATTAATTTTTGCGGTTATGCATGTAAATTCTTTTTTGAATTCTTTGCAAAATGCAGAAGAATCAACCTCTTATATGAATTACATTATCGTATTGATATTGGCATATTTTGTATGGGCACTATTTAATGTTAAAAAATTCCGAAAAGAGCGCGAAGCCCTTGAAAAGACACAGAAGAAGAGAAAATAGATCTTGACTAAAAAAAACGAAAATTGCGTTGACAAGGGTAATATATTATGTTACTATAATATTCGTGCTCACCAAAAAGGGAGATAAGATATTCCAGAGTAGCTCAATGGTGGAGCACCCGGCTGTTAACCGGTAGGCTGTGGGTTCAAGTCCCACCTCTGGAGCCATTTCAGGGCCCTATGGTCAAGCGGTTAAGACACCGCCCTTTCACGGCGGTAACTCGGGTTCGATTCCCGATAGGGTCACCAGTTTCAAATTAAGAATGAAGAATGAAAAATGAATAATTAAGGAAATTTTGCAAAGCAAAATGAAAATAGAATAAATGAAAATTTTGTGGAACAAAATTAACCATCATTATTAATTCTTCACTATTAATTATTAATTAAACAACGGGGGCGTATAGCTCAGCTGGGAGAGCACCTGCCTTACAAGCAGGGGGTCATAGGTTCGAGCCCTATTACGCCCACCACTTATCAATTGATAATGGATAATTGACAATTAGGAGAGAATTTGTCGCAGACAAATTCTACTTCAAAAATAATTTTCAATTTTTAATTGTCAACTGTCAATTGAAATATGCGGCCTGGTAGTTCAGATGGTTAGAATGCCAGCCTGTCACGCTGGAGGTCGTGGGTTCGAGACCCATCCAGGTCGCCATTATTATCCATTGAAAATGGATGAAAAGTAAGTTAAAGTATAAGTTTAAGGATGAGTTTAGTACTAAATAGTAAGTTGAGATGTTGTTTTATGACTTAACTTACACTAACTCCGAAGGAGTTACTTACACTTAGCACTTAGAGATTTTGCTAGAGTGAATCACTTAGTCGGTGACCCAGGTCACCATTTATACAATGAACAATGAACAATGAACAATGAAGGAAAGATTTTGCTAAGGCAAAATCAATAGTATTGAAAACTAAAAGAGAATTTTGTGAAACAAAATTAACCATAATTATTCATTATTCATTCTTCATTATTAATTAACCATGCTGGTGTGGCTCAACGGTAGAGCAGCTGACTTGTAATCAGCAGGTTGGGGGTTCGATTCCTCTCACCAGCTCCATGAGAAATAAATGAACAATGAATAAGGAACAATGAATAAGGAACAATGAACAATGAAGGAAAGATTTTGCTAGGGCAAAATCAAGAGTATTGAAAATTAAAAGAGAATTTGTGAAACACAATGACCTAACAGCAATCTTTGATTGTGTCGTAGGTCAGGAATCGCGAAGTCTAAATCTCTGATTTAGTTAACGAAGCCGATAATTAACCATCATTATTCATTTTACATTATTAATTATTCATTCCCAAGCAACAAACCTGGAGGGGTTCCCGAGTGGCCAAAGGGGGCGGACTGTAAATCCGTTAGCTGAGCTTTCGGTGGTTCGAATCCACCTCCCTCCACCATAAATACAATGAACAATGAACAATGAACAATGAATAAGGAACAATGAACAATGAAGGAAATATATTTTGCAATAGCAAAATATAGAAATTATATAAAAGAGAATTTTGTGTAACAAAATTAACCATCATTATTCATTCTTCATTATTAATTATTAATTAACCAAGTTTAACATGCGGAAGTGGCTCAGGGGTAGAGCTTCGCCTTGCCAAGGCGAAAGTCGCGGGT
>JADQBM010000080.1 GCA_016278615.1 Clostridia bacterium | reverse complement strand
ACTGCATTGTTGTTGTGTATCCCAAAGATACTGAAAAATGAAAGCAATTCACAACGGTTAAGGAGAGATATAGATGCAGCTATCAGTTGTTGTGTATCCCAAAGATACTGAAAAATGAAAGCAATTCACAACTCACAGAGTGGGACAACAAAGATTGGAGCTGTTGTTGTGTATCCCAAAGATACTGAAAAATGAAAGCAATTCACAACTATGCACCATTTGATGTTCTTGTATAATTTGTTGTTGTGTATCCCAAAGATACTGAAAAATGAAAGCAATTCACAACTTACTGTAAATGACTCAATTATAAATGTAGGTTGTTGTGTATCCCAAAGATACTGAAAAATGAAAGCAATTCACAACTCTACAAATTCAATTACTTGACTTTGGTCTGTTGTTGTGTATCCCAAAGATACTGAAAAATGAAAGCAATTGACTAATGTTTGGAATGAGCGGAGCTGTTGGTGGCTGAGCACAAACAGAAAGTCTGCGAACGAAGTTCATGAAGCTACCACATAAAAAACACCTGTTCTTTTTTATTTATGATAGTCCTAAGCTACAAAAATCACTATAAAATAACGGTAATCATTATTCTGAGAAAGTTAAAACCTGTTAATGTGCTTAACGTGTTGATTTTCTTGTTGATAAATTTAAGTTTTACAATCTATTAACAATTGGTTTTCAATTAATTAAAAAAATGTTAAAAGTTTCTTAAACATTTCGGCTTTAATCTGGAGATACATTTGCACAGCTAATTTGATAACATGAAAAAAGTAAAAATTCTATTAGGTGTTTTAGCATTGAGTATAGGAACTCTGGCGTATGCGCAGACTACTCAGGCTTCAATTACTGGGAAAGTGACAGGTGCCGGAAAGACGGCGCAAGAAAAGGTGAAGGTTACCATCATTAACGAATCTACAGGGTTTAGGTCTGAAACGGAAACCAACTCTAAAGGGGAGTATATTTTTAAAGAAATTCCTTTGGGTGGCCCTTATACGGTAATTGTAAATGAAGACAAAAAACAAGGCTATAATGTGAACTTCGGAGATCAGGTTACTGTAAATATGTCTTTGGATAAATCTGAAGAAAAGAATATTGAGGAAGTAGTAATTACCGGAAATCTTAAAAATAAAATAGGAAATCTGGGTGCTGCTACTGCTATTACTGCAAAAAATATAGGGATATTGCCAGTGAATGGTAGAAACTTTACCAGCCTTACAGAATTGTCTCCGTTGAGTGGTAAAAATGGTAATTTATCTGGGCAATTGGGCTCTTCTACCAACTTTACCATTGATGGGATGACGGCAAAAAACCCTACTTCTGCGGGGGCTACTACCAGCCGAAGCGGTGCGCCTTTTTCTATTTCTATAGAAGCGGTAAGAGAATTTAAAATTACCACCAATCAATACGATGTAACCCTTGGAAGAAGTGGCGGAGGTACCGTAAGTGCGGTTACCAAGTCTGGAACCAATACCTTCTCTGGAAGCGCTTGGGAATATTTAAGAACCAACTGGCTTTCTAGCCCTTACGATATTAGAGGGAATAAAAGAACCAACGATTTCTCTACTTCGCAGTTTGGGTTTTCATTAGGCGGGCCAATTATTAAGAATAAGTTGCACTTTTTTGCTGCTTGGGACCATCAGTTAGATTCTAGACCATTAATTATTGCTGATGTTAAAACGCCAGCAGACGAATTGAGATTAAATATTAACAATGCTACTTTAAATAAATTCTTAGATATTGCCAGAACTAAATACGGTGTTGGTAATACGCCTCAGTTTGGTACTTTCGATAAAGTGAGAAATTCGGATGCTGCATTTTTGCGTTTAGACTGGCAGATTAATCCTAAACACTTGTTGACTTTAAGAAATAATTTTACGTTTGATAATAATAAAAACGGCTTAGGAGATAACACGGCAATTAATTTCTTTGAGTCTTACGGAAATGATAAAAATTTAGATAACAGTTTGCTATTAACGTTGAGGTCTAACCTTAAGCCTAATGTTACCAATGAGTTGAAAGCTCAATATCTATACACTTATCAAGACAGTTATCAAAATGATGAATTGGGACATGCTGTACCTAGAGCCATTGTAGAAAATATCCTTACGCCTATTGATGGAGTGAACAAAGCTACCAATATTCAGATTGGTGGTCACCGTTTTGCACAAGAGAGCTTTAAGAATAATGTTTTTCAGATTGTAGATAATTTATATTACAATACGGATAAGATTAAATATACTTTCGGGGCAGATTTAATGTACACGATGGCAAAATCAATCTATGGAAGTGAGGTAAATGGAAGATTCCACTTTAGAGAAGCTTCTACTAATCCTGATAATTTGTATAATTTCAACAACCTTATCGCATACAGATTCTATAGAGAAGTTCCTCTGATGGAAGACCCTTCTGTGAAGTCTAACATCTGGAATGTAGGCGTGTATGGACAAATGCAAACCAAAATTGCTAAAGGTTTAGATTTGATGGCGGGTATTAGGTTAGATTACGGCGGTTATCCAAAAGCGGAGTTTAATCAAAAACTATTTGATGAAATGGGCATTAGAACAGATAATCAGATTAAATCGTTTATCATTCAGCCGAGATTCCAATTTGACTGGAACATCAACGAAGGGAATAAAGATTTCTTAAAATTTGGAGCAGGTATTTTCTCTTCGGATATTAACAATTATATGGTGATTAATAATTTGGTTTTTGATGGGAAGCATTTGGCAACGGTAGATGTTAACCCTTCTCAGATTGGTTTAACTCCAGATTTTAACAGTTATAGAAACAATTATAGTACAGTTCCTACTTTGCCTCAGTATCAATTGCCAACGATTAACTATACAGGTAAAGATGCAAAAATTCCAATGGTATATAAAGCAAATATCTCTTATACACACTTCTTTAACGAGAAATTTAGAGCTGGGATTGCAGGTTATATGGCTTTAGGAAGAAACAATTATTTCTATTATGACAGAAATATGGTAGCAAATCCTTATTTCACATTAGATAACGAAGGTGGAAGAGGAGTGTACGTTCCGGCTTCTTCTATTGCTGCTAATGGTACCATGAACTGGAAAAACGGTAGAATCAATCAGAATTTTGGTAGAGTATTAGAATTGGTGAGTGATGGTAAAGTAAATCAGTTTTCATTTGTGTTAGACACGAGTTACCGTTATTGGAAAGATGGAGAAATTACTGCAAGTTATACTTGGTCTGATATTAAAGATAATACTTCTTACAATGGTAACGTAGCGAATTCTGCAACTTTATCTACATTGGTAGAAAGCGACCCAAGAAATCTGAAAATGTCTTATTCGGACAATCAGTTTAGAAACAAAGTGGTATTGTATGGTAACTCTCCTACCATTGCTGGGTTTACTATTGGGGTTAGATATTCTGGTATTGGAGGTACTCGTTTCTCTTTAACCAGTGGAGGAAACGTAAACGGAGATTTTGTAGATACTAATGATTTGGCTTATATTTTCCCTAATCTTACTCAAACGTTAATAGATAATCCTGCGGTAGGACAAGCACTAAAAGATTATATAAACGATTATAACAATAAAATTGCAGAAAGAAATGCCGGTAAAAATGGGTTCTATGGAGTTTGGGATGTTCGTATTGCTAAAAAACTGAAAATGCAGAAGATAGGAGCTTTTGAACTATCGGTAGATATTTTCAATTTTGCCAATTTGCTGAACAAAGAATGGGGTGTTAATAAATCTTACAGTTCTATGGCATTGTATAGAATTACAGGTTTTGATGCTGCTACCAATCAATTAAAATACAGTTTGAATACCAGTGGTTTAGCGCCAATGAATGGCAATCCTTATCAAATTCAGATAGGAGCGAAGTATTCTTTCTAAATAGAAAATGTGAAAGGGTGAGTGGTGAGTTTGAAAAATTCAAAATTGACCATTCACCATTCACTATTTACCATAAAATAAGTACCTTTATCACAAAAGTTGAAAAACTTTAGTTTAATAACTTGTTGTGTATTCAGAAAAATAGATATAAGGTATTGATAACCTTAGTGTTAAAAAAAAGAAATGCACAATAAGTTTAAATATTCAATTTATATTATGAAAAACTTTATCTTAGGGTTGGCAGTTTTAAGCTCAGTTGTAATGAATGCACAAACCCAAATTATTGCTCACAGAGGTTTTTGGCAAACCCAACCTACTACTACAGAAAACTCTTTGAAGTCTTTAGAAAATGCTCAGAAACTAAAATTATATGGTTCTGAATTTGATGTAAGAATGACCAAAGACGGCGTTTTGGTAATAAACCACGACGAACATCATGGTAAAATGGAAATCTCTGAAACAGATTTTAAAGAATTAGAAACTTTGAAATTATCAAACGGTGAGAATTTCCCTACCTTGAAAGAATATTTAAAACAAGGCAAAAAAGACAAATCTGTAAAATTGATTGTTGAAATAAAACCAGATAAAACCAAAGAAAAAGAAGACGAACTAACGGCTAAAACCATTAAAATGATTAAAGAAATGAAGCTAGAATCTCAATGTGAATTCATTTCTTTTAGTTTGAATATTTGTAAAGAAATTAAAAAATTAGCGCCCACTTTCAAAGTGCAGTATCTAAGAGGAGAATTGTCTCCAGAGCAAGTAAAAGCCGAAGGTTTGGATGGTTTAGATTATCATTACAGTGTTTTTCTTAAAAATCCTACTTGGATTGCTGAAGCTAAAAATCTCGGTTTGGTTACCAATGTTTGGACGGTAAATGATGAGGCAGTTTTCAAACAACTTTCAGAAATGGGAGTAGATTTTGTTACTACCAATATTCCGGATGTTTTATCAAAAAAGTAGAAGGTGAAAAAGCTTTTTTTTGAATTGTAAAATTCAAATTGAGGATAAAAAATAGAATGTATCAAATTAGACGAACTAAGGTCTGGTTTGGTACATTTGTTTTTTGTAAATATTTTATTTTAGCATAGAAGGCTTTCTGTTTCTAAATCTCATTCTTTATATTTGCTCTACTTAAATTTTATAAAATTGGAACATTTTCTAAGAAAAGCATTGCCTTCTGAAGCAGAAATTATCTGGAATATCCTTCAACAGGCCATCGAAAGACGCCGAAAAGATGGCAGCAGACAATGGCAAGACGGTTATCCAAATTTGGAAGTGGTGAAAATGGATATTAGTTCAATAACTAAGTTTTCGTCTTGTCCGAAGGACACGAGATGAAAACCCTGTTGAGCG
>JADQBM010000078.1 GCA_016278615.1 Clostridia bacterium | reverse complement strand
CGTTTTGCCTTGCCAAGCAAGCTTGGGGCAAAAAGGCAACTTTCCATTTAGCAGCCCTTGATCTAGCCACCTATAGAGGTGGAGTTTTAGAGCTATTTAATGAGATAAAGGCTGGAGGTACTACAATGACAGATAAAATAATAGATCGATCTTTTTTAATAAAGTTCCTTTTTACAGCAAAAATGGCGCTTCAAGGATTAATCATGAATCCTCTTAGAACCACGTTGACCGTCTTAGGTGTAACCATTGGTGTTGCCTCTGTCGTATCTCTTATGGGGATTGGAGAAGGCGCAAGGGTTGCAGTTATGGAACAATTTGAAAGCCTTGGAACAAATGTTATAAAAATTGCTGTTCATGACCCAATTTATGAATTTGATCCTGACGTTACCGTGGACTTAATCAACCGTGTTCAGGGAATGGATTACAGCAGCCCTGTAGTAAATGTAGAAACACAATTTCAATGGAAGCGTGACCGAACAGATGTGCAAGTAATGGGTGTAAATGAACAATTTAAAGACATCCGAGATTATGACATCATTGAGGGAGAATTTATTTCTCCCTATCATATCAAATTACGTTCAAATGTTGCTGTAGTAGGGTATACTATAGGGAAAAACCTTATGGGTGGTCGCTCTCCCATTGGAAGGTATATTTCTCTTAATGGCGAAAGCTACGAAATAATAGGAGTTTTAGGGGAAAAAGGTTCTGGTAAGTCTGATGATATCGACAATAAAATCATCATTCCTTATACATGTGCTCAGAAAATTGCTGAAAAAAGAACCGTTGAAGAAATCTGGTGCAAAGCCAACTCACGGCAAGAAGCGGACTTAGCAGTGGTTCAATTGGGTAGAATCATCAAACGAATGTTCAATATTGATGATAATACTGCACCCAGTGGTGGCACCGCACCTCCAAGCGGCGGACAAATGACCGACGGGCAAATGCCCATGGTAAATGAGGTCGCCATGAAAAGCAGCGCAATGGCTATGGAGAAAGAAATGTATATGGAAAGTGGAAATTCCCCTGTTTCTTCATCTGGCAATAAAGATGTCATAACCATTACAAATTTGAATCAAATGGTTGAAGAAGCTGATGAAGCCAATCGAGTTATGTCTTTATTATTGGGTGGTATCGCAGCTGTGTCCTTGCTTGTAGGGGGCTTAGGAATTATGAATATCATGTTGGTCGCTGTAACGGAACGGACCGGAGAAATTGGCCTTCGAAGAGCTTTAGGCGCCCAGAAGAATGACCTTTTAATTCAATTCCTTCTTGAAGCACTTTTTATAAGCCTAATCGGTAGCTTTGTGGGAATCATCCTGGGTATTGGAGGAACAATGATCTTTGAGAATTATGGTTTCGATACCGCCATCAGCTTCAAAGCAATATTCATCGCAACCGTTGTTGCTCTTGGATCCGGTACGATTTTCGGTGTATACCCAGCATTCTCAGCCGCATCCATTCCACCGGTAGTGGCATTACGAAGGCAATAGGCTTCGTATGAATGAATAATGAATAATGAATAATGAACAATGAACAATGAATAATGATGGAGGATTTTGCTATGCAAAATCTTCTATTTTATTATAAAAATGATGACTATCATCATTTTCCTAATCTAATCTAAAATAATAAGACTTTGCAGCCTCAATCAAGTACAAAGTCTTTTCCTTCATTATTCATTATTCATTATTCATTGTTCATTATTAATTACTAATGTTATTATTCATTATTCATTAATTTATAGCTCTCGTCTTCCCTCCAAAGCCTTTGAAAGTGTCACTTCATCTGCATACTCAAGATCTCCGCCTACAGGTATGCCATGGGCGATCCTTGACACTTTGATTCCAGAAGGCTTTATGAGCCGTGCTAGATACATAGCTGTTGCCTCTCCCTCTATAGTAGGGTTTGTAGCTAAGATAACCTCATGGACTTCTTCTTTCTGAAGGCGAACAATTAAGGACTTTAAGTTGATATCTTCAGGCCCGATTCCATCCATGGGAGAAATGGCGCCATGAAGCACGTGGTACTTACCATTGAACTCCTTTATTCGCTCCATTGCTGCTATGTCTTTGGAGTTTTCAACAACACATATCACAGATATATTCCTCTTTGTATCAGAACATATCATGCAAGGTTCAACATCTGTCAAATTCCCACAAACAGTACATTTCTTGATTTTCTTTTTTGCGTCTATTATAGATGCTGCAATGTCATAAGCAACCTTGTCATCCATACTAAGAATATGAAAAGCTAAACGCTGAGCGCTTTTTCCACCTATTCCTGGTAGTCTAGATAATTCTTCAATTAGTTTTACAACGGGACGTGCATAATATTTCATTTCATTACCTCAATTAAATAAGATGTATGGTTTATGATGTATGATCTAATAAAAAATAAAAGGTAGAAATTTTGGTTAATCCAAAATTTCTGACCATAACTATTATCTATTATCTTTTATCTCTTATCTTTTATCTCTTATCTTTTATCTCTTATCTGTTATCTCTTATCTCTTATCTCTGTTATCTCTTATCTCTTATCTCTTATCTCTGTTATCTCTTATCTCTTATCTCTTATCTCTTTTATCTCTTATCTCTTATCTCTTTTATCTCTTATCTCTTATCTCTTATCTCTTTTATCTCTTATTTGTTCTCTGATTCCTTGTCTTTATTCTTTGCATCGATTTTTAAAGTCCTGGGATATTTAACCCTCCTGTAAGCTTACCCATTTCTCCTGACGTCATTTCTTCTACCTTTCTTAAGGCTTCATTAACTGCAGCTGTGATCAAATCCTGGAGCATCTCTACGTCTTCAGGATCCACAACATCAGGACTGATTTTTATCTCTACAATTTCTTTCTTTCCGTTTACTTTCACAGAAACAGCACCACCTCCGGCAGTTGCTTCGATTTCTTTCTCTGCAAGCTCTTCCTGCATTTGCTGCATTTGTTTTTGCATTTGCTGCACTTGCTTCATCATATTTCCCATGTTTCCCGGCATTCCTGGCATTTTATTCTTTCCTTTACTCATTTTCCTACCTCCCAATAATTTATAATTTATCTTTCATTTATCAGCTTGGTTCGGGCAGGCACAGGACCAGCCCCTACATTCTCATAAGGACAACCGCAAGGGTCGTCCCTACACATCCCTAATCTCTAATCCCTAATCTCTAATCTGTCACCGGTCACCTGTCACCTAATCCCTAATCTTTTATCTTTTATCTTTTATCTTTTATCTGTTATCTGTTATCTCTCATCTCTATACTCCAGTCCCCTGTCACCTAATTATAACCAACTCGATATCACTCTTCAACTATACTTATGTTTTCCCTTCCAAAAATAGATTCTAACTCCTTTTTTATTTCATCGTCATTGTTGTTGTCCTCTTTTATCTGACTCTTCGCAAACCCAGTAACGCATTGAAGCTTTAATCTTCTCAAAGCATGTTTTTCAAATAATTCTTCTATTAAATCTTTATTTCTGTTCAGATATTCTTTCTTTGACTCACTTTCCGCATGGAGCAAGAAGGTATTTTCATCTATTGATTTTATAATAATCCCATTATTAAGCATTGTTAAAGAAGGTCTTTCCTTTCGTGCATCCGCAATAATTTTATCCCATAATTTTTGATAGTCTTTATTGTTTTCTTTCAATTGAAAATGGGTATCCTGATTTTCAACTTTAGGATATTCTATGCCCTTTTCTTTTTTCACAGGTTTTTCAGATGCTTTTTCATCACTTATTGTGGATTTTAGCTGGTGACCGGTTCTAATTGTTTCTTCCAATATAGTAATTCTTTCAAGTAATCCATCCAGTGAAGTATTCATCTCAGGTGCAGATAATTTAACAATTGCCATTTCCAATAGTATTTTTGGCTGAGAAGACCACTTAGCTTCAGCAGAAGTTTTAGAGAGCTCCATAATTGCATTATTTATTGAAGGCATGCTTAGCTTCTGACCTTGAGCTTTGAGCCTTTCTATGTTTTCTGGAGACATAGAGACAATGGATTCTAAATCTTTAGTGATTTTACTCATTAATAAATTTCTATAGTGATAAATCCAGTCCTTCATGAATTGTTGAACATCTTTTCCCTGAGTCATGATTTCATGAATTAAAGATATCGCATTTAAAGTGTCTCTTTCTGCAATTCTATCCGTAAGGGTTAACATGAATTCATCATCAGCCGTCCCTAAAACATTTATAACTTCCTCCCGGGTTATGGTCCCTTCCCCGATAGCCAAGCACTGGTCCAATATGCTTAAAGCATCTCTTACAGAACCATCCGCGTTTTTAGCAATGAGCATCAGGGCACTCTCTTCCATATCAATGTGGATATGGGTACAAATGTATTTCATTCTTTTCATCATTTCCTGCTCGGTAATTCTTCTAAAATCAAATCTTTGACATCTTGAAAGAATGGTAGCCGGCAGTTTATGTACCTCTGTGGTAGCAAGAATGAATTTTATATACGAGGGAGGTTCTTCTAAAGTTTTCAGAAGCGCATTAAAGGCACCTGTGGAAAGCATATGAACCTCGTCTATGATATATACCTTGTATTTCCCCTTAGCAGGGGGATATTTGATACTCTCTCTTAGGTCTCTGATATTATCTACTCCATTGTTGGAAGCAGCATCCATTTCAATGACATCCATAAAGGTTTCATCCTGAATGCTTTTGCAATTATCACATTCTCCACAAGGCTTCTGATTCGTTGAAAGACAATTCACACCTTTTGCTAAAATTTTAGCAGCAGATGTTTTCCCCGTTCCTCTTGTTCCGCAAAAAAGGTAGGCATGCCCAGTTTGATTCATTTGAATTTGATTGATTAATATTTTAGTAATATGCTCTTGCCCGACCATCTCATCAAAATTCTTTGGTCGCCACTGTCTGTATATTGCTTTATATGACACAAAAACGCCTCCCGTTTTATAAAGAGATACTATTAATAGATAAAAGATAATAGATAACAGATAACAGTTAAGGTGGTTTTGCTATCGCAAAACTCCAATTATTTGAAATCTGCTTATACTAGATACTAGATACAATATATTATATCATAATTAAATCTTGATTTTGATATTACAATAGAGGATTTTTAGATAACGGGTCAGAGGTTACAAGTAATTTCTCTTTACCTACATATAATGAAGATTTTGGCACAAAATCAACCTTAACTCTTAACTCTTATCTGTTATCTATTATCTTTTATCTGTCATTTTTTATCTCATATTATTCTTCTTGTCTTCTCTTCCTATTATTCTAAAAAAATAAGACCTTACGGCCTTATGATCAATCAAAATTATAGCTGTACACCTGCCCTCGACATACCACTCCAAGCGCTATTTATGCAAAAAGCTCAAATCAGGCAATACTGCGGCACATAGAATAATCCACTTATCGCTGCTTCCTTCCGGACCTGACGCATTCACAGACTTCTATTGCACAGGACCCAATTCTCAACACTTTTAACATAAGGCTGACCTTACAGAAGCAAGCCTCAGACAGGAATTCACCCCTGCTATAGCGGATTGCAGGTTACAGGGCACCGCTGTCTCCCCGGCTAGCACAACATTGGCGGAGAGGACGGGACTCGAACCCGTGGGGCTGTTACACCTTACACGCTTTCCAGGCGTGCCCCTTAGCCACTCGGTCACCTCTCCATAAACTCTACACGTTTTTCGTGTTCATCTAACCTACACGATTTTTAGCGTGCATGAACATAATACTACAATTGATATAAAAATTCAAGTGAGAAAATTATACAAGTGTAAGAATATAGAAACTGAAGCTTAAGTGGATTCCTGCGGAGTGGGGTAAGCTAGTTGAAGTTGAAGTTTAAATGGACTCCTGCGGAGTAGGGTAAGCTAGTTGAAGTTTAAGTTTAAATGGACTCCTGCGGAGTGGTTTAAGTTAAATCAGACTTGTATCTTTACTCACACTTCAATTTATACTTATCTCTTGCGGGCAGGCGCGAGGCCAGCCCCTACATACTTAGGCTTGAACTCACACTTCAACTTATACTTATCTCTTGCGGGCAGGCGCGAGGCCAGCCCCTACAGGTTTGTTCTTATGCTTACACTTCAATTTCTCAATTATTTAAACTTAAACTTACACTTTTACTTACACTTCAACTTCTTTATTGCTTACACTTCAACTTATACTTACCTCTTGCGGGCAGGCGGGAGGCCAGCCCCTACATACTTAAACTTACACTTCAACTTCTTTATTACTTACACTTATTACTAGTCTTTTACTGCATCTTGGCTGAGTTTCTCATTGATAAATAGATCAATATCTCCATCCATAACCCCCTGCACATTTCCTGATTCTGCATTGGTTCTATGATCTTTCACCATGGTATAAGGATGAAAGACATAAGATCGGATTTGATTGCCCCAAGATATTTGTCCGTAGTCGCCTTTTAGTTCCTCTATTTTTTCTTTCTGTTCTCTTTCTTTTAAATCTAAAAGCTTTGCCATTAGCATCTTCATTGCTATATCTTTATTTTGATGCTGGGACCTTTCATTTTGACATGTTACCACAATATTTGTAGGCAAATGGGTAATTCTAATAGCAGAATCTGTTTTATTAACATGCTGGCCTCCGGCCCCGCTGGCACGGTAAGTATCGATTCTGATGTCATCGACATTAATGTCTATTACAATACTATCATCCAACTCTGGCATTACATCCAAGGATGCAAAAGAAGTATGCCGCCTACCAGAAGAATCAAAGGGCGAAATCCTTACTAATCTGTGAACACCTTTTTCATTTTTTAAATAACCATATGCATTTTCTCCCTCAATCAGAAAAGCCGCACTTTTAATGCCCCCTTCTTTATCTGGCAGATAATCTAAAGTTCTTACTTTAAAACCTTTTCTTTCAGACCACCTTGTATACATTCTCATAAGAATTTCTGCCCAATCCTGAGCATCAAGTCCACCAGAGCCTGCATGAATAGAAATAATGGCATTATTTTGATCATACTCTCCGCTTAAGAGAATTTTGATCTTCATTTCTTCTATCTTATTTACTAATGATTGAAAATCAGCCTCAATCTCTTCAACCAAAGACTCTTCTGATTCCTCAATGGCCAAATCAATCATAACACTAATATCTTCAAACCCTTGGCGTAAAGATTCATAGTTCTCAACTTTTGTTTCAATGTGTTTTTTCTCTTTGAGAACTTTCTGGGCACTCTCATGGTCATCCCAAAAGTCCTCTTGAATGGTCTTTTCTTCAATAAAACTTATTTTATCTTTTAAGTTAGCGATGTCAAAGAGACACCCCCAATTCTGTTATATCTTTTTCAATCCCCTCAAACTCATGCCTCAGCTGTTCCAGCTGAATCATATGATCACATCCCTCAAAATTATTTATAAGATAACAGATAATAGATAACAGATAACAGTTTAGGAAAGTTTTGCATTGGCAAAACTACAATCTCTATTAATAATAAATGAAATGTGGATTTTGTGAAACAAAATCATCCTTAACTCTTATCTCTTATCTATTATCTGTTATCTATCTTTTAATTTCTTTTACTCTTCAGTTCCTTACTCTTCATTCTTCCCGCAGCACTTTTTATATTTATTCCCACTCCCACATGGACAAGGATCGTTTCTGCCTACGGTTTTTTCTTTTCTTACGGGTTGCTGTTTTTCTTCTGGTTGGTGAGGTGCTTGCCTTTCTGGTATTTCCTGATTGGGTGTATTACCTTTAAAAATCTCTTTTTGGGCATCTTCTATTTCAACAACCTGTTTTCTATGAGTATCTGTTTGAATGGTAACATTCAACATATGCTTCACCGTATCTTCTTGAATGCTGTTTATCATTTCTTCAAACATATCAAAACCTTCATTTTGATATGCCCTGGCTGGATCCTCGTGCCCAATTGCTCGAAGACCTATGCCCTGTTTCAACTGATCCATTGCATCAATATGGTCCATCCATTTTGTATCAACAACTCTTAGGAGTATCATCCTTTCAAGTTCTCTCATTTTTTCAATTCCGATTTCTTCTTCCTTTGCAAGATACGCTTCTTCAGCTTTTTCCATTATACTACTCTTCAAATCAGAAATATCCATGTCCGGTAGATTGTCAAAATGCAACACGATATTTGGAAGATAAGGTTTCAAAACTATCTCAAGCCCTTCTAAATTCCATTCTTCAGGGTACTTCGTATCAGCGGTATAAGTTTCAATAAATTCCCCTAAAATGGACTCAAACATTCCAAGAATATGACCTCTAAGATTTTCTCCTTTAAGAACTTTCTTTCTTTCCTTATAGATTACATCTCTTTGTTTATTCATAACATCATCATATTGCAAAACATATTTCCGTATTGAAAAGTTGCGACCTTCTACCTTTTTCTGGGCATTTTCAATGGATTTGGTTAACATACCTGCCTCTATGGCGTCTTCTTCTTCCATCCCCATCTTTGAAACAAACCCTTGGATTCTTTCTCCTCCAAAAAGCCTCATGAGTTCATCATCTAATGAAATGAAGAATTGAGACGAGCCCGGGTCTCCTTGTCTACCAGATCGCCCTCTGAGCTGATTGTCTATCCTTCTGGATTCATGCCTTTCAGTTCCAATGATATGAAGGCCTCCTGCTGCGATGACTTTTTCATGCTCGTCAGCCCGTTCTTTTCTAAAGTGTTCATGAAGTTCCCTAAAGTCACTTCGAGCCTTCAGGAGCTCTTCATTATCTGTAGGCATAAAGCTGGAAGCAAAAGAAATTGCCTCATCATCATAGCCTTTTTTTCTCATCTCCAACTTTGCTTCAAATTCAGGATTACCTCCTAAAATGATATCCGTTCCTCTTCCTGCCATGTTGGTAGCAATGGTAACGGAATTGAATCTGCCGGCTTCTGCAATAATCTCCGCTTCTTTTTCATGCTGTTTGGCATTGAGGACATTATGTTTTACCCCTTGCTTTTTCAAGAGTTCACTAATTAACTCAGATTTTTCAATAGAGATGGTCCCTACTAGTACCGGCTGTCCCCTTTGATTTTTCTCTGTAATCTGTTTAACAATGGATTTATACTTACCTATTTGTGTTCCATAAATAGAATCTGGAAAATCCTCACGTTTTATGGGTTGATTTGTAGGTACAATAACAACATCCATATTATATATTTGTTTAAATTCATCTTCTTCAGTTTTAGCCGTACCCGTCATGCCTGCAAGTTTTTGATACATTCTGAAATAGTTCTGTAGGGTTATGGTCGCTAAGGTTTTAGATTCTCTTCTGACCCGAAGTCTCTCTTTTGCCTCAATGGCCTGATGCAACCCTTCACTATAACGTCTTCCAAACATCAAACGACCTGTAAATTCATCTACTATAACAATTTGCCCATCATTGATAACATAATCCACATCTCTTTTCATCAAATTCTGTGCTTTTAAAGCCTGAGTGATGTGGTGATTGAGTTCCATGTTTTCTGGATCGGCCAAATTTTCTACCTTGAAATACTTTTCTGCCTTTTCTACGCCTTCTTCTGTCAATGAAAGAGACTTTGCCTTTTCATCAATAGTGAAATCCGTTTCATTTTGAAATCTCTTTACAAATTCATTGGCATCTGTATAGAGCTTGGTTGATTCCTGACCTGCCCCCGAAATAATAAGTGGCGTTCTGGCTTCATCAATTAATATGCTATCCACTTCATCAATGATGGCATAATTGAGATCTCTTTGAACCATGTCATCTTTATAGATGACCATATTGTCTCTTAGATAGTCAAAGCCAAATTCATTATTTGTACCATAAGTAATATCACAATTATAGGCGGCTCTTCTTTCTTCATTGGTCACACCATGAACAACACATCCTACACTAAGACCTAAGAAAGAATATAGTTTTCCCATCCATTCCATATCACGTTTTGCAAGGTAATCATTAACGGTAACAACATGTACCCCTTTTCCTTCCAAAGCATTTAGGTAAACGGGAAATGTGGCCACAAGGGTTTTTCCTTCTCCAGTTTTCATTTCGGCAATTCTTCCCTGATGAAGGACAATGCCTCCTAAAATCTGTACCTTAAAGTGTTTCATGCCCAATGCTCTTGATGCTGCTTCTCTCACAACTGCAAAAGCCTCTGGAAGTAAATCGTTAAGGGTTTCCCCTTTGCATAGCCTTTCTTTAAATATCACTGTTTTATTCTTAAGGTCTTCATCGCTTAATTTTTGCATTTCACTATCCAAAGATTCTACTGAATCTACTGTTTTTGAAAGCTTCTTTATTTCTTTCTCATTCAGGTCTCCAAATATCTTTTCCATAAGACCCATTACACCCAACTCCTTTAACATAATTCTTTTTTATTATTTGCTTATTTTCTTCTTTTAAAGATAAAGTAAATTTTTCCATTGATCTAACTCTGTTTATTTTAACACATTTTAAAGATTAAAACCATGAAACCACTGAGTGAAACCATCGGGGACGGTTTTTTTTGACACACTAATCAAAAGCTTTGTGTCAAAAAGAACCGTCCCCAGTGGTTTTTTTCTTTGGATCTACCAGAAATTGAATCCACATCTGGTCAGGACTTGTTGAAGTATAATCGCTAATAAAAGTCCATAGGTCCATTTTAGTATTTTTATTTGCTTCGCCGTGAGTTTCATTTGCTTACCTCTTCTTTTTCTTTCCTCTATAAAGGATGATCGACAAATGCATTGTATATTGCTTGAATGGCCTTTTCAAAGTCAGTATTTTCAACGCCTGTAATAATGTTAATCTCACTTGACCCCTGGTCAATCATTCTTATATTGACACCGGCTTCAGACAAGGCTGCAAATAGCTTAGCCGCGACACCTCGTCTTCTGGACATGCCGTAACCCACTGTGGCAACAAGAGCCATATCTGAGTATACGTCAATGGTATCTGGTTGAAGTTTTTTGTTTATTTCATCAATAATATCTTCTATGACTCCTTCAATATTATTGTTAGAGATAACCACAGATACTGTATCAATTCCAGAAGGTATATGCTCAATAGAGATCTTATAATCTTCCAATATGGAAAGAATTCTTTTTATAAAGCCAACCTCAGAATTCATTCTGTTTTTATAAATAGCTATAACCGTAAAGCCCTTCTTCCCAGCAATCCCTGTAATGACATATTCGTCATGGCTTTCATTTGCATCTGATACGATAATGGTGCCCGGGTGCTCTGGCTCATTGGTGTTTCTGATATTAATAGGAATATCTACTTGCCTTACGGGGAATACAGCGTCCTCGTGCAATACCGAGGCTCCCATATAAGAAAGTTCTCGAAGTTCTTTATACGTAATGACTTTAATGGGTTTCGGATCACGAACAATTCTAGGGTCCGCCATTAAAAATCCAGATACATCGGTCCAATTTTCATATACATCTGCTCTTGCAGCTTTTGCTACAAGGGCACCCGTTATGTCTGATCCACCTCGCGAAAAAGTTTTTATTCTCCCATCAGGAAAAGACCCGTAAAAGCCAGGAATCACTGCTTTTTCATGCTTAAGGATTGCTTCCTTAAGGGCATGATTTGTTTCTTCCTCTAAGAAACGACCTCTATCGTCAAAAAGTATGACATCCTTTGCATCAATAAATTTAAAACCAAAATACTCTGAGAGTAATAAACCGTTTAAAAATTCGCCTCTACTGGCGATATAGTCTACTTCTGCTCCATTGATCATATTTTCTTTTATTTCATTAAAATAGGGTTGTAAATCAATCTTTAATTTCAGATTGTAAGCAATAGAAATATATCGATCACAAATCACCTGAAACACCTGATCAAAAGGAACATTATGCACCATATGTGTTTTGCACAGATAGAGTAAATCTGTTACTTTATTGTCTTCTGCAAATCGCTTTCCAGGAGCAGAAGGCACAATATATCTTCTTTCAGGATTGGATTCTATTATTTTTTTTGCTTTTTCAAATTGAAAAGAGTCAGAAAGAGAAGTTCCACCAAATTTAGCTACAATTAAGCCCATATAACCACCCACCTAAGTTTATTATTAAATAATAGCAAAAGCTAATTTAAGGCTATTACTATTATAGTATGCGTACTTTATCACATTGAAACTATTTTATCACATCCTTTTATTTTGTAAAGCAATAGAATAAGTAGGCATTTATATTTAAGATTTAAGATTTAAGATTTAAAATTGATGGAGAAAAGAATAATACTAGAAAAAGTTAAGCAATATCAGTGATTCACATTATTAATAGAGATTTTCGTAATGTTAAATCTATCTTTGATTTCAATATCTTAGACCCTAGATCTTACATCTTAAATCTTCCGATTTTAGATCCTAATCCTAAATCTTAAATCCTAAATCTTAAATCTTAAATATCTCTTCATTTATTCTTCCCTCCCCTGTCTCATTATGATACAATTTCCCTATAGATAAGGAAGTGATTGAATGCCATTTAAGAATCCCTTTTTAAGCAATACCATCATCCATGACTCTTGGAAGAAATTTATAGACGGATCACCCATTGAAACCAATAAGTTAAAGCCTTATGTTTTAGAATCATGGAAAAGAAGTAAAGCCAATGGAATAGATGCCCACAGTAGGATTCCAACCTCTCATCTTCCAGAGAAGGAATTATTAAAAAGACAAAATGAAAACAAATATTTGCTGGATGTTGCAAAACCTTTTATGAGCAGCATCTACAGCATTGTTGGAAATACAGATTTTATTATTCGTCTCACGGATAAAGATGGTTATATCTTGGATCATATCGGCGAGAAAGGATTTATTGCAAGGTTCGGAAGAACCTATCTTCAAAACGGATATAATCTGAAAGAAGAAAATGCAGGAACTAACGCCATTGGGCTATCCCTCTTTTTAAAAAAACCTGTACAGATCATGGGAAGTGAGCATTATATGTCTAAATTCCATGACCTCACCACTTCAGCAAGTCCTATCAAAGATAAATATAATGAAATAATCGGAATTCTAAGCATTACTGGAAATTATTCTATGGTGCATCCTCATACCTTGGGAATGACCACGGCTGCTGCTGAAGCCATAAAGAGAGAACTTCGACTGCAAGAAGTCAATCATCATCTCCAATCAATGAATAGAAACTTTTATGAAATCATGGAAACCATATCTGAAGGGATTATTGCTGTTGATGGGAAAGGAAATATTTTAAACGCCAATGCTCTAGCTCTAAAATTATTGGAAGCCAATAAACAAAAAATTGAAGGCTCCAACCTAAATAAATATTTAAAACGCAAAAAGACTTATGATAGAATATTTACTCTAAACGATACAATATTTGAGGAAGAGCTGGAATTTGTAACTTATAAAGGACAAAGAAAGAAATTTATTGTAGATGTGAGTTATCTGAAAACTGACGCTTCTCTAAAATTAATTGTATTCATCATTAATGAGGCAAAGGTCATTCATAAAATGGTTAATAAAATTGTAGGGGCTTCTGCGATTTTTACCTTTGACGATATCGTAGGGAAGTCAGAAAAATTGCAAACAACTCTTAAGTTAGCAAAAATTTCTTCAGGGATTGATTCAACCATTTTATTGCAGGGAGAAAGCGGTACTGGAAAAGAAATGTTTGCACAGGCCATACACAATGGAAGCAACAGAAAAAACAAGCCCTTTGTTTTTTTAAATTGTGGCGCTATTCCCAGAGAGTTGGTTGCAAGTGAGCTTTTTGGATATGAAGAAGGTGCTTTTACAGGCGCACGTTTAGGTGGTCATGCCGGAAAGTTTGAGCTTGCTGATGGCGGAACACTCTTTTTAGACGAAATTGGTGACATGCCTTTTGATGCTCAGGTAAGTCTCTTAAGAGTTTTGGAGACAAAACGGATTGTACGTGTTGGTGGAAATGAAGTGATTCCAGTAGATGTACGCGTTATTGCAGCTACTAACAAGGATTTGCAAAATGAAACGGTTTTAGGAAATTTTAGAGAAGACCTTTATTACCGCCTAAACGTATTTCCTATCTATATTCCTACTTTAAGAGAAAGAAAAGAAGACATTCGTATTTTTATTGACTATTTTATAAACAAATATTCTACAACCGTTCACAAAAACATTTCCGGTATTGATTCAGGTTTTTATAAAGCTTTCGAACTGTATCCTTGGCCTGGCAATGTCAGAGAACTCCAAAATACAATGCAAATGATATTAAATATTGTGAAAGAAGATACTGTTCTATCTCTCAGTCACTTGCCAGGGCACATGAAGGATAAATCAATTATATCTCAAAAATTACCTGAAGTGCTTCCTTCTCTTGAGGATATTGAGAAAAAGGCGATCATGGATACCCTGGAGCTATCCCAGTACAACCTTTCTAAAACAGCTGAGATTTTAAAAATTGGAAGAAGTACCTTATATAGAAAAATAAGCAAATATGATATAAGCATTTAACATGTATCATTATGATACATGTTAAATGCTATAAATCTGTTTTTGTTTCAAACTGAAACAAAAACACGGTTTCTTTTCTATTATAGCATCCTTTCACTTCATTTCTTGCCTCTTTCTGGTTTCTTTAAATTTTAAGAATCCCTATTTTCCAACGATTCAAGCCTGCAAAGGTCTTCTTTCTTGTTTTGGCATAATTTTTGCTACTTAATAAAATGAGACCATGAAATCTCATAATTCTGCTCCATCTCTATATGAGTTTAAACTAAATGGATTTATAAGGAAAGGTGAGAATTTATGTTTATAAAAATAGGCTTACTTGTTTTTTTATGGATTGTTTTTATTGGAGATTTATCTGCGAACACCCTTATTTGTGGTATTTTAGTCAGTACCTGCTTAATGGGCACTAACATCCCTTCTTTCATAGGCAAAAAAAAATATTATTCCGAATATATAAAGAAGCATGCAAATGATTAAGTACTTTGTAGTCATCGCCTATTTTTTATGGTACTTTTTTAAGCTCCTTCTGGATATTATCTCAGCTAACATTCATGTTGCGACCATTGTTTTGTCAAAAAAAATTCATATTGTCCCTGTCACAATTTATTATGAAACAAAGATCAAGTCGGATACTTTAAAAGTTGTTTTAGCGAACTCCATAACCCTTACCCCAGGAACATTGACTGTTTCTATGGTAAATAACAAGTTGCAAATTCATTGCCTTGATCAAAGGTTTATTATAGCACCTGATGATTTCATTTTTGAAAAAATCCTTAGAAAAATTGAGGATGTGATGACATGCTGACGTTTATTAAAATAGCAATAATCTTTCTTTCTATTACTGCTTTTCTATGCATGTTCAGAGCTATTAAAGGACCTGAAACTGCTGACAGAATTATTGCTGTCAATGTGGTTTGTACGAAGATCATCATTATCATTACTTTGGCGTCCTTTTTATTAAAGGAATCCTATTTTATTGATGTAGCTCTTACATATGCCATGATAAGCTTTATTGCTTCCATCGTTATTTCAAAAACAATTGGAGCAGGAGAAGAAGAATGAGAGATATTTTAGGTATGATTTTGCTTAGTTCAGGATTGTTTTTTTTCCTTGTAGGTACAGTTGGTATCCTTCGTTTACCGGATGTCCTTACACGTGCTCACAGTGCTGCTAAATGTGATACCTTAGGCGCCGTACTGTCTCTAACTGCTTTGATCATAATGGGGGGCCTCACCTTAACCAGTATAAAAATTCTTGCCATAATCATATTTATCTGGATCACCAGCCCAACTGCAACCCATTTAATTGCAGACGCATACGTGAAAAAAGGAAAGATAAAAGAAAGAAAGATAAAAGAAAGATAAAAGAAAGATAAAAGAAAGATAAAAGATAATAGATAAGAGATAACAGTTTAGGAATGATTTTGGAACAAAATCTTCATTAAGTATATAAAAATTGAAGGAAATTTGCTTTGCTAAGCAAATTTACAACCATAACTATTATCTCTTATCTCTTATCTCAAAAATATGGGGTGTAATAAATGGAAATTTTCAGTATCATGATGCTTATTTCTTTGATGATTTTTTCAATATCTATTTCGCTTATTAAGAGCCTCTTAGGTAGTATTATCGTCTTTACGGTTTATAGCTTGGTTATGGCCATACTCTGGCAGCAACTCAATGCTCCTGATCTTGCCATTACAGAAGCTGCTGTTGGTGCAGGGATTACAACGATTCTATTTATATTTACTTTAAAAAGAATGCGTCCCGACCATTCAAATCATTCAGATAATAAGGAGTGAAAATGAAGAATCTCTTATGTGTTATTATAACCGTCTTAATTATTGGTGTATTACTTGTTGGGGTGTCAGAGCTTCCTGAATTCGGGAATCCCAATAATCCTGAACATAATGAATTAAGCAAGGGCTATATCCACAATGCAATGATGGATACGGGTGCTAAAAATATTGTTTCTGCCGTTATATTGGATTACAGAGCATTGGATACTTTTATTGAAGCAACTGTACTATTTTCAGGCGCTATTGCTGTTATGACTGTGCTGAATGCTAAAAATAAATAAAATACGAACAATGGAGAATTTTATGGATGATCTTATCCTCAAAAAAGTCGTAAAATTTATAACCCCTTGTATTCAACTCTTTGGAATTTATATCATTATGTATGGTCATATTTCTCCAGGAGGTGGTTTTGCCGGAGGCACTATAATAGCATCCAGCTTGGTATTGCAACATATTACTTTTGGTAAAAATGATATGCACTTTATTTTTAGAAAAGAAATGGCTTTGAAGCTAATAAGTTTTTCTCTGATCTTATACAGTTTAATAAAAGGTTATAGTTTTTTTGGGGGCCAATTTCACCTTCCACACCCCCCCGTGGGCGTACCTGGGAATCTTTTAAGCGGTGGTTTTATTTTGCCTCTTAATATCCTAATTGGACTTACTGTATCCTCCACTTTTTATATTATTTTTACATTATTCTCAAATGAGTAAAGGAGATTGCAATGACCTTGCTTCATAACTATTATGAATCTGCTTCCATCATATTATTTGGAATCGGCCTCTGCACATTAATGCTGAATCAAAATTTAATAAAGAAAATAATAGGTATGAATATTATGGATACTTCCATATTTCTGTTTTTAGTCTCTAAAGGATATATTGCAGGACGAAGTGCCCCTATTATCACTGAAAATTATCAGGGCGTAAATGCCTATGTAAATCCAATTCCATCTGCACTTATTTTAACGGGAATTGTGGTTGCCGTCAGTGTGACAGCTTTTTTGTTGGCCCTTACCATAAAGCTATATGAAAGCTATGGAACCGTTGATTTAGAAGAAATACTGAAAATGAAAGGAGATGACCATGGAGTTAATAACAAGCTTCCCTTTAGCTGAAATTTTTATTTTGTTTATTTCTGCTTTCTTAATGCCGTTTTTCAAAAAGGATAAACATATTAAAATAATCTCCATAAGTTTTTTGTTAATTGCCTTTATATTATCAGTATTCACTTTAATGTTTGTCTTTCAAAATGGTCCCTTTTATTATGCCGCGGGTCATATAGATACGATTTTAGGTATTCAATTATATATCGGGCCAGTGGAGGCTCTGCTTAGTTTTGTATTCCTTTTTGTTTTTATTTTGGTTGTGTGGTTTTCTTTCTCTACCATTGATGCAGAAATACAAGAAAATCGCATAAAGCTTTTTTATATCATGGTTAATCTACTGGCCGCTTCGATTCTAGGCATTATTTTTACCAATGATATTTTCAATGGTTATGTTTTTATAGAAGTGGCTGCTCTGACCTCATGCGGCATCGTGGTGGTAAAAGAAACACAAGAAAATATCAAAGCCGCACTGAAATATCTGATTATGAGTACCATTGGTTCAGGATTGATCCTCATGGGTATTGCCTTTATTTATGCGTTTACGGGACACCTAAATATTGAATTGATTCATCAAGTGGTTTTAGAAGACCACGAGACTTTTCAAAAGTCTCTGCTTATTACCGTCGCCCTCTTTACTGCTGGTTTAGGTGTAAAGAGCGCCATGTTTCCGTTGCATACCTGGCTACCAGACGCACATTCCTCTGCCCCTACTGCATCCAGTGCGCTACTTTCTGCAATTGTTTTAAAAGCCTTTGCTTTTTTCCTAATAAAAATCTTGTATCGGATGATTGGCTTCGATCTTGTAAATCAATTTAGCATTCTTACTATTATATTAATTCTTGGATGCTGTGGCATGATTTTTGGTTCATTATCCGCTATCTTTCAGAAAAATATAAAAAGACTTATTGCTTATTCCAGCATCGCTCAAATGGGATATGTCTTCTTTGGCATTGGTTTAGGAAGTCCTTTTGGAGCCGCTATTGCTGTTTATCATATGGTAGGGCACGCCGTTACAAAATCGGCCTTATTTATGTGTTCTGGCCTTATGATTGAAGAAACAGGTCATAAGACCATCGATCGCTACAAGGGATTAGGGCATGAAATGCCCATTACCTTTGCTTTATTTACATTGGGTGCTTTTTCGATGATTGGCATTCCCATCCTTCCGGGCTTTATCAGCAAGTGGTATTTATCTCTGGAATGCATTCATTTAGATAAATTGCTACTGATTTTTGTGGTTTTATCCAGCAGTCTCCTAAATGCGGTTTACTATTTTCCAATTTTAATCAACGGTTTCTTTGGAATAGAAAATTTGCAAGATAAAGAGTATCGGTCAAAAAAAGTTCCTGTAAAAAAGACAATCCCCATTGCCATACTTATATTAGCAATGATCTTAATTGGTGCACTTTCAAAAAATATTTTAGACTTTATCTCTCCGGAATTTGGTCTGTAAATAAAGAAATTTTGCTCCTCGCAAAATTTCCACCTTAATTATTCATTGTTCATTGTTCATTATTCATTTACTTAATAAGGAGTATGTTCTCATGCCTAATATACTAATAGTAGCTCCCATACTGTTCCCCTTCATTTTATCCGCCTTGCTTTTTTTAAATGATTGGGAAGAAAAAACAAGGAACCGATGGATCTTATGGGGAATCATCTTAAATTTCTTCATTCTAATTTTCAATTTTTCTGTATTGGAAGTCAATCGAATCCATATTTTAAAGTTCAATGAATTCGTAGATATATACTTTAAGATAGATATGATTGGAATTGTTTTTTCTTTACTCGTTTCTTTTTTATGGATATTAACAGCATTTTATTCAATAGGATATATGGCACACGAAAGAAAACCAAACAGATTTTTTATCTTTTTTACAGCTACTTTAGGTGTAACCATTGGAATCGCTTTGGCGGGGAATCTTGTTACACTATACTTGTTTTATGAACTACTCACTTTGTTTACTTTCCCCTTAGTGATTCACGCAGGTAATGAAACTGCCCTTAAAGCAGGCTATAAGTATCTCATTTATTCTTTCACAGGTGCTACACTTTCTTTATTTGGAATGTTCATGATTTATAGCCAAACACAAAACTTGGATTTTATGCCAGGAGGTATCTTGAACGTCATTAATGAAAATGAAATATTTTATTATTTTACTGCTTACGCCCTTACATTTTGTGGGTTTGGCGTAAAGGCAGGATTGGTGCCTTTTCATTCTTGGCTTCCTTCTGCGATGATTGCTCCTACACCAGTCAGTGCATTGCTTCATGCCGTCGCAGTGGTAAAATCAGGCATATTTGCCTTGGTAAGAATCACTTATTATATATTTGGACCCGCACTCATTTTGATGATAAAAGGAAATCATTTTGCTTTAGCCCTCATCTTAATCACCATACTAACAGGGTCCTTCTTAGCCATACATCAGACTAATCTTAAAAAACGGCTGGCTTATTCCACCATAAGCCAATTGGGGTATATCATGCTTGGCTTAGTGGTTTTTAATCCTAACTCCTTTACAGGTGGAATGCTTCATATGATTTTTCATGCCCTTATTAAAATTACGCTCTTTTTCTGTGTAGGTGCTATCATGCATATTACAGGCAAAACTGAGATCCACGAAATTCAAGGTTTAGGGAAACAGTTACCCAAGCTTATGTGGTGCTTTTCTCTTTCAGCCGTAGCACTTATTGGCATTCCACCAACAAGCGGATTTGTCAGCAAATGGTACTTAGCTACAGGAGGCTTACAAAGCGGTAGTTTTATTATTCCGGTGGTATTGCTTTTAAGTGCACTTTTGACCGCTGGATACCTTCTTCCTATTATTACAATCGCTTTTTTTAAACCCATACCCAATGGAGAACCCGTTTATCAGGAGCCTCTTCCTTTTATGCTAATTCCCATTATGATTTTAACAGGCATCGTATTATTAATAGGGCTTTTCCCTAATCCCATTATTAATGTGCTGGAGACCATTGCAAATACAGTTATTTAATGAAGTGGTCTAAGAAAGAAGGGGGAGAATATGTTTTTATCAGCAGAATATATTTTAATAGCAATCATTCTGATTCCTGCAGTTTCTGCATTTATTGGTTTATATATCGGCATAAAAAGTGAGCCTGCCAGAAATGCTTTCTATACAGGGGTTATCCTTGTTGTTTTTGCTTTGGTATGCACTCTATACCCCCATATCCGAGAAGGCGGCTCTATCCGCTACAGTTTACCCGGAATAATGGGAACAGGTCTCTTTTTAAAGTTAGACATGTTGAGATATGTCCTGGTGTTTTTAACTTCTTTCTTATGGTTGCTGGCACATATTTTTTCTACTCATTATTTATTAAAATACAAACACCGAAATAGATATTACATGTTTTTTATATTGACTTTTTCCAGTACCCTTGGTGTTTTTCTATCAGAACATATTTTGAATTTGTTTACATTCTTCGAACTCATGACCGTAACTTCTTATTTCTTAGTCATTCATGATGAAGATGAATTTACACATAAAGCAGGAAATATTTATATCACCATGTCCATTGGCGGAGGATTGGTTCAGCTAATGGGAATATTTTTATTGTATAACTATACCTCAACTTTACTTATTACCCAGCTTCCTATAGAAATTGCGGAATTAGGAAATATAAAATATTTAATTGCATTGCTAATTATGTCTGGTTTTGGGGTGAAAGCTTGCATGTTTCCACTTCATATATGGCTTCCTAAGGTGTATCCTCCTATACCCTCTCCCGCTACAGCTCTTTTTTCAGGAGTCCTCACTAAAACAGGTATATTTGGAATATTTATTACCCTACAACTTATGAACTATGATAAGTCCCTATCCTTCATGGTCTTATGTATCGGTTTAATCAATATGTTTTTAGGCGGTCTTTTGGCCCTTCATCATCGAAATATTAAGAAGATTTTTGCCTATAGCAGCATGAGTCAGTTGGGCTATATTTTGATGGGCATTGGTTTGATAGGACTTTTACAAGATCATTCCTATCACATATATTACGCAAGCGTTTTTCATATGATTAATCACGCTTTATTAAAAACCCTCCTATTCTTTGGCAGTGGTGTTGTCTTTATGGTCCTACAAAAATTAAGCCTTAATGAAATGAAAGGCTTCGGAAAACATATGCCTCTTTTTAGATTTGCTTTAGCGGTGGGCTTTCTAGGGACTGTAGGTTTACCCGGATTTAGTGGATTTGCCAGTAAAACCATGCTTCATCATGCTATTTATGAAAGCACTGTGATCTTCAATGGTTACATTGTGGGTTTTATTGAAGTCATATTTTTTATAAGCAGTGCCTTTACAGCTGCTTATCTACTGAAAATATATACAACTCTTTTTCATGAAGATAACAAGGACTATGCCGAAGTTTATAAGGATTTTCCCCATGAATACGCCATTATTCCCATGCTATTATTATCTGGCATTGTTATATTTATTGGTATAAAACCTGGTTTTCTTCTCAATGCCATAGGCTATTCAGAAGCTTATAACCTTCATCTTTTTACTACTAAAAATATTGTAAATGCTCTGCTCATCTCTACAAGTGGTTTAGGCATTTATTATTACTATATTAATAAACGATTAAAAGTTTATGAAGGCTCTGATTATTACTATATCAATCCAACCTACCACTGGTTCGATTTAGAAAGAAACCTATATATTCCGGTGATATCTTTTTGCTTTAAATATATATCTCTCGTTTTATACGGAATTGATAATGCTTTGGTGTTTGTTGCTTCAAGCTTGTCTTCCTTTGGTAAATATCTGTTTTCCATAGATTTTTATAAGGATATTTCCTACTACAATAGACTTGTGAACCTATTTTTTACAATGAAAACACGAAGATTACATCATAAGAGAAATATCGAAAGCTTGGTTCAAAATAGCAAAGGCAATATAGAAAGCTATGTTCACAATAACAAAGACAATTTAGAGGATATGGTTCAAAGCGGTAAGGATGGCTTAGAAAGCATCATCAACTATGAACATAAAATAAGTGATGATCCGAAAACCAATTTGAAACAGAAAATTGGCGATATGAGTTTCAACTTATCCAGTATCACATACTCCATCATCCTATTTGCTTTGATCCTTTCGATCCTACTGGTTTTAATGTTAATGATATAAGGATAAGTCCATAATTTTAATTTGTTATCTTATAATAACTGATGGGTCCCTTGCTTTAGCAACTATCCCAATCAGCTATTTCAAGATATATATCATCTTTTTTTCCATTATTAAGGAGGCATATCATATGCCTCCTCTTTTTTTTACTTGAATCTTCTTTTACTTTCCTGCTTTTACGATTTCTTGTCTTGCATATTCTTCTCCAAACATTAACAATTCTCTTTCTGAATCAGGAATGTTTGCATATGAGCCTTTAGCAACTATAGAAAGGATTGCCCCAATAGCAAACCAGACAAACACTAAGCCCCATTCATATGGCCATATAAGACCTGAGTGGCCCAATGGCAAATATAAGTATAAGAAGAACAAGCCAATAAGCACTGAGATGACACCCACAACATTTCCTTTTCTAACTTTAAAGGGTCTTGCTAAATTAGGCTCTTTCTTTCTTATCATTAGGAAGGAAGCCGATACCATCAAGTAAGCAACCACCGTTCCAAAAGCCCCTGCATTAACAAACCAAACCAATGCATTTTTTCCTAATAATGGAGATAGGACACAAAAGATACCAATTAAAATAATAGCGGCTGTTGGTGTTTGATGCTTAGGATGAATTTTGCCAAATATAGGGGGCAACATTTTAGCACGTCCCATTGCAAATAAAACACGTGACCCCCCGACAATAAATCCATTCCAACTTGTTAAAATACCACATAGCCCACCTGCAATCATAATTTTACCAAAAGTCGGTGAATTAAAAGCATAAGCTAAGGAATCTGCTACTGGCACTGCACCTGCATCTCTGACTTCTGGAGGGGCACATAGAGCAATCCCTATAATCATCAGTATATACCAGGAAGCTGCCATAATAATTGAGATAATCAAGACATTTGCGATTTGCCTCAAAGGGATATTCATTTCTTCTGCCGATTGGGGAAGAACATCAAATCCAACAAACATAGATGGCGCCATCATCAATACAGCAACCATTCCTGCCCCACTGGTAAAAGTTGGGACCATGTTTGAAACACTTCCAAATGCAATACCTCCAAAAATAAAGATAATGCCCGCTACTGCTAAACCTACTGTTGCCATAACCTGAAATATGGCTGCAGGCTTTGCTCCAAAATGGTTTAACACAGTTAATACAATGGCTCCTATCATCCCAATAACAGCCCATGAAAAATATACAGGATATCCTGCTATATCCCATAGATAACCGATATTAGGAATAGGGAAAGCATAATTGATCGCCGTTGATACTGCTATGGACTCCCACGCTGCAACTGAAACGTATGCAAATGCGATGGCCCAGCCCGTTAACCAAGCCCAGAAATAGCCTGATCCTCTGTAAGCAAAAATCAATTCCCCCCCTGCTAATGGCAACGCTGGTGTTAGCTCAGCATAAGTAAGCCCTACAAATATGCACATGATGGCCCCTATGATAAAGGCGCTTATGGCTCCCAACACACCTGCTTCTTTCACCCAAAAGCCAGCTAACATGACCCAACCCCAGCCGACCATTGAACCAAAAGCAAGAGCGATTATATCTGTACGGCCCATTACTTTTCTTAATTCATGTCTTTCACTGCTCATAAATTTAGCCTTTCCTTTTACTTCAACTCATATTCTGTCATTTTATTAAAAAGTTGGCGTCTACTGATTCCTAATCTTTCTGCTGTTTTACCGTAATTATTATCGCAGCTTGTTAGCGTATTCTTAATGTGCTTAATCTCTATTTCTCTTCGCACATCCTTTAAAGAGCGGTCTTCATCCAGGTTCACTTCAACATCCTCACATCTTGCCTTTTGGGTAGGCAAACAATTGCTTCTGATGATCCCATTTTCCGATAGTACCACCAGTCTTTCAATAATGTTTTTTAGCTCACGGATATTTCCGGGATAATCATAATGTTCAAGGAAATCCATAACCGAAGGTTCTACTTCTTTGATACTCTTCTTCATTTCACTTTGGCATTTTTCAAAGAAGTAGTTCACCAACAAAGGAATATCCTCTCTTCTTTTTCGTAAAGGAGGCACTTCAAGTACAATGGTACTAATTCTATAAAATAAGTCCTCACGAAAGTGACCTGCTTTTATTTCTTCTTCAATGTTCTTGTTAGTTGCTGAGATTAACCTGAAATCCACATCAATGGGCTCATTTTTTCCTATTCTATAAATTTGTTTCGTCTCAATAGATTTAAGGAGCTTGGCCTGGGTCTCGAGTGAAATGTCCCCAATTTCATCAAGGAATAGCGATCCACCATTTGCTGCTTCAAATCTTCCTATTCTTTTATTAATGGCCCCTGTAAAAGCGCCTTTTTCATGTCCGAAAAGTTCTGACTCCAATAAATTATCTGAAAACGCATGACAATTGATATCCATAAACATGTGATCATTTCTGGGGCTACTGGCATGGATGTGGCGTGCAATAATCTCCTTGCCTGCGCCAGATTCTCCTAAAATCAAAATGTTCACATCACTATTGGCGGCTTTCTCTGCAACTCTTAATAACTGATTATAGACAGGATTCTTACTATGCAACATAAATTTATTTGAAAACTTTTCCTTCATGTATTTATTTTCCGATATGACCGTTTTTAATTGACTAATTTTCTCTATTTCAATTAGTAATTCTTCCGGCTTATTTCCCTTAATAAAATAAGTGAAAGCACCTTTTTGCATGGCATCTACGGCATTTTCAATGGTCCCAAAAGCAGTCGTTATAATAACATATAGGCCTTCATATTTATTTTTAACGATTTCAAGGAATTCAACCCCATCCATTTCTGGCATAAACAAGTCGGAAATAACAATATCAAAAGTTTGTTTTTCAAGAACAATTAAAGCCTCTATAGCACTTAATCGGGTGGTGACATGATACCCTTTTGCACTTAAAATCATTTCTAAAACATCGCAATAATCCTTCTCATCATCGATTACAAGAACTCTAAGGCTATTTGTCATTTTCGTCTCCTTTCTGGTTGGGAAGGGTCATAGTAAAGCAAGTCCCTTTACTAGTTGTGCTTTCAACTTGAATATCTCCTCCAAGCTTCTGAACTTCATTATATACCACATATAGTCCTAGTCCAGTGCCTTTTCCACTTTCTTTTGTGGTGAAAAAGGGGTTAAATATGTTTTCTATTATTAAGGATGAGATGCCTTCTCCTGTGTCACAAAATTTAAAGACAATGGTGTCTTTTCCCGTTTGGCATAGCACTCTTATTTCTCCCCCTGTTTTAATCGCATCCACGGCATTGGAAATAAGATTAACAATAATAATTTCGAGAGATTCTGCAATGGTATATAAGCTTATATCTTTATCGCATTCTAAATGAACATGCGTATTGGATCGTCTCAACAAATCATTTTCAAGAGATATAATGGAATTTAGAAAGTCATATAGTTTCACTTCTCCCCATCTATTGTTAGAAATTCTGGAAAAGTTCAGCAAGTTGTTAATAATATTTCCTGATTTATCAACTGCCCTTTCAATGACGTTTAAAGCCTTGTTTCTAATTTCTTCATCATGGATGCCTTCATTTTTTAAGACATAGGCATAATTGCGTATAAGTCCTAAAGGATTCCTAATCTCATGAGCTACCCCTGCAGCCAGTTGCCCAACAGCAATCATTTTATTATCTTGTAACATTTGTCTTTCTGCAGCTCTGGCACGGCTTACATCATTTAGCATGATTAAGACTTTTGTAATCCTGTCCCTGGCATCTCGTAAGGCAAAGGTGGATAATTCATATATTCTACCATCGTAATTGATTTCTGATTTTCCTTCTTTTCCAAAATCAAAAGTTGCTTTAATAGCACTACTAACGCCTATTTTCATATTATTATTTATCTTGAAAACATCAAAGAGCTTCCTCCCCATGGCATCCCTTTTATGAACCGCTATTTTCTGGCTAAAGGCTTTATTTATGTTTAATATATGATAGGCTTTATCAATCTCGATCATAAAGTAAGACACACCATCAAAAGTGGTTTGTAGGTCATTTTTACTTATGGTGAGCTGTTCCATCCTCTTTCCCAACTCAGAATAAAGATTTTTATTTGCTTCGTAAAATAAGTAGAACAATATGGCGGCAGCTGAAAAAATAATCAACATCATAATGCCGATTCTATCTGAGATATTTTCATGCACCAAAGAAGATGAAAATCCAAACCATTTTAACTGCAATGTGCCTATATCACCCTTTCCGGCGATATTTTGAACCGTTTTATTTAAAATGCTCCACAACATTTTATTTTCTTCTTCAATTCCAAATATATAATTTTTTTCATATATGGGCACATGAGAAAAATAATAAGAATCAAAAATACCTTCTTCCTTTAGATAGTGGGCAATAACTGTCTCTTCCCCTATTATGGCATCTGCTTCATCCTTTTGAACCCGATCTATGGCCTCAATATAATTATCTGCTACGAGATACTCAGGAGATATTTTGCCACTTGACTCCAAGATATTATCTTTATCCTGCACAATAACAATTCTTTTTTTATCAAGGCTATGGATACGTTCAAAACTGTTTTCTTTTTTCGAACACAGGACACCTCTTGCTTTTATAATGGGAAATGTGAACTCCGTATGCTCCGCTCTCTTTAAGGAATATGTCATTAATGCAAAATCAATTTCTCCCTCAATGAGGCTGTCTTCTATTTCTTTTTCATTGTCTAAAAATCGTATTTCAATTTCCTTTCCCAATTCTTTGGATATCTTATTAATGAAGTCAGCGAAAAAACCCCTATATCCATTTTTATCTTGATATCCTAAAGGTGCAAAATAAGGATTGGCACCAAAAATCAATCTTTCTTGTCCTTTAAGCCATTCTTTCTCATGCTCTGTTAACTGTTTTTCGGGCTTAAAGTAGTCCCCATATCCTTTATGCTCTTGGGATTGTTGATATAAAACCATAATGGCAACTGTAATTAAAAGAAAAGACAAAAAAATGATTCTATTTCTCATGGCAGAAGACCCTCTTTTCTAGCAAATAAACATTTAAGCCATTCTATTATATCACAACAAAAGAAGGTTTTGCCTCTACAAAACCTTCCTAAATTATTATCTATTATCTGTTATCTATTATCTTTATAAAGTTATCCTTTAAAGTCCTGCTTCTTTTCTTAATATTTCAGCTTTATCTGTTTTTTCCCAAGGCAAATCGATATCCGTTCTACCAAAATGACCGTAAGCGGCTACTTGTTTGTAAATGGGTTGCCTCAAATTTAAATCTCTAATAATAGCTGCAGGTCTTAGATCAAAGTGTTTGCTTATAAGTTGGGACAATTTTTCATCATCTACTTTTCCAGTTCCAAAAGTTTCCACAAAGATAGAAACTGGTTTAGCAACCCCTATGGCATAGGCCAATTCTAATTCACATTTATCGGCTAAACCGGCTGCTACAATATTTTTTGCTACATATCGGGCAGCATAGGCTGCCGAACGGTCTACCTTTGTTGGATCTTTACCTGAAAAAGCGCCGCCACCATGTCTTGAATAGCCACCATAGGTGTCTACAATAATTTTTCTTCCCGTTAACCCTGCATCCCCTTGGGGGCCTCCTATAACAAATCTACCTGTAGGGTTCACATAATACTTTGTATTTTCATCCAAAAGCTCAGCAGGGATGACCTTTTTTATGACCTCTTCAATCAAATCTTTCTTGATTCTACTTTGCTGCACCTTTGGGCTATGCTGTGTTGAAATCAGCACCGTGTCTACCCGAACAGGTTTTCCATCTTCATATTCAACGGTAACTTGTGTCTTTCCATCGGGTCTAAGATAAGGAAAGGTTTTATTTTTTCTCACTTCAGTCAATCTCCTTGCTAGTTTATGGGCTAAGGAAATGGGCATAGGCATGAGTTCCGGTGTATCATTGCAAGCAAATCCAAACATAATCCCCTGATCTCCAGCACCAATGCTATCTAAATCAACACTATTTTCAAATTCACCTGTTTTATATTCCAAAGCTGAATCAACACCCAAAGCAATATCTGACGATTGTTCATCAATGGAAGTAAGCACCGCACAGTTTTCTGCATCAAATCCATACTTGCCTCTGGTATAACCAATATCACTGATGACGCTTCGAATTAATTTTTGAATGTCCACATAACAATTGGTCGTAATCTCTCCTACCACCAACACCAACCCTGTTGATACAGCAGTTTCAGCAGCAACCCTAGCATAAGGATCTTTTTTAAAGATTTCATCTAATATGGCATCTGAGATCTGGTCACAAATTTTATCTGGATGTCCCTCCGTTACAGATTCTGAAGTGAATAGCCTTTTACTCATTGTTTTACCTCCTATTACGATTGTCGTAATCATTAATATACTATTTGATAATTAAAAAAACAAATAAAAAAACCTCTTTCTTAGAAGAGGTAGAAAACTACCCTCATCTACCAGAAATTTTCTTTCTGTAGGAATTGGCACCTTGACTCTAAGTCAGGTTGCCGGGCTTCATCGGGCCTATCCCTCTGCCACTCTTGATAAGGTAATACCATATTCAATTCAAAATTATTCTATCATAGTATGCCAAAATGTCAACAAGCTTGATTGGTGTTTCGGTCGGGTACAGGACCCGACCCTACAAAGAGTGTTTCGGTCGGGCACGGGACCCGACCCTACAGAAGCTTTGTTAATCTCTATTCTCTATCTTTTCTCTTCCTAATCATTTTAAAAGGAGTATTTATAAGTTTAAAAGCTCTCTTTCTAAATATTATGATAAACATGATCAATATGATTAAGAACGGTAGAAGGTAAATAATCGTTATGGTGGCATTTTGTATAAAATCTATAAATAAAGCACCTGAATCCTTAAACGCTTCTTTCATTTCCTGAGGAAAAGTCTTGGGTACAATTGTCATTTCATCTACTTCATAAACATTGACTGTAATAGTGGCATAATCTATCAGTGAATCCATTTTTCGAATGGTTACTGTATTGTTTTGGATTTGATACCTGACCTCTTGAAGTTCTCTCTCCAGAGCAATGATGTCTTCCAACTTTTCTGCCTTTTTTAGTAGCTCCATTAATCTTTCTTCTTGAATTTTTTTCGTTTCAAGCATGGTTTCCGTGTCGTAATACTGTTCTGAAATATCCTCGCTATTGGTATTTATAGATCGAATGTTCCCCCAGTTCTCAGAGGTCTTTTTGATATATTCAAACTTCTCTTTGGGAATCCTAAGGGTATAATAAGCATATTTGGGATCATTTTCATCAATGCCTTTACCATTGATGGAAGAACTCTCTATATATCCGCCTACTTCATTCACTTTGTTTTCGATGCTTTTAGTGGTTTTGTCAAATTCTTTTGTTTGTAAAGTTATCTCTGCTCTATAAATCATCTTGTTTGCACTTGTATAAACAGCCTCATTGGCAGTGGGCTGAATGGCATCTTCTTCCTGAACAGAATCATCCCGCCCGCCACCGTAGTCCATATCTTTTGGAGCTGAAGCAGACTCAGCCATATCACTACTTGCGCTTCCGCAGCCATAAAACATTGTAATAAATATGATTAAAACAAGGAGCAGAATACCTTTTCTTCTTCCTTTTATCATTTTTCGTCCCTCCATTAAGTAAACATTTTACTATTAGACCCCACAAATGATAAAAAGGTTCCATTGTTTTAATTAAGAATTAATAATGAAGAATGAAGAATTATCGAGGAAATTTGAAAAAAAATCAAATTTCTTCATTCAATCCTAAATCCTAAATCCAAAATCTTAAATAAATCATGTACTTACACTTATTTCTTACCTTTTACGGGCAGGCGCGAGGCCAGCCCCTACGGATTTACTCTTCCACTTATACTTCCACTTTTACTTACACTTACACTTAAACATCTACTTACACTTAAACTTAAACTTCCACTTATCCTTTCATCCTTACCAATTAAACGCTGACATTGCCGTATGGCTTAAGAGCATCATAATGGCCGCTGCACAACAATTTCCTAAAAATATAGATATAAGCGCATTACGGATTCTCATATTTAAAAGTGCTGCCACTGCAGAACCTGTCCAAACCCCTGTAGTGGGTAGCGGAATGGCAACAAAAATAAACAACCCAAAAATTCTATACTTTTTTATTGTACTGCTTTTTCCCATGACCCTTTTGGTGATTTTATCTGCTATGATGGTCCCCACAGCAGTCTTTCGAAACCAAGCAATCACGGGTCTTAATAAAAATAGTATACAAGGAACAGGGATCATGCTTCCAACAATACCAATGGCAGCGGCATGGTATGGGCTCATTCCCATTGAGACACCATAGGGAATCGCAACTTTCAACTCTGCCAATGGTAACATTGCAATCAAAAACACAGCCATTTCCCTTGATAAAACATCAAAAAAAGATACAATTATATCCGGCATAGGGATTCCTCATCTCTATTTACAAATTGTTTCATAAAGATTATATTCTATTAGTAGAAAGGTTACAATAGGGAACAGGTGACGGAAAAGATAGATAAGAGATAACAGATAACAGATAAAAGATATGGGATTAGGGATTAGAGATTGGAGATTGGAGATTAGGGAATAGAGATTAGGGATTAGAGATTAGAGATATGTAGGGACGACCCTTGCGGTTGTCCTCTGTAGGGGCTGGTCCTGTGCCTGCCCGAAAAGTGTAAGTAGAAGTTGAAGATTAAGGGTAAGTAAGAGTAGAGGTAGAAGCAGAAGGTAAAGTATAAAGGTCAGGAAGGTTTAAGAAAGTATGAAAAAAATAATGGGTTGCTTGAAAAAGGCTGTTGAATCGTATTCCATGATTGAAGAGGGAGATGTTATTGGGGTTGGGCTTTCGGGTGGGAAGGATAGTATGATATTGCTCCATGCTTTAACGTTATATCAGAATTTTTCTCCTGTAAAATACCAGATTAAGGCACTTTCTCTAACCATGGGCTTCGATGATTTTGACTTGTCTCCTGTTGCTGATTATTGTCGTGCTCAGGGTATCGAACATATTATTGAAGAAACCAATATTGGAAAAGTTGTTTTTGATGAAAGAAAGGAAAAACACCCTTGCGGAATGTGCTCCAGGATGAAACGGGGCCGCCTCAGCAAAGTTTGTGCTTCCCACGATATAGATAAATTGGCTTTAGGCCATCATGGGGATGATGCTATTGAATCTTTATTGATGAGTATGTTTTATGAAAGCAGAATCCGAACTTTTAAGCCAGTCTCTTTTATGGATCGTTCGTCTATTACGGTTATTCGTCCCTTGATATATGCTTTTGAATCAGATGTTACACATGCCCTTACTCAAGTTAACTTACCCATTGTGAAAAACCCTTGCCATGTTGATAAACACACCAAACGAGAGTACGTCAAAAGGCTCCTAAACAACTTAGCTGAGGACAACCCCCATATTAAGGAACGACTGCTTCATTCATTAGAAAATAAAAAGCAACTGGAGATTTGGAAATAAGTATATTTTTCTATATTTTTCTTCATACTACAAATATATGAAAGGATGGAGAAAATGAAGAAAAGATTTTATTTGATGACAATACTGCTACTGACCTTGTTTACCACGGGATGGATTTTTTTTAGTGGCACGGATGATACCATTAACACACCACAGACCAGCGCTGAAGATACCTCCTATGTAGATGATATTACCTTAGATACTTTTATTAGAGTCTATGCAACTGAAATTTTGAATGACAGCCATTATAAAATGACCTCTGAAAATAGGGAAGCCATACGAAGATTGCTTTCTTCCATGGGTGAAATCAATCTTCAGATCCTAAAAGAATCCATATTCCAAGGCACCCCCCAAGATATTTCAAACGCCGTTAAAGCTTTTACAGAAAACAATTTCATGTGGGAAGAGAAGACTTTGATGAAACAATACCTAAATTGAGAAATGTGAAGAGTTTAAGGATAAGAGTAAAGAAAGATAAGAGATAATAGATAATAGATAATAGTTATGGAGAGTTTTGCATGCAAAACTGAATATTTTAGTAAACAGGAAAAAATCCTATATAGGATTTTTTCTACCTTAACTCTTATCTGTTATCTCTTATCTTTTATCTATCTTTTCCTATCTATTATCTTTTTTTTATCTCTAATTAGTAGTCAGAAAGGAAATCGAAAAAGTCTTCGTATCCACTATTAACGAATTCGTATAAAATTGATTCTTTGAACTCTAATTTTTCAATGAGTGAAATATAGTCGTTAAAGTCTCCTTTAGAGAAGTACTTTTCTATCCGATTCATTTTATCCAAATCATAGCCAGCTACTATGAATTGATTTGCTTCTGAGATGCAGTACACGCCATATATATCACCGTTCAACATGTAAACCTTTTCTTTAACATGTCGGTTGTTTAAATTAAACTCTGTAAACAGATAGACAGAAGCATGTATGTTATACAATGCATTGGGTTTTTTTTGCTTGAACATTTCTATGAAATCAGAACCCTCATCAATGCTATAAATATTAATATATTCTGAGCGATTCAACATCAAGGCTGCCTCTGAAGGAGAAACATTCAATGTTGACCTTTTTTGCGCATCTGCAATCGAAAATTTTCCATTTTCATTCTTCAATGTTATTTCGGATATCTCCAACCGATATTTCAATTTTTCTTCAATAAGAGACTCACACACATAAGAAAGACCATCTTCATTTTCTTCAATAATATTTTTTAATAGTGTTGCGGGATATTTTCCATCATAGAGAACCCTATCATTCTCGTCTGATAAATAGGCGGCTCCCTCTTCATCTTTAGCAAATGATCTCATTAAAAAATAATTAATAATTTGGTATTCTGATACAATTCCTTCACAAACTTTATTCATAACAAATTGCTTTTCTTCATCAGTGAGCTCTATTTTATTTTTATATAGAAATAAATACTCGCTTCTTGGTTCAGGCAAAGGTAGATTGTTTTTTATATTCATTATCATAAATCTCTGGAAAAGATACTTGGCTTCGTTTTCTCTTAAGCTAACAAACCGACCTCCTAAACCACCCATCATAGCCTCTTTCTCTATGGCAAGCCGTTCTTTATTGTTCCCAAGAATGCTTATATAGTTGTCAAACCCATATTCTTCTGCATCAAAATGGAATAATTGATAATAGTCTTCATCATTAACCTTCCAGTGAATATACATACCAATAACACCCATAAGCCGCGTATCGGTAACATAAGAAGATATAAATTTTCTTGATATACGATCGTCACTATCATTATTATTGCCTTTGATAATTTTAAACTTTTTTTTGTCCATCATTAACCTCATGTCCTTTTATTCCTTCTAATAATTTTTACAATAAATGAGTGAAAATACAAGTACTTATTAATGATATAGTTTCGGGAATACTTGAAAACGCTTAGGCTATAAAATTATAAAGATAATAGATAACAGATAATAGATAATAGTTAAGGTAAAAAACAGCTTGTAATGTCAAGCTATTTTTCTGTTTTCTATAAAGATGACTTTCAAACATAATTATTGATTTTATGTAGTAAAATCTACCTTAACTGTTATCTATTATCTGTTATCTGTTATCTGTCTCTTATTATATTAGTTTCCTCATATTCCTCTTATACTTCTCCACTCCAGGTTGGTTGAAGGGGTTGACGTCTAGGAGGTATGCGCTTATAGCGCAGGATTTTTCGAAAAAATAGACCATCTGTCCAAAGTAATAAGGCGATAGTTCAGGAATGTTGATGCGAATATTTGGGATATCATCTTCCATATGTGCAAGGAGAACTCCCTCCATAGCCTTAGAATTAATATAACTCATTTTTTTGCCCTTAAATGTATCCAAAGAACCCTCTGGAACAATTATATCACTTTCGAAACTTTGAACATTTAGGACTGTTTCAAAAAAACATTGATTGCCTTCCTGCAGAAACTGCCCCATGGAATGCAAGTCTGCACTGAACTGAAGATAAGTAGGGAATATTCCTTTTCCTTCTTTTCCCTCACTTTCTCCAAAGAGTTGTTTGAGCCACTCAGCGAAGTATTGTAGTTTAGGCTCGTAAACTTCAAAAACTTCTATTATTTTTCCTTTATTATATAAAATATTTCTAATAACAGCATATTCATAACAGGGATTTCTTAAATCGGGATGATTAAATTGAGAGTAAGCACCCGCTGCACCTTTCATCATTTCCAAAACATCTATTCCAGATACAGCAATAGGTAATAAGCCAACAGGTGTGAGCACAGAATACCGCCCACCAATATCCTCTGGTACTTGAAAATTAGTATAACCTTTCTGATTGACTTCTTCTCTTAGAATTCCCTTCTCTTTATCGGTAATAACATAAATCCTTTCAGAAGCTGCTTCCCCATATTTGTCTTGCAGTAGCTTTTTAAAAATTGAAAATGCAATATTTGATTCTGTCGTGGTCCCTGATTTTGATATGACGCAAACACATATTTCTTTATCTTTTACCATGTCTACAAGTTCCTTATGATACGTACCACTGAGATTGTTTCCCGCGAAAAAAATCTGGGGTCCTTTTCGTTGGTTTTGATCTAATAGATTATAGTAACTGTGATTCAACATTTCTATTGCTGCACGAGCGCCTATGTAAGAGCCTCCAATACCAATTATAATAAAAACCTGGCATTGACTTCGTATCTTTTTAGCTGTCTGAATAATTCGTTCCAATTCTTTTGGGTCATATTCCATAGGATGGTTTACCCAACCTAAATAATCATCTGCCCCTGAATGAAGCCTCTGATGTGCTGTCTTTAACCTGTCCTCATACACAAATAATTCTTCTTCACTTATTAAAGAACTATTTGCGCTAATATTGATGGGTTTCATCAAAACACGCTCCTTTTATCTTTATCATTCATTAGTATATGAATGAATGGCTTAATTATTTACTTACTTTGTAGCTTCGTATGTGGGTATCATTTTTTTCAAATATTCTTTTATGATATGATCCTCTTCATCCATCATATCGGCCAATGCTTCAAGCTGCTCAAAAAGTTCTTTACCATTAATATATAACGGTTTTCCTATATAGATCTTTTCATGAACTGTTTTTTGTATACTTTCTTCTTTTAACATCAATTCCTCATATAATTTTTCACCCGGTCTTAAACCAATAATTTTTATATCAATTTCCTCATAAGGCTTATAGCCTGAGAGTTTAATAATATTCTCTGCTAATTCAATAATTTTTACGGGTTGTCCCATATCTAATATAAAAACTTCCCCTCCATCTGCCATGGCGCCTGCCTGAATAACAAGTTGTACCGCTTCAGGGATGGTCATAAAATACCTTGTTATATCCGGATGGGTCACCGTAACCGGACCACCAGATTCAATCTGTTGTCTGAAAATCGGTATAACACTTCCATTGCTGCCAAGTACATTCCCAAAACGCACAGCAGAAAATTGTGTTTTGGATTCCATGCTTTTTGCCTGCAATATCATTTCGGCTCCTCGCTTTGTCGCACCCATCACATTACATGGATTAACGGCTTTGTCGGTGGAAATAAGAACAAACTTCTCTATTCCAAAATCATCTGCTAAATCTACTAATATATTCGTTCCTAACATGTTGTTTTTAACAGCTTCTTTAGGGTCCAACTCCATCAAAGGCACATGCTTATGTGCTGCAGCATGAAAGACAACATGAGGCATATGTCTTTTAAAAACTTCTCTCATTCTTAAACCATCTCTAATAGATGCTATTACTGGTTTAAAATCCAAATCGGGGTGTTTTCTTAATATTTCGTTTTGTATTTCAAACAAATTATTTTCATAAATATCTAAAGCAATGAGTTTCTTAGGGTTAAACTTAGCAATTTGCCTGCATAATTCTGACCCAATAGAACCTCCGCCACCTGTTACCAAAACAATTCTATTACTCAGGTATCCACTAATCTCTTCAAGGTCTACTTGTACAGATTCTCTTCCCAACAAATCCTCAATATCTACATCTCTTAATTTACTAATGCTAACTTCTTCATTAATCAATTCATATAATCCCGGTAAAATTTTTAGTATGCAATGTGTCTTGTTACACTGTTCCACAATTTCTTTTATATCTTTTTTGTTTGCAGAGGGAACAGCAATGATAATTTCGTCGACTCTATATTTTTTTGCTAAATGAGGAATATCAAAACGGTTCCCTAAAATAGGAACTCCCACAATACGTCGTTTTAATTTGGCATTATTATCGTCTATTGCAACGACAGGTACACTATTGAGCTCACCATGATTTCTTAGCTCTTTTATAATGACTGCTCCTGCATCCCCTGCTCCCACTACCATCACTTTACGAATGTTTTTTCGTATGCCTGTAACGCCAGGAAAGCTCTTAATCCCTCTAAAGAACCTATAGCTCAATCGCAATCCGCCAATGGTAAAAATATCAAGGGCAAAGGTGATAATATGAACACTTCGTGGTAGATACTCTTGAATAAAAACCAAATATAATATAACTGCAGCTACCGAAACAAAAGAAGCGGCAACGGTTTTCAACAGTTCTTCAATTCCTGCATACTTCCATAAGCTGTTATACATACCGAAAAGGTAAAGGACAATGACCTTAATAAAGGTAATCACCAAGAAATAATTTAAGTATATGCTAAAAAAAGCATCAAAAACCGGTGTGCTCACATTAAATTCAAACCGAATTAAAAACGCAGCAACATATGATGCATTTATAAATACAACATCTAAAAATAAAAGGAAAAACATCCTTGTCATTTTAACCATTTTACCACCCCGTAGAATAAGTATAAGTTTGAGTTTAAGTTTAAGGATAAGTATTAGGTATAAGTATAAATCTGTAGGGGCTGGTCTCGCACCTGCCCGAAAAAAACGTAGGGGCTGGTCCCTGTGCCTGCCCGAAAAAACCCATCCTCAATTATTATCTGTTATCTGTTATCTGTTATCTCTTATATGTTATCTTTCTTTAACTCCTGTCATCTGCTTTATTCTATCATATTCCGATTATTCTGCAAGATAATGTATCGGATAACTAAAACAATAAACTAAATGTTACTATTTTCTGCTTTTTCTTTCCAATTAAATCATGTATAATAGTATATTATTGCTCTTAGGGGGTTTTCTTATGGGAAAAAATAAAAATCATGAGTTAAAAGATAAAAAGTCACATAAAACCAAGTCTTCAGCTCCATCAAAACCTGTCTGGCATATGAGCCATGCTCCAACCTTGGACACCGGCTACCATTGGACACAGGATGTTCCTATTATTATTTTTACTGCAGTGATTATCATGATTACATTCATGAAAACTTATTCTTCTCCAATGGAAGGATATTATTGGCATTCCGACAAAACTGTTTTTGCCGATTTTTTTAGTTACTATAAAAGTGTTTTTATCATGTTGATGGGTACACTATCCGCCTTGACAATTCTTTATAGAATTATGACCCAATCCTTATACATCAAAAAAACCAAACTCTACATTCCTATGGCAATTTACGCTTGCTTTGTAATACTATCTTGGGTATTTTCTGAGTATCCCTATTTTGCCTTTCATGGCTTTAATGATCGGTTTGAAGGGTCATTGGTTTTAATCTCGTATATATTTATGGTGTTCTATGTTATTAATACTGTCAATACTGAAAAAAGTATCAAACGAATCATTTATGCCACAGGTGTTACATCCTCTATTTTGGGCATCCTTGGTATGTCGCAGTTTCTAAATCATGACTTTTTCCAAACAGATATTGGGAAAAAACTAATTACCCCAAAATCTTATATAGACAATATAGACAAGTTAAAATTTAGTTTTACCAATAGAGAAATCTATCAAACTGTTTATAACATCAACTATGTATCCTTTTATTTAACCCTGTTAATTCCCATCTTTGGTCTGCTTTTTATAACAGAAAAAAACATTAAGAAAAAATTAATCTTTGGTGCTGTCTCTGCACTTCTCATATTTAACCTTGTGGGGTCCAAATCTAGTGGGGGTATTTTAGGTATTGGAATCGCTTTTATTGTTGCATTGATTATACTAAATAAGAAACTTATGAAATGGTGGAAATCTATTGCCTTTTTGTTAGTTTCCGTTGCTACCGTGTTTGCATTGACATTTAACATTCTTATGCCTGAAATAACAAATGCAATCAAGGGATCTTTTGAACGTGATGCCGATGCCAATCAAAAACAATTCATTGATTATTTTGATACGGATTATGATAAATTGACCATCAGCTGCAACAATGAACCTCTTACCATCCAAGTTGATATGGAGGCTCAAAACTCAGAGGTATCTATCACAGATAAAGAAGGCGCCAAACTTTTTTTTACAAAAGAAGATGATGGTTACATCATTGCAGATGACCAAAGATTTAGCATGTATTCCTTTAATTTTATTAAGGAAGATAACACCAATTATATTGTGGTTAATATTGAAGACTCGAAATGGCGCTTTATGGTTACCAAAGAAGGTATCCTTTTTTACAATAACCTCAATAAACTTGTGGACTTAGATCCTGTTCCAGGTATAGGTTTTGAAGACCAATTAACTTTTGGAAGTGGTAGGGGGCTCATTTGGTCCAGAAGCTTACCTCTCGTCAAAGAGCATGTTTTTATTGGCTCTGGAGCTGACACCTATGTCTTTGAATTCCCTCAAAATGATTACGCTGCAAAATATAATGCCGACTGGCCAATATACAATATCGTAGACAAGCCCCATAATCTCTACCTGGGGATTGCTGTTAATACCGGCCTAATCTCCTTAATATCGTTACTAATTCTTTTTGGCGCTTATATCGTTTGGAGCATAAAAATATATTGGAGAAATCAATACGAGGACTTTATATCCATAGTTGGCGTAGGCATCTTCATCGGCATCTGCGGCTTCCTAACCGCCGCCCTAGTAAACGACAGCTCCGTCTCAGTCATGCCTTTGTTTTATGGACTGTTAGGGGTAGGGATTGCTATTAATATGAAACTTTCTTCTCAAGCATAAGATTATTTAAGATTTAAGATTTAGGATTTAAGATTTAAGGAAAAAAGTTCTGGGATCACCCAGAACTTTTACTATTTAAGTTATCTCTTGTGGTTTTAACAATTGAAGCCAATATTTTACGCATTACCTCGCAATCAGAAAGTAATTTTCTTGCATCACTTTCATCTAATATGTTTGATTCTTTAAGTAATTCAATCCAATATTCTGTTTCATATTCTTCTTTTAATGCAATATTCATTTTGTTCAGAAAATCCTTTTTACTCTGAGCATATTTAGCTTCCCGTAAATTCGCACCAATGCTTGTACCTGACCGTAATAATTGCTTTGAAAGAATGAATTCTTTTCGATCATTTAGTTGCGTACAGACTCTAATTATTTTTAAAGCAAAACTATACGAATAATCATAAATGTTTATTTCCATTTCTCCTATTATCCTTTTTCCTTTTTCCTTATTATAACATTTATGTATAATAAGTGTGTCTCCATATGTAAAAAAAGAGAGCATGCAATTCTACATATAGAAGCACACTCCTTCTTTATTAATATGGATTTTGTTAACAAGCAAAATCTACCTTAAATCTTAAATCCTAAATCTTAAATCTTAAATAATTATGCAATACTTTGCTTCCGCAATTTCACTTTCCTTGTTTTATAATAAAACTCAACAACTTCTCCTCTGTCTCTTTCTCTTATATTGTGTTTAATTAGCAGATCCTTATATGAATATTCTCTATTCTCGCCTCTCTTTAAGGTTCCTAAGATGATTTTCTTTATGGTTTCTAATATGATTTTAAAGTCAAATACAATGCTGTGATTTTGGATGTAGAGTAGATCGAATTTGATCTTATGATCTGCACTTGTGGTGTATTTGCCCATGACCTGGGCATATCCTGTCACGCCTGCTTTTACTGCCAAACGATATTTGAAATCTGGTATTTCTTTAGAGAACTGTTCAATAAAGTATGCCCTTTCCGGTCTTGGGCCTACCAGAGACATGTCTCCCTTTAAGACATTAAATAACTGAGGCAGCTCGTCCAACCAAAAACGTCTCAAAATTCTTCCTACCCTTGTAATCCGTGGGTCATTCTCACTTGCTAAAACAGCCCCTGTTGATCTTTCTGCATCGTTGATCATGGACCTAAATTTGTATAACCTAAACACCCTGTTATTTCTTGTAACCCTCTCTTGAGAATAAGTAATGGGCCTTCCATCAGAAACAAAGATTGCTAAAGCAACCATTAATATAATTGGAGAAAGCATCATAAGTGCAAGGAGACTAAAGAAAATGTCGAATAATCTTTTTATTATCATTTTTTCCCAAGATAAAACAATGTTGTCCACCTTAAAAAAAGGCACATCTGACATAAACATTAGTTCCGAATGAAAAATGGCAATTTCATAGGTTTTAGGCACGATATATACTGGTATATGATTGGATATGCAAAGATTCATGATTCTATCCAAGAGGCTTCTTTCAACTGAATCACTAATGTAAACTTTATCTACATTGGTTAGATGACTGGAGATCAACTTTGAATCCGGCACAATAAATAATTTAATGGTATCTTTAAACTTAGGAATAGATAAGATCTTTGCTATCATTAATTCTTTTTCATCCTTATTTCCAATCAATAAGATGTCTTTTTTTCTCTCAGTCTTTTTTATATAAGATATCACCATTAATTTGACTAATGAAAAACTACCGACCTGGATTATGAAGGCAATGAGTATGACAGTCCTTGGCAATGCAAACTCACGATTAAAAAATGCCACAGCCATGGTGATGATGCCTATCATCATAGCAGCAATACTCATAATAATAATATTTTCTGTCCATGTCTTGTCAGCCGTATTAAAAGTGCCATTTAATAAAAGCACCACCACTGCTGAAAAAGATATCAAGAGCGCCGAATTATAATAGGCACCAAAATTTCTGGCATCATAAAGAGCCGTTATATTGATAACCAATGCACTATAGTAGCTGATGTTCACCAATAAAACATATAGCAAACATTCAAATATCTTTAGGAAAGTTCCATCTTTCTTTTGCCTTATCATATGGATCACCACATTTCTATATCATCACTTACAGAAAACATTATTAAACTAATATTGAAGAGTCATAATCTATTATATCAAATAAATTCATTTTCAAAAAATTAACTTTTCATTACATTTTTCTGTTAATTTGTAAAATAAAGAAAAGCGCAAAATTTCGCGCTTCTACCCATGTCCAGAACTTTCCACTAATCAGTTCCCGTAAATTGCTGTCATAAATGAATCATTGGTGACTATTTCTCCATGATGATATAACCATACATCTGCTTGAAACCTTAAATCTTTCACTACATTATATCTTTCCCATGCCTCCTGCTTTACGTTAAATTCTTCAATAACAAACTCAACTTCATTTTCCAATTCCTCTAACGACATTTGGAGCTTTTTCAAAGTCGTCAATATATCTTTTGCATCTCTACCCAGAGAATTGATTTTAATGAATATAATATACTTATCTATCTCCTTGCTGTAGTTTTCAAAGAAGTCAGTAAGTTTATATGTTTTTCTTTTCATAAAGCCTACCGCCTCTCTCGTTTTATTTAACCGCTTTAATTACTCTGATCTCTAAGTCTTGTTTTTCTATTTTTTCTGATAGTTCATCGAATCTTTTGTCATGCTCCTGAAGTTTTTCATATACCGTTTGGTAACCTTCTAAAGAAGTTTTTATATTTGGTTTTATTTCATTTTCTATACTTGTTTCTATCTTAGTAAGCCGACTTTCTATACCTGCAAATCCTTCAGCTGTTTCAGTTTTAAATTCCGTTAAGCTCTTTTGCAGCCCATCAAACCTGTTTGTAAACTCACTATACATTTTTTCTATAAGATCAAAAGTTTTATCTTCCACAGTCCCCACCCTTTTATTTGTTATTATATCACAAATAATGAACTACGCGCCATCCAAGAATCGTTATATATAATTACAACAGTCTGACCCTTTTCCCCCTATAAACTTTCGCTTTCATTCATGATTTAAAAGAATTACTCACTAACTTTATTATAAACAAAACGCAAACTGCTAAATATACCATGATAGTCACTAAAAAATTGTATTTCTTTCTATAGTGTTTATTGTAAAACAATATCATTGATTCATAAAAATGATACAGAGTTTTATATTTTCTTTTTTTACCACTTGAACCTTTATAGTGAACCACTGTGCCAACTTCGGGATTATAGACAACACGATAACCTTTTTCTTTTATTCTATAGCAAAGGTCAATATCTTCTCCATACATAAAAAATCTATCATCGAACACGCCAACTTCATCCAAAACCCTTTTAGAAGTTACGAAAAAAGCACCTGATATCACATCTACCGTATTTATTTCATGCTCATTCAAATGACTTAATTTGTAATTATCATACTTAATGTCATTAAAAACCTTGTCCAACTTAAGGAAATAATGCAACGAGGCTTTAAGAGTAGGAAATCCTCTCTTACATCCATGATCCAGTTTTCCATCCGGAGTAATTAGCCTACAACCTATTGCGCCAACATCTGAATTGCCTTTTATATAAGATAAAGCTTTTAATAACGAATTCTCTGTTAGTTCAATATCAGAATTTAAAAAAGCAATATAATCGCCATTTGCTTCTTTTATTCCCATATTGTTGCCTATAGAAAACCCAACATTCTCACTATTTTTTATGAGCTTTATATCTAAATTATTATTATTTATATATTTATCAAGCTTCTTCGCATCATTATTTAAAGAAGCATTATCCACTAAAATAATCTCATATTTTAAACCCTCAGTATATCGAAGAATAGATTCAATTGAATGAACAGTTTTTTCAAAAGTCATATAGTTGATTATAATAATTGAAAGTTCCATGGCTAATACCTCGTTATTGGTTTATGGTGTATAGAGTATGGATTATAGAATTGGACCAGGTTACAGGGGAAATATTTAGTTATCAGTTCGAGGTTCGAGGTTCGAGGTTTGAAGTTTGAAATTCGAAGTCGCCTTACTTTATCTTTCTTAAAATAATTTCTTCCTGACGTGTTACTTCTTTTTCTATACGATCAAGCTTATCAGTATTTTGTATATATCCATCAAATAGAACCTGCAATTTTTCCCCATGCTTATTTTCAATTCGTACAACTGTATTATCAATTTTATTAACTTTTATTTCAACTCTTTCTAAACTTTCATCAAGGCTTCCTACTTTGTCTTTAAGGTTATCAAATTTTGAGTCCAAGCTTCCTACTTTGTCTTCAAGGTTATTAAATTTTAAATCCAATGCTCCCAATTTAGTATCCAGGCTTCCCACTTTAGAATCCAAGTTCCCTACATTGAAATCTAAGCTTCCCACTTTAGAATCCAAGCCTCCTACTTTCTCTACAATAAGTTCCAGTAATTCCCTATCCGTCATATTTAACACTCCCCTTTATCCCTAACCTATTTTATTAAATTTCCATTTATTATCAATCATGTATATCTATGGAATTATATTAATAATTATAGTATAGCATCTTATACTCACTCTAACAAGAAACTACGAATCCATAATAATGAAATTTTTACTTGAAAAATTTATCATTCATTCTCAATTGTGAATTATAAATTGGTATACTCCCTACTCTATACTCCATACTCTATACTTCGTCTCCATAATCTATAAACCATACACTATATAACAAAATTATTTAATTCTGTTATATATAAAATATACGCAATTCCACCAAAGCCTTACTTGTATCCATATATAATTATGGAGGTTTTTTATCTTAAATGGAACCTTTGAAACCTTGCTAATATTTTTTATTGCCGCTAAAGTTTCTTTAATATAGACTCTTCCAAACCCATGCCTGGAAAAAAACATGGCCTTAATGATGGTTCCAAGAAGTAGAAAGGGAAGATTTATTAAAATTTGGAGAAAAGGCATGTTCTTGTAAATTACATAAATGTTGTTTCGTGCAGAAAGCTTTGTCTTGAATTCTGTCTTTTTATTGCCAGTGGTTCCACTTATAATATGGTATACCAAGGCATTTGGATTATATATATTCTTATTCCCGAGAAGGTTCGCTCTATATCCTATATCTACATCTTCTAGATAGGCAAAAAATTCATTATCAAAATATCCTATTTCATCAAATACTGATCTTCTATATAATGAAGCCCCTGCGCAAGTTGTCAATACTCTGGCAGGTTTTGTCTTTGATGCAACTTTTCTATTGTATCCCCTTTTAAAAGCCCATCCAAAAGCATTGTATTCATCGCCAGCATCATCTATCAGCTCTCTATTATAATACTGAATCATCTTAGAGTTAACAGCAAATATATCCTCTGAAGAGTTGATAGATTCAACAAGATATTCAATACATCTTTCATCGACTTGGGTATCATTATTTAGAAGAAAAACAAATTCTCCTAGAGCATTTTTAATCCCTACATTGACTGCATTCGAAAAGCCAGTATTTGTATCAAGCTCAATTACTTCAACTTCAGGATAGCACTCATCTATACATTGAACGCTTCCATCTGAAGAATGATTATCAATGACTATTATTTCAATATCCTTATACGTTTGTTTTTTTAAAGATTCTATGCAATTTTTTAAGAAGTGTTTACCATTGTAGTTAGGAATGATTATTGAGACCATGGTTTCTCCTATTTCAGTTCATGTTTTATGAAATATAATTTTTCCTTTACGTCACAAATGACTACATAATAATAAATATAGTATAGCATGCCGATATTCTTCATAACAAACTCATTTTGAAATATTTAAATTAAGATTAGAAATATCCATTATATCTTCTTCATAATCTTCTTTTGCTGCTATATCAGCTATTATGTTTGATATCGCTGGCTGTGACATATTCAATCCTTCAGCTAGTTCTTTGTTTGATAAGTCACAATAACTCTTAGCAAGAATGATAATTATTTTCCTTGCTTTTACCAGCCTGTTCGTCCTTACTTTTAAACTTATCTCTTCTGTTTTTATATCATAATAGCCACATACTGCCTCCAATATGTCAACAAATAAGAATTTATCTATTCTCTGTTCTTCTGCCCAATAAGCCTCTATTTCTTCTGCCAATTCGTCATCTTTCAGATCTTGTATTACATTTTCTTTCACGCCAACAAATTCATTATATCCTTCTAATTGATGTTTTAAGCTTTTACCGAATACACTCAAAGGAAATTGCCTGTCTACTAAATTATTCGGATTATCCAGAATATAGTTTTTATGGCTGCTGTATGGATAACTTAGTCCCCCCTTTAAACCAGCTCTTACAGGGTTTTGGTGTATGTATCGGATTAATGACAGTAAATAGTAATCTTTGTTGCATAATATTGCTTTATACCTTTGTTCAAAAACATGCCCGCTTCTGTTGTTTTGCTTATTATAATAATATGTATAAACTTGCTGAATTCCCTGCATTATTTTAGATAGCGGAACCTTACCGACCTCTATCAAAATATGTGCATGATTTCCCATGATGCAATAAGCATATATTTTGAATTGATATCTTTTTTTATAATGGATGAGCAATTCTACATACTTTTCTTTCTCATAATTCTTTTCAAAAATATATTCTCTATTATTCCCACGACAGATCACATGATATAGCGCCCCTTCATAATGGATTCTTTCTTTTCTCGCCATTATTACATCTCCTTGTTATATAATGTAATATCTCTATTAATCTATTATAAACTCTGCAACTGCTTAGGAACTTGTTAATGTGTATTATAAATGAATTATGAAAGCCTGACCCCCTTTTATCTTCCAGAAGAACATCAGATAGAATATATGAAACATTCCAAAATCGCAGCATAAGCTTTTATACTATTAAAATCAGCAATTGTTCGTCTTTTTAATTGGCTTGTTTGCTATACCCAAA
>JADQBM010000068.1 GCA_016278615.1 Clostridia bacterium | reverse complement strand
AAACAAGCATAAATATTTCTGCCTAATTAATTATCTCTTAGTCGAGTTAGATAAGAGGGTGACATTTTCGAAAGTTATTGACAGCCTCTTATTTTTTTGAATAATTTCGTTGCTTTATTTACTAAAATAATGGGCATGTAAAAAACCTCAGTATTTTTGATTACTGAGGTTATCTTTTATAGGAGTGGTTATATACCCATTAAAAACTCTTCACTACATCCGTTCTTCTATTTTTAAAAACACTTGAATGATTTCATTCCTGCTTCAGTATTACCCCTTTGTTGCTTTGACCATCTATTTTTATGATGAGTGGTTTTTTAAAACGGACAAGCTTAACATGCTCGGTCTCATGAACAATCGATGCTTGTTTCAAACTATTCCAATTTATACACTCTTCACTCTCAGATTTTTTACCAATATGAAAATAACCCATTCTTAAGGATGTCAGGTTATGATAAAAGTGGCTTCCCAGGGAAGGTTCCGCTTCCAATCTACCCATGTCTGCTTCCACAACCACTCTTGCCTGGGACATTTGCCACCATAAGAGTGGTATCCCAAGCCAAGGATCAGAAGTTCCTATCCTCCCGAATCCAATCAAAATACATTTGCGGCCTTCATTTATTAGCAGCTTGTTGAGTTCACCTATTTCTGATGCAATGATGTTTGTTTTACTTGAATCAAAACCATGGGGATCTAAGAAAATGATATCACAAATATCCTTATATACACCATTTCCAATGGTATGCACGCTTGTGCAAATTGCATCTTCTGCTCTGTAATCACCAATATTGACCTCACTGGACTCTCTACCAACTACCATTGGACGTATCTGTAAAAAATAGAACTCTGGCTGTTTTTTTCTATCAACAGGTATATTAACTGCAAATTCTATTTCTACATCTGTTCCAAAGGCAGATTTCCCTAATTCAAACAGGTCTTTAACAATACCAACCAGTGGGATAGAATTGTACTTTAATATAGAAGCAAAAGTAACGATTTTAGGTCTTCCGGTTTCGAATGTATCCGTAATTAGATCATCCTCTGCTAAATAAGTACTTGCTACTAATTGCAAAGTCTTATCTTGTTCAGCACGTTCAAAGTCAATTTTTTTATAGGTACAGTCATCATCCATAGTAAGTTGCTTTTTGCACTCGCTTAAATCAAGAGTATAGAAGCTTGCCTGTGTATTTTCCATAAATTCGGAGGGTGAGGCGTAAGGCGGGTTCATTCTCGGAAATGCAGGTGAAAAACTATATACCTGCTCACCATCTACAATAGCTTTCCCAAACCCAAGTGCAAGACTTACGATTCCTTGTTCAGGTTTCAAATATGAATACGGGTAATAATTATAGGTCTGTGCAACACCTGAAATAGCCGGATAAAATAGATCTCCATGATTTTCACCAACCAACTGCTGTATGAGAACAGACATCAGTCCTTCTTCAATACGTACATCTGCATTTTTTGCATATCCCTTGGGGGATTGGAAAAACAACGAAGCATATATGAGCTTTACAGCATCCGTAAGTTGTTTTAACCGTACTTCAGATTCCTTCGCACAATTGGGGAGTATGTATGTTTTAAATATTCCGGCAAAGGGTAATACCTGTGAATCCTCAAGAATACTTGAAGAACGCGCAGCAAGGGGATAATCTATTTCATTAATGAGTACCCGAAGATTCTCCGTAATTTCTACAGGCAGCTGAGCCTCAAGAAACTTCTGGGCAATTTCTTCCTCATTTGTTGAATTAGAAGCCATTTCCTGCAGATCATTTATAGACATAAATTCTTCAAAAACCTCGCTAGAAATTACAAAGGAGCTGGGTATTTTTAATTTTATATCTGGATATTTTTTTTGCAGATTTGATTTGGCAAGAAGGGATCTGAAAAATGCAACACCTCTGGCTTTCCCCCCTAAGGAACCACTTCCGAGTCTGACAAAAGAATTTTCAAGATTCATCTTTGAAAGCCCGAAATCAATTATAACTTCTTTCTGATAACTCCTAAAGAATCTCTCAAGGCAGTCGATCATAAACGCCCTAAATTCTTTAATATTTTCAGAAGCACTGGACTCTCTCTCTCTTAGTTCATCCGCCACTTCGAATTCTGTTCTGGCTCTGAACCAGCGGGAAAAGTGATGGTGACTGGCATGATAATCAAGACTTTCATCAGGCAAATCTTTAATTTCACTCTCGAAATTCGTGATACTAGATGCGTTGGAAATCACATCCCCCTGAGGGCTCTTAAACACGAAATCCCCAAAACTGTAATTATCCAATATATAATTACGAAGCTCTTTTAATAATTTTGGCGAATTCTTATCAAGGAAACTCACCCCCAGCTTCTCAGCTTTTATTGCATTGTCGGTTTCGGAAGACTGTAGCAAAATAGGAAGATCTGAGATTTTATCCCGAACTTTGACAGCCAACTCTAAGCCAGCATCGGCGTAAATAGCATCCTCTTTTATAAAACGAATGTCAGATACGATTCCAAGTAAGTTATTCTGATATTTTTGAATAATCTCTAAAGCCTCTTCAAATGTGTCTGCTAATAAGATTTTGGGCCTTGCTCGCATCCTAAGTAAACGGTGAAGATCATTAACAGCGTGGGTGATAAGGTAACGTGTCTGCTTCATGATTTCTGTATAAATCAGGGGTAAGAACTGAGAATAATAATTTGGAGAATCATCCACTACTAAAATAACTTGTACGCCCTGCTGACTATCTTCTTCAACATTTCCTCGGTCTTCCACATACTTTATAATTGCAAGCAATATTTGACTGTTGCCTGACCAGACAAACACTCTGTCAATTGACTTTGATTTTCTGATTTCATTGGTCATTTCATTGTCTAAAGCTTCATAGGTCAACATAACAACAGGTTTTTCCGGATAAGTTTCCTTTACAAGCCTACCAAATTCAAGAGGACTCATATCGGTAATACGCGGCATGGTAATAACAAGATCATAGGTTCGGCTTTTAAGTGCCTCAAAAGCTTCCTCTGCTGAAGATACATGTGCTATTCTGGGAACAAACTGTAGGTTTAAGTCTAAATACTCACCGAATATCTTGTCGGACAGGTGCCCATCTTCCTCCAGAACAAATGAATCATATGGGGTTGAAACTAAAAGTATCTCTCTTACTCGAAATCTCATCAAATCATGATATCTTGTAAACTTGGGTTCATATTCTTTGGAATTGTTCATGGCAACCTCCTTGTTACATATCCTTGATTGAATTTTCCAATCAACACAGCATACTTGCATGAGAACTAAACGGATCATTATATTTTATTATGATACCCTTACTGCCCCTTCTTAATCGATAAATTAATTAATGTTGTGGGTCTTATTCAGCCAAAAGGAGTACCCCCCTGGAACCGTCACCATAACAGCGAGTGGCAAGACCATGAGCAACGATATCTGAAAAAACGCACTGGCCATTATAATCAGCCCACACACAATCCATAGATACCCAGCAAGTCTATGCGTCTTATTCCAATTGTCCGCATCTTGAAGTGTCCACGGCAACCTTATACCAATGATATTGTTCCGTCTGCATTTTGGTAAATAATTTCCAATAATTACGATTAAAAAACCTGCCACTAATCGGGAATAAAAAACCGCATTGTAACCCAAGGTGAGGGCGTGAGCCAGTATAGATATCTGCACGAAAACCGCCACCACTGGAACCATCCATTTGCGCAGGAGCTTCATCACACGAGAAATATCCTCCTCTTTTGAGCCATTGTTCCCTAGGACATTTATGATAATCGTCAGCGCTACAAAAACCCAAGGAATTCCGAATACCGCAATGGCTTTAGGAACATAATTATCCCCAACCCCACTGGTATTTAAGTGTATGGCTACCAGCTCCGGCAACTTATCATAGAGTAAGGCAGACGGGATCATAGGAAGCAGGGAAATCAGGGAGCCCGATACTATTGTTAAATTAATTCTCTTTTTCATGGTCTTGTACCTCCTTAAATTGTGTAAACCAAAGCATGAGCTCCTGGAACACAGAAATGTTGATCTCATAATAAATATAGTTTTTATATTTATTCTCAAAAATAAGTTCAGCTTTTTTCAATTGCAACAAATGATAAGATACAGTTGCCCCAGTTAAATCAAAACGTTGGGCGATATCTCCTGCCGACATTCTTCCGTCTTTTAGCATAATTAGTATTTCACGTCGAACTGGATCCGACAAGGCTTTGAAAGTTTCAGGGAATCCCAACCGTAACACCCCCAATCAATTTCGAATATAATCTAAATAGATTGTAGCAAAAGACAGCAAGAAAAGCAACAAAAAACCACCTGCATTCATTCCTGTTGCAGGCAGCTAATGTTCTAAGGCTTCGTATTCCAAATTGTTTAATCTTCATGGGTCATGCTTTACTTAATAGATTGAAATTGATTGGTTCTTCCCATCACATAAGCCAACTTAATTATGGACTGTTCTTCTTCTGTCATTTCCCGATCATACATCTTTTCAAATTGCTTTATGAGTTTAACTGTATCAAGCCTCGATCTTTCATTGGACCTTTGTGGTTTCTTTTCTTTATCAGGTTGGTATAAAGCAGTTTTAATATTCTCACTATAAATACCTTTAAAAACTTCTGCTGTATAACAAGCATCACTAAAAGCATCATGGAACCTACTATCAATGGGAATATCCATTATTTCTACAGCATTACGTAATCCCACATCGGACCCTTTATTGCAGTGTAGATACTTGGAAGCATATCTTTGGATATTAATATATTCTTTTGGAATTATAGATATATCTAAGTTATGGTATTGTGCATTTCTTAATAATTCCTTAATGTCCGCTATACCCCATACACAAAGTATGCTTTCATCATCTATAAGTGCAGTAAACTCCCTATAAATCTCTATAAAAGACTTTGCAGAAGTCAAATCTTCTATTTTTATACCGCTAATTTGTTTAACAAAGGGATGAAGTGTCGTATACACCTCTGGCTTTATCAGTCTATTCAGACTTGATATTACTTGAAACTTTTCATCCAATTGCAGTACACCCATCTGAATTATTTCAAAAGGACATTTTAAATTTAAATGACTATGACCTTCTTCTGAGTCCCAAGCCTGATTGAATTCTAAGTCAAATACGATATAGTTCATCATTTCTCCCCTAAATCCTGTTGATACTTACTTTTAGTGTCTCTTACATATTACATTTTATTTGTTATAATATCCATCGGCCCAGCAGTCTATTTTCTTTGAAAAAAAGAAATCTCCTGGGCGATCGAGTAGGAGGTCATTCATTAATTGAATGACCGACCTCTCACACCACCAAGC
>JADQBM010000111.1 GCA_016278615.1 Clostridia bacterium | reverse complement strand
TAACCAACCAAAGGTTGGAGAGTTCCACTTATTGCGCGACACCTGACCTACGACGCAATTATAAATTGACTCAGTCTCGAAAACGAAATCAGAGATTTCTTTCTCGTTGAGAATGGCAACTCTAACCAATCCGAGATTGGAGAGTTCCACTTGTTAGGTCATGGGTCAGCTTCACGACGAAATCAAAGATTTCTGTTTCGTGACACCTGACCTACGACGCAATCAGAGATTGCTGTTAGGTCATGGAGCGGATGATGGGAATCGAACCCACTCTACCAGCTTGGAAGGCTGGAGTTCTACCAGTGAACTACATCCGCAAATTCAACTTGGTTAATGAATAATTAATAATGAAGAATGAATAATTGTGGTTAATTTTGCTGCTTCGCAAAATTTTCTTTCTAATCCATATATATTTTGCATGGCAAAATATATTTCCTTCATTGTTCATTGTTCCTTATTCATTGTTCCTTGATTTTCTTGGAGCGGAAGACGGGATTTGAACCCGCGACTTTCGCCTTGGCAAGGCGAAGCTCTACCCCTGAGCCACTTCCGCATAATTAACTTGGTTAATGAATAATTAATAATGAAAAAATTCTATTTTATATAACTTATATATTTTGCTATTGCAAAATATATTTCCTTCATTGTTCATTGTTCATTGTTCATTGTATTTATGGTGGAGGGAGGTGGATTCGAACCACCGAAAGCTCAGCTAACGGATTTACAGTCCGCCCCCTTTGGCCACTCGGGAACCCCTCCAGATTTGTTACTTGTGAATGAATAATTAAGAATGAATAATGAATAATGATGGTGAATTTTGCTCCGCAAAATTTTCTTTCTAATCTATATATTTTTGCGATAGCAAAATATATTTCCTTCATTGTTCCTTATTCATTGTTCATTGTTCATTTGCTTCTTGGAGCTGGTGAGAGGAATCGAACCCCCAACCTGCTGATTACAAGTCAGCTGCTCTACCGTTGAGCCACACCAGCGTATCATTTACTATTGAATCTCCTGAATTACTTCTGTTTAATCAATTACTACTGGGTCACGGACTAAGTGATTCACCCCAATCATAGAGTTGGGTTCTCTACTTATACCGTTGAGCCACACCAGCGTATCATTTACTTTTGAATCTCCTGAATTACTTTTGTTTAATCAATTACTATTGGGTCACGGACTAAGTGATTCACGCCAATCATAGATTGGGTTCTCTACTTATACCGTTGAGCCACACCAGCATGGTTAATTAATAATGAAGAATGAAGAATGAATAATTATGGTTAATTTTGTTTTACAAAATTCTCTTTTAGTTTTCAATACTATTGATTTTGCCTTAGCAAAATCTTTCCTTCATTGTTCATTGTTCATTGTTCATTGTATAAATGGTGACCTGGGTCACCGACTAAGTGATTCACTCTAGCAAAATCTCTAAGTGCTAAGTGTAAGTAACTCCTTCGGAGTTAGTGTAAGTTAAGTCATAAAACAACATCTCAACTTACTATTTAGTACTAAACTCATCCTTAAACTTATACTTTAACTTACTTTTCATCCATTTTCAATGGATAATAATGGCGACCTGGATGGGTCTCGAACCCACGACCTCCAGCGTGACAGGCTGGCATTCTAACCATCTGAACTACCAGGCCGAATGTTTTCTTACCTTAATTCTTTTCTTAATTCTTAATTTTTAATTCTTAATTGTTTTTAATATGGTGGGCGTAATAGGGCTCGAACCTATGACCCCCTGCTTGTAAGGCAGGTGCTCTCCCAGCTGAGCTATACGCCCATATTGCTTCAATTAATAATTAAGAATGAAAAATGAATAATGATGGTTAATTTTTCAAAATTCGCTTTTATATAATTTATATATTTTGACTCTTCAAAATATATTTCCTTCATTGTTCATTGTTCATTGTTCATTGACAAGTTTTTATTGGTAGCGGCGAGTGGACTTGAACCACCGACCTTCCGGGTATGAACCGGACGCTCTAGCCAGCTAAGCTACGCCGCCTTATTGGTTGCGGAGAAGGGATTTGAACCCCTGACCTTTGGGTTATGAGCCCAACGAGCTTCCAGCTGCTCCACTCCGCGACGATAAAAGATCTCTCAGCCTAAGCTGCCGCAAAAACAAAAATGTAATTGGTTGCGGAGAAGGGATTTGAACCCCTGACCTTTGGGTTATGAGCCCAACGAGCTTCCAGCTGCTCCACTCCGCGATAATAAGGTAAATATGGTGCCGAGGACCGGAATCGAACCGGTACGGTCGTTAAGGACCGCAGGATTTTAAGTCCTGTGCGTCTGCCAGTTCCGCCACCCCGGCAATTGGCTCCAAAGGTGGGACTCGAACCCACAGCCTATCGGTTAACAGCCGAGTGCTCCGCCATTGAGCTACTTTGGAACATTTGCTTCACTATGTTGTTTTATAGCGACAATAGAAATTATAATACAAAGAGTACAGAGTGTCAATAACAAATTGAATGTTTTTTATTTTATCTGCATGACACCCTTGTAAAATGCCTCAATATTAACATCTTCCAATTTTTTCTTAATGTTATTTCTAATGGCTTTTTCCCAGTTTAAATCCTCAAGACCCATCGCTTTTACTAAGGCTCCTAACAATACAATATTCATTGTTTTACTATTACCCAATTCTTTTGCAATATTCGCAGCTTTAAAAATAATAACATTGGTTTTTTTATTTAACTCTTCAAGAATACCATCTGGGTATTTTGCCGTTCCCATTAAAATGGGTGCCGAAGGAATTTCATAATCATTTATCACCATTTTACCATCTTTTTTGAGATAATCAATCCATCGGATGGCTTCCATTTTTTCAAATGCCACAACAATGTCTGCTTCACCTCTTCCAATAATTGGAGAAAAGACTTTTGTGCCAAATCGAATTTGAGTCGTGACACTTCCGCCTCTTTGAGCCATCCCATGAACTTCAGACATTTTAACATCATAACCGGCCTCAAGAAGTGCAGAAGAAAGAATTTTGCTTGCTAATATGGTTCCCTGGCCGCCAACGCCAACCAATAATATACTTTTCACCAAGTTATTCACCCACCTTTTCTATGGCATCAAATGGACATACCTGCAGACACACAGCACATCCCGTACACATATCTGGATTGATCTTAGATTTTTTATCGAATGAAATTGCTGGACATCCTGTTTTTGTACAGATCTTACATGCCTTACACTTTTCTTCATCCACCACACAGAGCTTTTTACTCAAATCATATTCTTGCTTATCTTCAGGTGAAAATTTCTTTAATGCACAAGGCCATTTAGTGATGACTACCGTGGGTTCATTGATCTCAATAGCCTGATCTACAGCCTTTTTAGTTTCTTCAATGTTTAAAGGATTTACAATAAAAATATTCTCTTCTTTCAATCCCACCGCTTTACATAGATCAGGAATATTCACTTCTGCTGTTTTCTCACCCATGAGCGTATATCCTGTCCCTGGATTTTCCTGATGACCGGTCATGCCTGTAATTCTATTATCCAATATAATGGTGGTACAGTTGCCTTTGTTATAGACAATATCCATTAATCCCGTGACTCCTGAATGGAAAAAAGTAGAATCTCCAATAACAGCAACCGCTTTCATGCTTGATCCTATTATTTCAAAGACCTTCGCAGCACCATGACCAGCACTGATGCTTGCACCCATACAGATGCATGTGTCCATGGCATTTAAGGGTTCTGCTGAGCCTAAAGTATAACAACCAATGTCTCCTGTGACCATGATATCTTTCTTCTTAGAAAGAACATAAAACAGCCCTCTGTGAGGACATCCGGCGCACATAACGGGAGGTCTGCCTACAGCCTTTATATCTGTCTCTATGATTTGCTTTTCCTGATTCAGTAGTACTTGGCGAAGAATATCTGGATTCAATTCTCCAATTGAAGGGATTTTTTCCTTTCCAATACAGGAAATCCCTTCTCTTCTGAGCTGGTCTTCAATATATGGATCCAGTTCTTCAATTACATAAAGTGTATTCACTTTATCTGCAAATTCTTTAATTTTCTCCATTGGCAATGGGAAAGTAAAGCCCAATTTCAGGTAGGATGCCTTTTCGCCAAAGACTTCTTTGGCATATTCATAAGCTACACCTGAGCTAATAATCCCTATTTCCTTATCATTATATTCAGCAACATTTAATTGGGTTTCATTGCTGTAATCATTCAATTTTGCTAATCTTTCTTCAAGAGAAACCCGAAGCACCCTTCCATTAGCAGGTGTTGCAATATATTTTGGAATATCACGCTTATATTTTTTAACAGACACTTCTTCTCTGCTTCCCAGCTCAACAACGCTTTTACTATGGCAGATCCTTGTGGTTAGCCTCAGCAAAACGGGTGTATCAAATTTTTCACTCAACTGCATGGCCAAAAGGGTAAAGTCTTTTGCCTCCTGACTATTGGAAGGTTCTAGCATAGGTATTCTTGCAAATCTTGCATAATTTCTGTTGTCTTGCTCATTTTGAGAACTATGCATCCCAGGGTCATCTGCAGATACCAATACAAAGCCTCCATTGGTGCCTGTATAGGCAAAAGTGAACAATGGGTCTGCTGCTACATTAACCCCCACATGCTTCATAGCGACCAAAGAGCGGCCTCCCGCTATGGCTGCACCCACTGCTGCTTCAAAGGCTACTTTTTCATTAGGTGCCCATTCACAATATATATCCGATTTATACTGAACGATGTTTTCTAGTATTTCTGTACTGGGTGTACCTGGGTAAGCGGATGCAAATATAACACCAGCTTCATATGCACCTCTTGCTACTGCTTCATTTCCAGTTAACAATTCTTTCATTTTGTATTCCCCCTTAGTTGAGCCCTTTTTCAAGAGATCAGTTTATAAATCAATTTTAAAAATACGCTTTAGAATAAACTTATCTTATATGAATTCTGTCATTAGTTCAATGGGTTTTATTTCTGATTTCTTTAAGTTTTTCCAGCCAGTGCAGGACCACTTCATCTTCTGGTGTTAATTCATTAGCTTTAAGCAAACATGCCTCTGCTTCTTTATAATTCTCCATATTCATATGTACAACCGCAATATTTGACAATATCTCATGATCATTCTCTTTAATGAGTAGTGCTTTTTTAAAATATTTTTCCGCGTTTATATAATCATATATAGAAGTGTAACACAAGCCTAATTCATTCATAGCGTCTGCCTGAGAGGGTTTTACATGTAAGACTTTTTTAAAGTATTCAATAGCTTTTTCAAACTCATTAAGGTTTCTGTATGCAAGCCCTATAAAAAACAATAGATTCCACCATTGAGGATTTTTTTCCTCTAAAG
>JADQBM010000100.1 GCA_016278615.1 Clostridia bacterium | reverse complement strand
ATTAGTTAAAGTTGCCATTCGCTCCGCGGAAATTCTAAAATCTTTGATTTTCTAGAATTCTTCAGTTGATTGGCTAAGAGTTTTTCAGTTAAATCCTAAATCCTTTATATACTCACCCTCTGTTCATATTCCCCAAATACTTCTCGCATGATATCACAAATCTCTCCTAATGTGCTATACACCTTTACTGCCCCTATCACATATGGCATGAGATTTTCATCCCCTTGACAAGCTTCTTTTAGAGCTTTTAACTTTTCCTTTACCAACTGCTCATCCCTTTGAGCCTTTAAATCTAAAAGCTTTTTCTTTTGTAATTCATCTACCAAAGGGTTTACTTTAAGAAGCCCCTTTGGGGATTCTTCTTCTATTTGATATTTATTCATCCCAACGATGGTTCTCTCACCGTTCTCAATGCTTTTTTGATATTCGTATGCAGCATTCATGATTTCCTGTTGTAAATACCCATTTTCAATTGCCTTTTGAACCCCTCCCATTTCATCAATTCTCTCGATGTATTTAAAGGCTTCTTCTTCTATTTCTTTTGTCTTCGCTTCAACAAAATAGGAACCTGCAAGAGGGTCAACAGTGTCTGCAACGCCACTTTCATGGGCAATGATTTGCTGCGTTCTTAAGGCCAACCTTACAGACTCTTCCGATGGCAACGCAAATGCCTCATCTTTGGAATTTGTATGTAGAGACTGGGTGCCGCCAAGTACAGCTGCTAATGCTTGAAGCGTTACGCGCACCACATTATTTTCAGGTTGTTGGGCTGTCAAAGTGCAGCCTGCTGTTTGTGTATGAAATTTCAGTTGCATGGATTTTTCTTTTTTTGCTCCAAATCTTTCTTTCATGATTTTTGCCCACATTCTTCTTGCAGCTCTAAACTTTGCTGCTTCTTCAAATAAATCGTTATGAGCATTAAAGAAAAAAGACAGCCTGGGTGCAAAGGTATCCACATCCAGCCCTGACTTGATTGCAGCTTCTACATAAGCAATCCCATTGGCCAATGTAAACCCTATCTCTTGTACAGCAGTTGAGCCTGCTTCTCTAATATGATAGCCCGATATGGATATGGTGTTCCACTGTGGTATGTGTTTGGAACAATACTCAAAAATATCGGTAATTAATCTCATAGAAGGTTCTATTGGAAAAATATAGGTTCCCCGGGCAATGTATTCTTTAAGAATATCGTTTTGTATGGTACCTTTTAGCTGATCTGGATTTACACCTTGTTTCTCAGCTACCACAATATACATGGCAAGTAATATGGCCGCTGTAGAATTAATGGTCATAGAAGTTGAAACCTGATCTAAAGCAATGCCATCAAAGAGCGCTTCCATATCTTGCAAGGAATCAATGGCAACACCAACTTTTCCTACTTCTCCTTCGGACAATGGATGGTCCGAGTCATAGCCTATTTGTGTGGGTAAATCCAATGCAATCGAAAGTCCCATAGTGCCTTGCTCTATTAAATACTTGTATCGCTTATTTGATTCTTCAGCAGTTGCGTAACCCGCATACATTCGCATTGTCCATAGTTTTCCCCGATACATAGTGCTTTGAACCCCTCTTGTATAGGGATATTCCCCTGGCAGACCAATTTCATTGAGATAATCCAACTGCGAGATATCCTGAGGGGTATACCATAAGGTCTCTGTCTTATCTTTCATCCTTGTTTCACCTACTTTATAACTTTGATTTTCACTTTATTCGTACTTCTAATTGCTTACTCTAAGTATATATTAATTTGCTGTCATTTCAAATTTCTATTGGAAGAAATAAAAAAACCGCCTTGGAACTGCAAGACGATTTTTTATGACGGATATCCTTTATTTGGGTTTACTAATAAACATCTGACAAAACATTTTTGAGTACTGACCCCCATCTTTTATTCCGATTCCTATATGTGTAAAATCAGGGCTTAAGATGTTTTTTCTATGGCCGGGAGAATTCATTAAGGCATCGTGAGCGCTCTGAACACTTTGATTACCTGCAATGTTTTCTCCTGCACGAACGTATTCAATACCAAAATCTTTCATCATATCAAATGGACTTCCGTATGTGGGTGAATTATGACTAAAGTAGTTATTATCAATCATGTCTTGCGATTTGATTCTCGCCACATTGGTTACTTCCATTTCCACCTTAAGAGCGGACAAGTTATTTTGTGCTCTCGCTTCATTCACCAACCTTATCATTTCTTGTTCATCATTTGTTAATGAAGGTGCATTTGTGTTTTCTGAAGGTATATTAGGTGCTGCATCATTTGTGTTGTCAGGACCCACCTCTAAGGGTGTGGTTTGTGGTTCCGGTATTGTTTCAGGTTCTGGTGTGTCTTGTGGTGTTTCTTGGTTTGTCTCACCTTCCGGCGTTGGCTCACCTTCTGGTGTTTGCATCATTTGTGGCGATGGCGTCGTCGGTCCAGGTATATTGTCGATTGGACTATCTGGAACAATTGGCTGACCTTGGCTTTCTGGTACAAACCCTATATTGTTGTCTGCCATCTTTACAGCATACCAATCTTCAACTTGACCAATAACATTTAATTGAGTATCTTTTCCTAAAGTTTGAAGAACATTGCTGTTGGGAGAACATCCTTCATATACATTAACTTGATCTGCGATTGTCTTTATATTTTTAATATCACCTAATTCCGATATAGATGACTCAACACCACCAACCGCTTCTTCTTGTGCACAACCAACTACTGAAGTTAATAAAAGCATGATAATCATTAATATAGATATTTTTTTCATAGTTAACCCTCCAATTCTATCTTAATTATAGTATTTAGAAAGAATCGAATAATTATTAATAAAAATTAATAAATTACATAGAAAAAATAAGGATTTTTGGAAAAGTTTACAAAGGTCAATTAGAATTGTTTTGATTGGCATTCTCCAAGGCTGGCTTGATTTTTTTATTATTCCTTACGGATAGATTCTTCTTCCATTATGGAATTTATATCGAATTTATTTAAATCGTCTTTTATACATTGGCAAAGGTCGTAATCTGTGATCTCTTTCATGTTAACCCATGCATACTCATAATGCTCGTGGGATAATGTAATGAAACATTCTCCCAGCAACTTACATAGATAGTGGATCCCAACTACCTGCCGGGATGGATCCTTTACAACGGTCCAAACATATACAGGTTTTATAATCTCCGCATCTAACCCTGTTTCCTCTTTGATTTCACGTATCAATGCTTCCTCTGGGGCTTCTCCGAATTCTACACCCCACCAGGAAATTCCCAGAGTCCGCCTCTGGATTTAGCATGCTCAGGACGCTTTAAAACAAGAAACCTGTTCTCTTTTACCAATAATGCTTTTACTGAAACCGAAAATCCTTTTTCTTGCACCATAGCACGACTCCACCTTCTAATAAGTTATTCCACAACATTTTTTAAATTTAATCCCACTTCCACATGGGCAGGGATCATTTTGACTTATTTTTTGGCCTGTCTTAAAGCTATATATATTACCACTTTCAACTTTGTCAGGTTTGTCTTTTTTTTTCGAAGCTTCTTTTAGTTTTATAGGCGTATATCCCTTTAGGGAACACATGGGATAATTATTGTTGATGGCTAATACAATATCTCCTAATTCCTGCGCTCTTTCAAGAGATTTAATCCTAATGTGTTCACTGAACAAATCAAGAATGATTGATAAATTATTTTCACCACAAGACAAACGAATGATTTCTGTACAATCTTCAACTAAAGCATCTACCATTTCATCATCGAAATGGTAATGTTTTTTTAAAAATACTTCTAATTGTCGGGTTTCAGGTGTTTTTTTATAGTAATAGGGTTGCCCTGCCTGTATGAATTGTTCTTTTGTATAAGGATAATAATCAATGGATTTTCGCATTTTATGTTCATCAAGTAGAACACCAACATCTTCAAACATTCCATTATAATGAATAAGTTCTCCATCCATGCAGCACGTTTCTATCTCCTGATAATAAAAGAAACCCTCTATGGTTACATTGGTATAACTGACTATGTCAGTCTCTCCAAAGTCTCTACTAATAAAATCAGATGCTGTCACTGAATCTATTGCACCATAATAGTAAATCAATCCATGCCAATACATAATCCAATCACTATTGCGTTTCACCACATCTTTATAGTCTTTATTATCTATCACTTTGAATTTCTTTATAACTTCCTCTGGCATGATGAAAACAAAATCTCCGTTATGCGTCCCTCTAAATATCATCCCATTAATTAAGAAATAAAAATAGTTAAAATCGTAATCATCCAAAGAATCTACTGACATAACACCCTTATTATTTACAAAAGCCTTAATAATATCATATCTTTCTTGATCCAATAATAAAAATCTATCTTCCAAATATTCAGGAATATCCTGAGTTAATTTTGCAACAAGTTCATTTTTTCGTAATTGGCTTGCATTTTTTATTCCTAAGCATTTCCGTATTTCATGCATATCTTCTAACGTAAGTGCTTCTAATAATTTCCCTAAAGTATATCCCCTCAACTGATACATATTTTTCTGATGCTCCTTCGACAAATTCATTTTAGACCAGTTTAACATATTGTCTATTGAATTGTAACATTAAAATGAATAACTGCTTATTTTGTTCGATTCTTTCTTTTGATTAAAATATGTGTTAATAATGTAAATAATATGCAGAAACAATTTGAATTGGCACAACAAAAATGAACCAATAAATTGTTGTAGAATCATAATTTCCTGTCAGTATATCTGTAAATATATAGGGGTAAAAAATTGCTGTCCCTATTAGAAAAGCACATAAAATAATGACAGGTGATGCCCATAAGTTTTTTGGTTTTAGAAAATAAAAGAGGGTAGAGACTGCTATAGGTATAACGATAAAACAAAGCATTTGATATAATTCCTGCTTCCCTTCAAAAAATGGCATCTGCTTTCCTCCAAATTATAAGGTAAAGGGACACACCTTTCGCTTAAAGGTCTATCTTTCTAAGGAATGTCCCTGGGGTATGACCCAAATTATCTTCGGCGCATCCCCCACAGAGGAAGAATCAGAAGGCCGGTGGTTCGAATCCTTTCACTTATAACAAAAAAAGATAGATAAAAGACATCTATCTTTTTTTCTGGCGTGCCCAAAGGGATTCGAACCCCCGGCCTTCTGATTCGTAGTCAGACACTCTATCCAGCTGAGCTATGGGCACCTATTGAATTATGGTCACTTCATAATATTATATATAAACTTTTATAATAGGTCAAGACCTTAAATTTGGTATAAACATTGTAATTTACCTATTTCTTAATTGTAATTCTAAAATCCACCCCTCAGTACTCATAGTGTGGATTTTAA
>JADQBM010000031.1 GCA_016278615.1 Clostridia bacterium | reverse complement strand
GGCATAAATTCTATTAGTCTAATATGAATAGGAAGATCTTTGGTAAGATTTACAAAATCAATAATTTCATCATCATTAACGCCCTTTATCACTACCATATTCAGTTTTACGTGTATGTTTTCTTGCATACAGCGTTGGATGTTTTCCCAAACTTTAGCAAAGTGATTGCGTTGTGTAATGGTTTTAAATTTTTGGTCATTTAGCGTATCTAAACTGATATTAATGGAAGAAATATCTGCATTTTTGAGTTCCTCCAAATAGTTATCAATTAGTAAACCATTGGTTGTAATGCCTATTTTGATGGGTAATAAAGATAGTTTTGAGATAATTTCGCCAAAATCTTTTCTTACCAAAGGTTCGCCACCAGTCAATCGTATTTTATTAACGCCCAACTGTACAAAAATTTTTGAAATGTCAAAAATTTCTTCGGGAGACATTAAAAGTTTTTGTTTCAGAAAACTCATTTTTTCATCAGGCATACAATAGGAACAGCGGAAGTTGCAATTATCGGTAATGGATAATCGCAAGTAATCGTGTATTCTATTGTACCTATCTTTCAACATTGATTATTTTACATTTTTAGGTAAAAAATACAGCCAAATAGTACCTGCCAAAAATAAAACCAATGAAGCAATAAAAGTACTGTAAGCTACTTCTTGATGCCCATCTAAGGCATTGTTTAAAGCGGTGTAAAGTAACCAAATCTGAATCAGTAAATTCGCTAAAAGCACTACAATAAGGGTGGACATAATCATGCTTTTTTTCTGCGGATGTGCATTTTCTTGCCCAGTTCTGAAATTACTCATACGTTTTCTGTTTTAGGATGTTGTACAAAAATATCGTCTCCTTGCAAAGTAACCACTAATTTTTTTAAAGGTCTTGGTGGTGGTCCTTGCAATACTTCACCAGTTTTTACATCAAACCAACCGTTATGACAAGGGCATTCTATTTTCAAAGTACCTGGTTTGTAATACACAGCACAAGAAAGATGTGTGCATTTTTGTTCATAAGCATAAAATTCGCCTTCTTCGGTATGTATTAAAATATAAGGAACGGAGTCATTTTTTAGCACAAAAGACTTAGTTCCGCCTACCGGAATATCGTTTTTGGTGCATATTTTTTGTTTTTCGCCAATAGCTTCATCATCAGAAAAAAATGCTTTTGCGGCAATAATTCCGTTTCCTAAGACCATTCCTCCTGAAACCACAGCCAATAATTTTGCAAAATCTCTTCGGCTTACTTGGATGGCTTCACCTCTATTTATAGGAAAATCTTGCTTCCAATGTTTATCTTCGTTTTCCATTATTAAGAATTGATAGTTTAAAAAATTGTTTAAAAATTAAAATATTTTTAGTTCTGTGCTTCCTTTTGGCATCATAATGTTCACTTTTGTTTTTACGGTTTCCATCCCGAAAATAAATCGATTAACAGGCGTAGAATTAGGCCTCATTTTTTCCATTTCTTCTTTGGTACCATAAAACAAAGCTCCACTAGGGCAAACCGTTGCACACATTGGTTTTTTGCCAATACTAGTTCTGTCGTAGCACATATTACATTTCATCATTAGGTCATATTGTTCCATTTTTTTTGGAACACCAAACGGACAAGCCATCACGCAATTAGAGCATCCAATACACCGAGAAGTATTGGCAGTATGCACAATTCCGAATTCATCTTTGGTAATCGCATCTGCAGGGCAAACATTGGCACAAACAGGGTCTTCGCAGTGCATACACACTTGTACGGTGGTTTGTATGGTTTCGGCTCTATTTACATAATTGACATGAATCATTGGTTCTTCGCCATTGGTTTCGCATTCTGCACAAGCGGCTTCGCAGGATTTACAACCGATACATCGCTGCATATCTACAAAAAACTCCTCTTGTAATTTATAATATTGAGACATATTTTATGAACTTTTATAAGCTTCTGAAAATTTATTTACTTCCACTATTTTCCCTGTAGGTTGTAATGAACAAGCACTTACTTTAAATTCAGGAATTTTAGAAATTGGGTCAAGATGTCCGCTGGTTAATTGGTTAGCAGACTTTTTTCCAGGCCAATGATAGGGTAGGAAAACAGTGTCTTCTCTTATCGTTTCTACAATATTTGCTGGAAATTTCGCCTCTCCTCTTTTGGTTTTAACTATAACTTCTTCGTTTTGATTAATGCCGTATTGAGTGGCCAATTTAGGATGAATTTCTAAAAGAGGTTGAGCAAATTGATGAACTAATTTTCCTATTCTACGAGTCTGTGAACCGCTCAAATATTGAGAAACCACACGTCCTGTTGTTAAAATAATTGGGTATTCCTCATCAATTGGGTCTCCGCTTTCGTGATATTTCACGGCATTGAAATGAGCTTTTCCATCTGGAGTTTTAAATTTTTTATCCTCCCAAAGTCTAGGTGTTCCGGGATGATCTAAATCGGGACAAGGCCAAAAAACACCCATATTTTTTTCGATTTTATCATAAGTGATTCCGTAATAATCTGCGGTACCTCCTTTTGAAGCCACACGCAATTCATTAAAAATGTCTTCGCTTTTTTGGTACGAAAATTTATCTGCAGCTCCCAATCGTCTGGCAATTTCCAATAAAATCTCGGTATCTGTTTTGGCTCCTTTTGGTGGATCAACAGCTTTTCTAATGCGAACCACTCGACCTTCTGCGGTAGTTACTGTACCCTCTTCTTCTTCGTGCAAAGAACCGGGTAAAACAATATTGGCATGTCTTAAAGTTTCACTCAAAAAGAAATCTATTCCTACATAAAACTCTAATTTTTCTAAAGCTTCTCTTACATAATTACTATTGGGAAGAGACACAAGCGGATTGAAACATATAGAAATAAGTCCTTTAATTTCGCCTCTGTGTATGGCTTCTATGATTTCGTAGGCAGAAAGTCCTTTTCCAGGTAAGTCTTTTTCGTCAATACCCCAAACTTCCGAAATATATTTACGGTGTTCAGGATTTTCTATATCTCTGTTTCCGGGGAGTTGGTCGCATTTGTGCCCGTGTTCTCTACCGCCTTGTCCGTTTCCTTGTCCAGTTATGGTTCCATAACCGCAATAAGGTTTGCCAATCCTACCAGAAGCCAACACAATATTAATGCAACTCAATACATTTTCCACTCCTTTGGTATGGTGTTCTATACCTCTTGCGTGCAAAAGGAATGACGAAGATGCTTTTCCCCAAAGTTTTGCTGCTTCTTCTATTTTTTCTTTTTTAGCACCCGTTATTTCTTCAGCCCATTCTAGTGTATAATCTTTTACGGCTTCTTTGGCTTCTTCAAAACCTGAAGTATGGTTGTTGATAAAATCGTGATCCAACATATCGTGTTGCACCATATAATTAAGAATGGCTCCGAAAAGTGCAGAATCAGTTCCTGGACGAATGTCTAAATGTATGTCGGCTGTTCTAGCCAAAGGAATCATACGAGGATCTACCACTATGAGTTTTGCACCATTGTCTCTTGCTTTCCAAATCCAATGGGTAAGTGTAGGAAAAGTTTCGGAAACATTAGCACCTGTAACAATGATTACTTCGGCTTTTTCTAAATCTTGATAATTATTAGAGGTTCTATCTAAACCAAATGCTTTTTTGTTTCCTGCACCTGCCGAAACCATACAAAGACGACCGTTGTAATCCAGATTTTTGGTTTTCAGGGCTGTTCGGGCAAATTTACCTACCATATATGATTTTTCGTTGCTAAGAGAAACTCCCGATAACATGGCAAAAGCATCGTTACCATATTGTGATTGTATTCTTTTAATTTCAGAAATGGTAGAATCCATGGCTTCATCCCAAGAAATAGGCACAAAACCAACTCCTGGTTTATTCAGAATTGGAGCTGTCAAACGGTCTTCGTGGTTGTTTTGCATGTATCTCAAAACCCCTTTCGGACAAAGTCTTCCTTCATTAAAGGGAAATTCCATCCAAGGTTCAAAACCTACTACTTTATTATTTTTTGCTAATAATTTAATACCACATTGCATACCGCAGAAACAACAATGAGTTTCTACAATTTTATCAGGCTCATCTCTTCCTGTAAACCCTTCTTTGCTTGGCATATGGAGAGAGGGGCCAAATTGAGCAATAATTTTTTCAGCTTCAATAGGTAATTTTGCCATTTTTTTATTTTTATTTTGTTGAAAAATCTATCCAAAAAATTTTCCTGATTCTTGTCTTGCTTTCAGATGAGCTATTGCCAATAAATCTCTTTTGCCTTCAGGGCTGTAATCTAATAACGAATTATCGTTTTCATCACAAAGATTAAAGCCCACAGCTTTTGTAATTTCTTTCAAGTCAGAAACGTGTAATTGTGTAGTATATTCCTCTCCGGTTTGTTTGCACACTTGCATTCCTTTTTGTTTTCCAACTTCTTTATAAATGTGAGCACCAATTTGAGCAGGTCTTTGTATGATATGAAAAAATTTTCCAAAAGGCATCCAAATAAGGAAAACAATAACAAAAAAAGCGTGAGTAACAGCGATAAACTCGTAAGCTTTACCGTGCATAAATTCATAATCCAAAGTAAGTCCTAATCCAGTAAGCGAAACAAGTATCAATAATAATAAAGGTAGAATATCGCCTTCAAAAGTTTGTGTAGCTATAAGACCCGGATCTTTTAATCTTTTTTGCAGAAAATAAGTTGCACCAATAATAACCAAAACCGAACACCAATTGAGAGCGCCAAATGTAAAAAAGCCAACGATAGATTTTACTGGGAAATTAAAAACTTCAAAACCGAAAAAATGTGCGGTGTAAATATCTTCAACATTAGGATTTAAACCTGTGTCGGGTACCAATGTAAAATGAATCCAACCAAAAGTAAGCGGAATAGTAATAGCAAAAGCCATTGTGCAACCAATAGCCATCATAAGATGTGCAATTCCTTTTTTCTTTCCTCTTCTGATTATGAAATTTTGAAAAACAATATTCTTGAAAAATTCTTGAATAGAAAACCAAGAAAAATGCAAAAATTCTTTTGAAAGCAAGGCTTTTATACTTCTTTTAAAATAGGTTTTCGTGGGTGGTCTTTGTATCCAAACCGTGTAGCGATACACAATGCCAAAAATTGCAAACAAAGTACCGAAAAGATAGGCAACTAATGCAGCATCAAAGTTTTGTAAACTTCTTGAGCCTACTAATATAAGCACCAAAGTAACTATGGTAACGGCAATAGCAACAGCAAAGGCTTTTATGTCAATTAATTTTAACATATTGATTTTTTTTATGACACAAAAATACAAAAAAATACAACTTAATAAGACATTGATGCCTGAAAATAATCTTATTTAATAATACTTCAATATCTGATTAAATTTTTAACTTTGCATTCATTTTTATAAAAAAAGATTATTTCAATAAAAAAACAAACATCCCTTCTAATAGAATAAATATGACTACTA
>JADQBM010000001.1 GCA_016278615.1 Clostridia bacterium | reverse complement strand
TGGAACGATTCATGTTCTGTTAAAGAACTGACTTATGCTATTGAAAGAGGTGCCACAGGGGCAACCACCAATCCCGTTATCGTTAAGAATGTTCTCGATAGTGAATTGGATAGCTATAAGGATTACATTAAGGAATTAGTGGAAAGTCATCCCACATCATCTGAAGATGAAATTTCTTGGATGGTTATAGAAAAAATGGCTTTGGATGGCGCAAAACTCTTGGAACCTGTTTTCGACCCGTCAAAGGGAACTGGAAGAATATCCATACAAACCAATACAAAGTATTTTAATAATGTAGAAAAGCTCGTTGAACAGGCGGTGTATTTTGCAACATTGGCGCCTAACATTCAAGTGAAGATGCCAGCCACATCAGCAGGTATTAAAGCATTTGAAGAAGCCACTTATAAAGGTGTCAGCATCAATGCAACAGTATCCTTTACAACGCCCCAAGCCCTTGCAGTAGCAGAGGCAGTAGAAAGAGGCTTAAAAAGAAGAGAAGCTGAAGGACTCGACAACTCAAAAATAAATCCCGTCTGTACCATCATGATTGGACGTACAGATGATTGGATCAAACATGTAGTAGGCAGAGACAAAATGGTATTAGACCCAGCTGCTTTGGAATTTGCGGGGATTGCATGCTTTAAGAAAGCCTATAAAATCTACAAAGAAAAAGGCTATAAAACCAAACTCTTAACAGCAGCTTACAGAAATCATCACCACTGGTCAGAGTTTATTGGTGGAGAAGTTTTGATGACCATCCCTTATAAATATCAGAAAATGTTTAATGAATCCAATATTGAAGTAAAGGCAAGAATGGATGATGAAGTGAATCCTGATTATATCAAACAATTGCTTCAGGTTCCGGACTTTGTAAAAGCCTATGAAAGCATGTCTGTAAAAGAATTTGATACTTACGGTGCTGTTAATAAGACATTGGATCAATTTGCAGCGGGTTATGACGATTTGGTAAAAATCATAAGAAAATTTATGATTCAATATTAAGGAGAAAAATATATGCTTGAAAACTTCGGAAGTTTTTCGGATGGATACAATGAGTTAACCAACATGAAAAACAAACATGAAAATATGCTTATGGATATTGGCATGCAGAAAATGAAAAGCGATGATGAAGTCGTATTTATAGATCAAGAAAAAGAAACCGTTTTTTTACTCTCAACAGGTAAAATTACTTTTAACTGGAATGGAAGAACAGAAGTAGTGGAAAGAAACTCAATTTTTGATGAAGATCCCATTGTTCTTCATGTGCCAAAAGGAATTCAGGTCATCATCAACGCTAAGAAAGAATCAGAGATTTTGATACAAAAAACAACAAATGAAAATGACTTTGAACCGGTTTTTTATGCTAAAGGAGATTGCCAAAGTGATATCTTTGGGGAAAACGTTTGGAATGACACGGCTCGTAGAGTTGTGAGAACAGTCATTGATTATTCCAATGCTCCCTATTCCAATTTGGTAATTGGTGAAGTCATAAATTATCCCGGCAAATGGTCCAGTTACATTCCCCATGGTCACCCACAACCTGAAGTGTATCTTTATAAATTCAACAAAGAACAAGGCTTTGGGGCAGGATTTATTGGAGATGATGTATATAGAATTAACCATAACAGTATTTTATGTATACCTGGTGGCCCGTCTCATCCACAGGTTGCAGCTCCCGGATATGCCATGCACTATACTTGGATGATCCGCCACTATGATAATAACCCTTGGACCAGCCGAGACAATGAAGACCAACACAAATGGCTGTTAGAGAAAGACGTAAAAATATGGCCTGAAAAATAACATGTAAACAATCTTATTGTTATCTCTCTCCCATTTTTATATATTTGATTAAAGAAGCACCTGAGGGTGCTTCTTTTTGATAGGTGAAGATATAAATTCCAGACACTTTTTCTAAAGTTGCTCCTATTGCTAAGTAAATAATTATTGACATACCGATTGAATGTAAAATAAATGCAAGATAAAAATAATACACTTCAATATTAAGAGACAAATTGATGTTTCATATTGACAACAATTAAGCAACTATATATACTTATATTAAAATGTATACAATTTAGAGATAAATAATACTATAATTGTAAATTGTATATAATAACAATTCTTTAGAAATCTTACATAAAGACATTCATTCATCTTAATATAAGAAAATGATTATAATAAGGAAGGGAACGGTATTATGATACTCACATCAAGATTAAAAAAGCTTAAGAAAAGATTATTTGAAGTTGAATACAACGATCCAGGAATATGGCATTTTAAAGATGTTAACATTCTTGATGGAAATAAACATCTTGTCAATGAGCCAATGGTTATTAGAAAAGCGATGGCGCAAGCCTATATGTGTCGGTATCTTCCTGCAATTGTGAAAGATGACGAGATAATAGTAGGTAATCCAAACCAGAATAGTGTTGGTTGGGGAACTGTGATGCCTAAGTATTATACAGATAAAGAAGGTGAGCAGGCTGCAAAATATAATCTTAACGAAGCTTCCGTTTGGGGACACCACCCACCTCAGTATGAGAAAGTAGTCAATATTGGCGTTAAAGGCATTAAAGAAGAAATTAATACCGCTATTGATAAGCAATTAAGGTCAATCGATCCAGATGAAGCAGCATTAAATGAATATAGAGCAATGTTAATCGCATTAGATGGACTTACTGAATTTGGTCAAAGACATGCGCAAACAGCATTAAAAGAAGCATTGGCATGTATAGATCCCATCAGAAAAAGAGAGCTTTATGAAATATATGAAGTTTGCAGTCATGTTCCCTTCAATCCTGCAAGAAACCTTATGGAAGCAGCGCAGGCGTATTGGTGTACTTATTGTATTGTTAATAGTGGGGGGGAATACGTCCCTTTAGGACGTGCTGATCAGATATTATATCCTTACTATAAGAAAGATGTTGATGGGAATAGTATTACGAAAGAGCGTGCATATGATATTATTGGTAATTTTCTTGTTAAATGTAATGAAAGAATTATTATAGATACAAAAAAAGCTGAAAATCATTATAACTTTGGATTATTCTCACAAGGTGTGACACCTGAAGAATTTGAAGCTGTCAATACGACAGGCGGTTATAATCAACGTGCCCTAACATGGCAAGAAAAAGAAGATTTAAATAGTGATGCCAACTTTAATTACGGCCAATCTGGCAATGACTGGCTCATGAACTGTATTGTAGGTGGAGTGGATAGATACGGTAATGATGCAACGAATGATGTATCGTATATGTTTGTGGAAATCATGCATGAGATGCAGCTTCTAATGCCGACACTTGCAGCGCGAATCCATAAAAACAGTCCAGAATCTTTCCTTGATCTCTTGGGACAGGTGCTTCGGTATGGACAGGGCGAGCCTATGATTTATTATGATGATACCATCATACCTGGATTTGTGGATTTAGGCATACCTGTTGAAGATGCAAGAGACTATTCCAATGACGGATGCTGGGAAACACTCATTCCAGGCAAAAGTCATTTCAGTTATGCCCATATAATGAATTTAAAGTGTCTTGAATGGGCACTATTCAGAGGAGTTTCATTAAGTAATAATCAGAAAGAAGGAATTGATACAGGAGATCCTGTTGCGTTTAGGAACTTTCAGCAATTTTACGAAGCATATAAAATTCAGATGTTTGATCGTATTGATTTTCAATGTAGACGGCGTCTTTCAAACTTTGGGTTATCTTATATGATTGCACCAGATCCTTTGATGTCTTCTATAATGGACAATTGCATAGAAAAAGGTAGAGATCTCAGTCAGGATGGGGCTAAATATATATTTCATCTGATATTAATAACAGGACTAGCCAACACAGTGGATGCACTGGCAGCAATTAAAAAACTTGTATATGATGAAAAGTCAGTCTCTATGGATGAACTTATAAAAGGATTAAAGGATAACTGGAAAGGTCACGATGTACTGAGAGCAAAAGTGCAAAACGCACCTAAATTTGGAAATGACGATGATTATGTAGATGATATTGCAGTAAAAATGCTTAGGGATTTTGAAGAGCACGTTGAAACTTGGAAAAGGAAGCAGAACACTATGATGTTTCCCGTTGGGATAGGTACATTTGAAAACTATGCAATTTTAGGGCGTGATATTGGCGCATCTGCTGATGGACGGTTTTTTGGGGACGCTCTGGCACCAAATTATACACCTAATCCAGGAGCAGATGTCAATGGTCCAACAGCCGCTATAAAGAGTATAACCAAGCCAGATTTGCTACGTTATTATTGTGGATGTCCTCTAGATATATCTGTTAACTCCAATGAATTTATTGGTGAGTCCGGGATACAAAGGATGAAAGGCTTAATTAAGTCATTTTGTGATCTTGGTGGACAAATTATGACCATAACAAGTACAAATGTAGATGATCTTAAAGATGCAAAAATACATCCGGAAAATCATAAAGGTCTCCGTGTAAGAATGGGTGGATTATCAGCATATTTTATAGCGATGTCTCCGGTTCAGCAAGATAATATTATTAAAAGATTTTCTAGATAAATTTTGCAGTTAGAGTGAGGTTTAGATAATGGTTGATGGAACAATATATATATCAAACATTCAACGTTTTTGTGTACATGACGGTCCTGGTATACGAACGATAGCATTTGTCGTTGGTTGCCCTCTAAAATGTAAGTGGTGTCAGAATCCTGAAACATTGAGTGGAAATTGTGAGCTTATGTTAAACAAAGCGCTTTGTACTGGATGTGGGCTTTGTATTGATGCTTGTCCCAATGGGTGTATTCAGTATTCAGAAAATGGAGCTGTTATTACAGATAGGCAAAAATGTAACCAGTGTTTCGAATGTGTTGAGGCATGCCCCTTTCAAGCACGGCAGGTATCCTGTAAGGCATATACGATCGACACATTATTTAAGGAATTGAATAAGGATGAAATTTTTTTCAAAAATACAGAAGGGGGCATCACAATCAGCGGTGGAGAACCCATGCTGCAAACTAATTTCTGCTTTGAATTATTGTATAGGCTAAAACAAAAAAATATTCATACAGCTATTGAAACGTCAGGCTTTACCAAATGGAAAAACTTTAAAAAGATATCTTCAGTAGTGGACTTATTTCTATATGATATTAAGCTTTTCAGTAGTGATAAACATATGGAATGGACGGGACAGGACAACACAATCATATTAGAGAATCTTGGAAAATTGGTAGATTTGAATAAGAATATTATTGTCAGAGTACCATTGATACCGGGTGTGAATGATGGTGATGAATTTAAAAGAATCATTGATTATATATCGCAGTATCAATCTATTTCAGAAATTCATATTCTACCTTTTCATCAGATGGGGTCTTCTAAGTATGGGATGCTTGGAAAAGAATATTTATCCAAAAACATATCAGAAGATAATTTCAAGGCAGTAGAGCTGTGTCAGAATTATGCAAAGGTAAATGGATATGAAGTCAGTATTGGTGGCTCAGGTCTATAAAAGATAAATAAAGGAACTCATATATAAATTGACGCAAAGCATACAAAATAGTATAATTGTATACAATATAGCAATAATTTCAATAGATAGGGAGGGGTATTATGGATAAGAAAAAGGAGTCTATTTTATCTGAGACTGTATATGATCATGTTCTTAAAATGATATTGAAGCAGGAAATTAAATGTGGAGAGAAAATTCCCGAGGAAAAAATAACACACATGTTAGGAATAAGTAGGACACCCATAAGAGAGGCATTAAGAAGATTATCAAATGAAGGTATTGTTAACATATATCCTAAAAGACATGCTGAGGTTATTACATTTGATGAAAAAGCCATTAAAGATTTAGGAGTTTTGAGGATTTCACTGGATATATTGGCTGCACAGCTTGCCATTACAAATGGGAGCAATGCAAACTTTATGAAGTTGAAAGAAATAGCAGACTTATGCTATGAGGCAGCTAAAAGCGGCGATGTTTATAACAAAATTAAATTAGATTGTGATTTTCACCTCAAGCTAGCAGAGATTGCTGACAACCCATTATTGTATAGATGCCAGAAAGCGCTCTATCTTAAAGTACATTTAATTCAGGCATCAAAATATGTGAATATTGATGATGCTGTAAAAAAAATAGAAGGTCATTATGCTATTATTGATGGACTAATGAAAAGAGATGAAGAAGTCGTCACTAAGAGTATACAAGAGCATTTAATTGCTTTTTATGGTGTTTATTTTAAATCAAATTTTTCGATAAAGTCATTACTTGATTATTAGATATAACATTAAAAAGGTTTTTTCTTTACAAACTATCACGAAAAAAATAAAATTATTTATCTATAATAAGTGAGTAGATGCTTTAATAGCGCTACTTTTTTTTTACAAACCACTAGCTTTGCAACGGTGACAGGTGGAACCTAAAAAAAGCTTGAAATCACACGAAGAAACGAAATTAAGTCCATTAAATATTGACAAATGATTTGTGCAAGTATACAATATAAAATAATTGTATACTTAATGAGTATTCGTGTGTTGTCAAAGAGATTAAGGAAAGAAGGTGATCTAATGGATTTAAAGCTTGAAAGGAAGTTAGCTCTAGTGACGGGCTCTACAAAGGGTATTGGTAAAGGAATTGCAAAAGCATTGCTTGATGAAGGTGCAAGAGTCATTATTAATGGACGTTCAAGAAAGGCAGTAGATGAAGTTGTAGAGGAACTTTCTCAATATGGAGAAGTATATGGTGCATCAGGGGATCTCGCTACAATGTCAGGAGCTAAAGAAGTGATTACTTCAGTAGATGAAATAGGAGACTTAGATGTTCTTATTAATAATATGGGCATATATATAGCTACTCCCTTTGAAGAAATAGACGATGATGAGTGGATGAAGATGATTAATACCAATGTCCTTAGTGCAATCCGGATGTGTCGACATTATTTACCTAAAATGCTGAAGCGAAATAGTGGGCGTATTCAAATAATAGCAAGCGAGTGTGGCGTTAAGCCTCTAAGTGCATTCGTCCATTATTCTGTATCAAAAACAGCTCTTTTAGGATTGGGAAGAAGTTTAGCTGAAATGACTAAAGGCAGTAATGTAACGGTTAATACAATTTTACCTGGGCCAACATGGACTGAAGGTACTGCTATATATCAAAATCAACGCGGTAAAAACGAAGGAAAAACCATCGATGAAATTATACAGGAATATTTTACGATCTATGACCCCTCATCACTTATTCAACGCTTTGCAACAGTAGAAGAAGTTGCAAATACATGTGTTTATTATTGTTCAGATTTAGCGGCTGCGACCAATGGTGCACCTATACGTGTTGAAGGGGGCATTATTCGTAGCATTTGATGTAGATTAAATTAGAAAGATTAAATTAAGTATTAATGTTAAAGGAGATATTACATATGGCACTTATAACTTCTAAACAAATGTTTGAAAAAGCAATCAGTAGCAACTATGCTATTGGTGCATTCAATGTCAATAATATGGAAATCATACAGGGTATCGTGGAGGCGGCTAAAGAGGAAAATTCTCCTCTTATTCTCCAGGTCTCAGCAGGGGCAAGAAAATATGCTAAACCAATTTACCTTGTAAAATTAGTAGAAGCTGCAATGGATGACAGTGGACTTGACATTGTTCTTCATTTGGACCATGGTGAAGATTTTGAGATTTGTAAAAAATGTGTGGATGATGGGTTTACCTCTGTAATGATTGATGGTTCTAAGCACTCTTTTAATGAAAATATTGAATTAACTAAAAGAGTAGTAGATTATGCACATTCAAAAGGGGTTGTTGTGGAAGCTGAGCTTGGCAAATTGGCCGGTGTAGAAGATGATGTCAACGTAAACGCAAAAGATGCTACATATACAGATCCTGACCAAGCCGCCGAATTTGTTGAAAAAACGGGTGTAGATTCTCTTGCTATTGCAATTGGAACAAGTCATGGTGCTTACAAATTTAAAGGGGAACCCAAATTAGACTTCCAACGGCTCAAAAAAATATCTGAATTAATGCCGGATACGCCTTTGGTATTACATGGCGCCTCAACGGTACTTCCACAATTTGTTGAGATGTGCAATAAATATGGTGGTAAGATTCCTGGTGCACAGGGTGTGCCTGAGGAAATGTTAAGAGAAGCAGCAAAATATAATATTTGTAAAATAAATATTGATACAGATTTGCGTTTAGCTATGACAGCTTCAATTAGAAATAATTTTGCTGAAAATCCATCTGAGTTTGATCCAAGAAAATACCTAGGTCCTGCAAGAAGTGCCATAAAAGAGATGGTTCAACATAAGATTAAAACGGTATTGGGCTCAAGCCACAAAAGGTAATTATAATATATTATCATTTCCTCTCCCATTTTTATATATGTCTTAGAAGCACCTATATAGGTGCTTCTTTAACACTTACAATTAATAACAATAAAAAGTTATTGAGTACTTATAGGAGGGTAATAATATGTATATCAATGAGGTAGTTGAAACCATGAATAATCGCATGTCCTTAAGAAAGTATGCTCAAGAGGATATAATGGATGCCCATTTGGATATATTGTTGGAGTGTGCCATTAAGGCGCCTACAGCAGGAAATCAAATGTTATATTCAATATTAACAATAAAAAATGATGAAACAAAAGAAAAACTGAGTAAAACATGCAATAATCAGGCGTTTATTAAAAAGGCACCTTTAGTCTTGATTTTTTTAGCAGACTATCAAAAATGGTTTGACTATTTCCAACAGAAGAATGTTTTAGAATATGCAGATAAAAAGGGCGTGAGTTTTAAAGGACCGGACCAAAGCCATTTGTTATTGGCCATAGAAGATGCCATGATTGCTGCTCAAAATGTAGTCATCGCTGGAGAGTCATTAAATATAGGATCCTGTTATATAGGTAACATTCTTGAAAATTATGAAAAGCATAAAGAAATTTTGAATTTACCAGACTGGGTTCTTCCTATAGGGATGTTGACATTAGGTTATTATCCACCTGATTTAAAGAAAAGCTTTTCTAAAAGGTTTGATAAGTCCTTTGTTGTATTTGAGGAGCAATATAAAAGATTATCTAAGGATGAATTGGAAAAAATGTTTAGTGAAAAAGAAATGACTTTTAATTCAAATAACCCATATAAAGCTGATAATATGGCACAAGTATTTTATGCAAGAAAATTTGTTTCGGAATCCAGCCAAGAAATGGTACGAAGTGTTAAAGAGGCAATGAAAAATTGGTTATAAAGCATAGTTCAAAAATTATATATTAAAAGATACATTTTTATAATAAGGCGAAATACATTTGTTAAGTGTGTTTCGCCTTATTTATATTTTATGAGTAAAACTCAAAGAAGATCAACTTAACTTTTTATCTCTTGACAAATCATAATAATGTAGATAAAATTATTGTATACAATACATAAAAATTGAATACATATAAATATATTGAATATTATAGTTATAACTTAATACAACAAAAAAAATTAAATACAATTAAGAAATATAGATATGGATAAAAGGACGAATATTTAATGAAAGAGGGAAAAGATAATGCTTACAACAAATGAGATTAGAAATTTAAGCAATTTTGCAACCAATATCAGAATGGAAACAATGAAAAGTATTGCCAGTGTTGGAACGGGTCATACTGGGGGTTCATTGAGCATTGCCGATATACTTTCTTTGTTATATGGGAAAGTGATGAAAGTGGACCCTAATAACCCTTTTTGGGAAGAAAGAGATTGGCTCATATTAAGCAAAGGACATTCCGGACCAGCGCTGTATGCAGCTCTTGGCCTTAAAGGATATTTTCCCACAGAAGAGTTATTAACTTTGAATAAGCCAGGAACCAATTATCCGAGCCATCCCGACTGGACAAAAACAAAAGGAGTCGACATGAGTACCGGTTCTTTGGGACAGGGGGCATCAACAGCCTTGGGTATTGCACTTGGACATAAAATGAATAAAAAAGATAATTATATTTATTTGATATTAGGCGATGGAGAGATACAAGAGGGTCAAGTTTGGGAAGCGGCCCTATTTGCAAATCAATTTGAACTAGACAATGTGATTGCTTTTGTAGATTGGAATAAGTTGCAGCTGGATGGATATACAAAAAAAATTAATAACTTGGGGAATATAGAAAAAAAATTCGAAGCATTTGGATGGCATTCACAAACGGTCAATGGACATGATTTTCAAGAGATGGAGAACGCTATCGTAGCAGCCAAAAAAGAAAAAGGGAAGCCTTCGCTCATTGTGCTAAGTACCATAAAAGGCAAAGGCTATAGTAAGCTTGAAAACACAATTAGTAACCACAGTACTGCAGTATCACAAGAAATATTGAAGGAAATAGTAAGTGAACTTGAGAGTCAATTATTATAAAGATAGGGAAGGTGAAATAATGAACATCATAATATCTAAAAGCAATGAAATAGAAAAAACACCTATGAGGGATGTATATTGTCAGACAATGATTGACTTAGCAAAACAAAATAGAGATATTGTTGTGATGGATGCAGATTTAATGGCTGCTGTAGGCATGTCAAAATTCCAAAAAGAACTACCGGATCAGACTGTTAATTGCGGGATTCAAGAAGCCAATATGTATGGTGTCGCTTCGGGCTTATCTAGAATGGGCAAGATTCCATTTGCGCATACATTTGCTGTATTTGCCACACGAAGATCATGCGATCAAATTTTTTTATCAGGTGCATTTTCAAAAATGAATGTTAAGATAATTGGATCTGATCCCGGTATTACGGCAACCATTAATGGCGGCAGCCACATGCCATTTGAAGATATAGGCATTATGAGGTGTATTCCAGAAATGACCATTATTGAACCCACAGATGGTGTGATGCTAAAAGATATTATTCAAAAGGTAGCAAAAGAATACGGTATGCACTATATCCGACTGGTGAGAAAAGTTTCGAAGACAGTGTATGAAGAGGGTTCATCTTTTGAGATTGGAAAAGCCGTGCAGATAAGAGACGGAAAAGATATAACGATAATTTCTTCGGGTTACTGCGTTGCTGAAAGTATAAAAGCAGCAAAAATCTTAGAAGGTAGAGGCATTGCTGCAAGAGTATTAAATATGTTCACAATTAAACCTATTGATAAAGATGCCATTATCAAAGCAGCAGATGAAACAGGTGCAATTGTAACGGCTGAAAATCATAATATTATTAATGGACTTGGGTCTGCAGTTGCAGAAGTACTTGGAGAAAACTTTCCTATTCCTATAGAGCGAATTGGCATTAAAGATAAGTTTGGCGAAGCAGGCCCATTAGATTATTTAGCCAAGAGATTTGAATTAACAGACCACGATATTGCTGAAAAATGCCTTAAGGCAATTAATAGGAAAAAAATTGTAAAGGAAATAGAGAGGGGAATTGCATAATGGAAAGAAAAGGAACTTTTGTAAATGAAGATGAACAATACCCCATTCAATTAAATGGCGGTTCCGTTAATTGGTTAATGACGCCAGAAAAGAATGGTACGGAGCATTCCAGTGTATGTATATTCACAATTAACCCGGGTTCTCGTGTTCTTCCAGCACATGCTCATCCTGAGGGAGAAGAAACCATATACGTTATTTCAGGAATTGGAAAAGTTAAAATAGGCAATGAAATAAAGGATATTCGGCCCGGGTCTATTTTTAATTTGCATCCACAAGTCCCACATTTGATTTATAATACCGGTAATTATGAAATGAAGACAATTTGTTTCTTTCCTACACCAGAAGCCGTACCCAATACGCCTCAAGAGGGATACGACTTTTAGAAAATAGACATGTTCTTGAAAACATATTAAGAAAGGATGTATGCATTGAAAGAAAAAATGAAGGCTGCAGTGATAACAGAGCCTGGCAGAATTGTTATAAAGGACATATTGATACCCGAAATAGGTGACAATGAAGTTTTGATTAAAGTGAAATACTGCGGTATTTGCGAGACAGATCTTAAAATACTTAAGGGTGAATTCTCAAAGGAATATCTACCTTTTACGCCGGGCCATGAATTTACAGGTTATGTTTATAAGATAGGAAAAGGTGTTGAAAATATCAAAACAGGTCAGTATGTAACCGTTGATGTAAATTTAGGTTGCGGAAAATGTTACTTTTGTAAAAATGGACAAGTGTTAATGTGCAAAACTTGTAAGCAAATAGGGATTCATAAAAATGGTGGCTTTGCAGAATATGTAAAAGCCCCAGAAAATAAAGTATATGTGCTCCCTAAAAACATGGATGAAATTGAAGCGGTACTAATAGAACCATTTGCCAATGTGATTCGAACGGCAAAGAAAGCGAAGTATTTTCCTGGAGGGAGCATTGTGATATTAGGGACATCAGCCATTGCCTTGATGCATGTTCAAATGACCAAAGCAAGTGCAGCCACGCCGATTATTGTAATTGGTGATGATGAGACAGGATTACAAGAGGCAAAAAGATGTGGCGCAGATTATGTTCTAAAAAACAGTGCTGATGTAATAACAAAAGTTTTTGACATAACAGAAGGCCTAGGCGCTGATTTCGTTTTGGAAGCTGAAGGTAAGACAGATAATTATCAATTGTCTTTTTCTTTGGCGAGGCCGGGAGGTAAGGTAATCGGCTTTGGCCTTACTGGAATTGAAGAGGAAACGCCCCTTCAATTGTTCGATATTGTATTAAGGGAAATCGGCTTTGTATCATCGGTATCTGCAGATGATTATGATATGACAGATGCAATAAATCTTATAAATAGTCAAAGGTTTCAATTAGAATATTTTACAGATTGTCGTTATTCTCTTGAGAATATCACAGAAGCTTTTAAATGCGCAAAGAATGTAAACAATGGCCAAAAAGTTATCGTATCAATTATTTAAGAAAGAGGTGTTAATATGAGAGTCGTAATAACGGGTGGTACATCTGGAATGGGACGAGCTGCAGTAAAATTGTTTCTAAAAAATGGGTGTCAAGTTGTCTGTATTGGGATTAATCAGAATGAAGGGGAAACCTTTATCAAAGAACTCAAGGAAGCAGGTTATGAGGATGTCTATTTTATGCTTGGTGATGTAAGTAAAGATGAGGACATGAAAAAACTATACGATTTCACCATTGAGAAGATAGGTGGTTGTGATAGCCTCATCAATAATGCAGGTATTTTTTCCGGGGGACCTTTACATGAAACCAAATCAGAAGATTGGGATAAATTATTTAATGTAGATGTGAAGTCTATATATCTTTCTGCCAAGTATTTTGTTCCGGATATGCTAAATAGAAAAAAAGGAAGTATTGTAAATACGGCTTCTGTTTCTGGTTTGGCTGGAGACTACAATGCTGCAGCATACTGTGGTGCTAAAGGGGCTGTGGTGAACCTTACTCGGTCTATGGCACTAGACTATGCTGAAAAAGGAATTCGAGTTAATGCTGTGTGTCCCGGTGCAACATTGACGCCTATGTTTTTAACTGGAGCTACTCAAGAAGTCTTGAATTCTTTTAATGCTGCTTTCCCAGCCAAAAGAATGGGCACATCAGAAGAAGTTGCAGAAGTAATGTATTTCCTGGCATCTGATAAGGCATCATGGATTATGGGTGCAAATATTCCTGTATCAGGAGGACTTGAAATTCATACAGGTCAACCAAGACAAGATAAAACAGAATAGTATATCCAACAAATAATAAAATGGAAATGAATTTTTTATTTATTTCCAATGGAAATGAAAGAGCTTTGAGAGTAACTGCCAATTCTCTTCGAGCTCTTAAAAACCTTTTTGATTTCATTTTTATTTCTATGACTTTTAAAGGTCACTTATATTTCCTAGGATTTCCATTTCACGAAAACTGTAATTTAGACAAAAATAATGTATAATAACATATATTAAGGTGGCATATAGCAACTAAATACTGGGATTTAGTAAATTATTCAATTTAAACGTAGAAAGAAAGTGATAACAAAGTTTTAAAAATTTGTTATCAAATTTTTATAAAAACCAGAAAGTAAATATTGATAAAAAAATTATTAAGGTTGTAGAACAATTTAAGATAGTAGTCTCTATTACGAAAGGGCGGACAAATATGTATAAACTGATGATTTGTGATGATGAGCCTAGGGTAGCACGACTAATCAGTAATTTAATTGACTGGAATCGTTTAGATATAGAGCTTATTGGTATAGCAAATGATGGGATTTCTTCTTTTGAGATGATTAAAGAGCATAATCCTAATATTGTTATTACTGATATTAGGATGCCTGGTTATGATGGAATTGAATTAATTAAACGTGTTAAAGAGTTGAATCGGGATATAGACTTAATAATTATTAGTGGTTATAAGCATTTTGAATATGCGCATAATGCCATAAAATATGGTGTTAAAGATTATTTATTGAAACCTATAAACAAGCAAGAAATTAACAATACATTACAAAAAATGGTAGAAAAATATGAACAAAATGCCAGCAAAAAATCTGAAGATATAGCAATAAAAGAGCAGATTAAAAGAGATGAAAAATTCTTGCAAGAAAGCTTTGTTAAAAACTATTTTGAAAACGAAAACTATTTAAGAACCGAACTGGATTTAAAAAGCCTAAATACAGAGTATCGGTTTAATTTTACTGAAAATTTATTTCAAGCCTTAATTTTAAAAACTGATATCAATAACTCAACAAAAAATATTAATATAAAGAATATGCTAGAAAAAAAATCATTAGAAATAATTTCGAAAAGTCTTAAAGAAGTATGTTCTGATTACATGATCTATACTTCAGATAAAGGTACTTGCTTTTTAATTAATTATAGTGAAGACAAGGAAAAGAGTATTCGAAAAATTTTACTATTTGCTTTAGAAGAGATTACTTTATTAAGAGAACTTTTTGATAACCTTAGAGTTACTATTGGTTTAGGAAATGCAGTAGATATTAATCAAGTATCTACAACCATAAAACAAGCGTATTTTGCTACTTATGACAGGCTGATTTATGGGACAAACAAAATTATCGAAGGTACAGCAACGATTGATTTAAGCAGAGATAATATCATTACAAAAGACATAAGGCGTCAAATTGGTGATGATTTATATATCATAACAGAAGAAAACCTTTTACAAACCTTCAATTTGATAAAAAGCAATCTCAAGGAAAGCGAAAATATAAATGGTAAGCTGGTTTTTGATGTCATTAAAGAATTAATAGACATTTATTTTTACAAGCTTAAAAATGTCGATAATACTAATATGGAACAAGAAATGTTAGATAACTTTTATTATGAATTAAATATGTGTAGCAGCATAGAAAGTATTTTTAATTATGTGTATTGTTTTATTAGCAAAATATTTAATGAGCTTTTAGAAAATAAAAAACAGCAGAATAACAAGCCTATTCGTTTTGCTAAAGGGTATATAAACGAAAACTATAATAAGCCTATAACACTTGAAGAGGTTAGTTCATCAATAGGTTTTTGTACTGCCTATTTTTCCACCTTATTTAAAAAGGAAACAGGAACAAATTTCTTAGAATATTTAACCATGGTTCGTGTGAACAAAGCTCAAGAGATGTTAAGAGACCAAGAGAAATCAATAGACCAGATTTCTTTTGATGTGGGGTATAATGATGTTAAACATTTTGCTAAACAATTTAAAAAGATTACGGGGTTAAGCCCTTCTAAATATAGGAAGTTTTATTGCTGATAGAGGTGTAAAATGAAACTTATAAACAAATTTAATTTGGATAAAAGAATTAAGATTTATGGAATCATAGGTTTATTCCTTTTTTCCCTCCTTTTTTTAACAGGTTTCTTATTGATTTCACTTTACGAAGTCAGTATGTTTTTTAAAATTATTTTTTTAGTTTTGTTTATTCTATTTTTATTATTTTTATACCTTTGTAATAGAATTATTATTCTGCCTTTTAAAAAAATTGAAAGATATTTACAACAGTATATTAAAGGGCATGATTACGATATTTTAGAAAATGCTACATGTTATTTCTCAGATGCCATGGAAATGAGTTATTTGAAAAATAAAGAACAGCTATATGATCAAAAATCTATACAGCAAGCCAACAAATATGCCGAATATCTTGCATTACAAAATCAAATTAATCCTCATTTTCTATACAATATTCTAGAAGCTATTAGAGGGGATGCTATTTCAGAAGGAGTAGAAGATATTGCCGATATTATCGAAGCATTGGCAACATTTTTTAGATACACCATTTCAAATGTGGAACATTTAGTTACGATTGAAGAAGAAATCTCTAACGTACTAAATTATTTTAACATTCAAAAATTTAGGTTTGGAGATAAAATTAATATAGATATAAAATATGAAGAGGAATCACATCTTCAGTATAAAATTCCTAAGCTAACGATGCAACCTATAATTGAAAATGCAATTGTTCATGGATTAGAATATAAAGTAGGTAAGGGAATTGTCAATATTGATATCCATCCTACTACTAGCAGAATAATTATAAATATTCAAGATGATGGTATAGGCATTGACAAAGAAAAAGTAAAGAAAATAAATGAAAAACTATATAAAATTACGGTAGAAAAAGATGACGAAGAATATGCTTCCTCTGGAGGTATTGCACTTACAAATGTAAGCAATAGAATTAAGCTTCTATTTGGAGAAAAATACGGAATTAGACTTTCTAGTGTAGTGAATTTTGGTACTAATGTAGAGATTACTTTACCCTTTTTTAAATAAGTAGGTTGCTATTATGAAATGAAATATTAGAGGAGAGGAGAATATGAAACACGAAATTTTAAGAATAGAAAATGTGATAGTAGATGACTCAAAAAATAACAGAGTTCTTAATCAATTTTTCTTAAATCTTTATCAAAATGAAGTAATAGGCGTATTTATTGATAATGTAAAAGAAAAGAATTACTTAATCAATTTGCTCTTAGGTATTATTCCATGTACAACAGGACGAATATGTTTTGACGATCAACCTGTTTTGTTCAATAATCATAATGATGATTTTCTGAGAAAAAATATCGTATTAATTCAAGAGAAAAGCGTATTAATAGACAAGCTGACTATTAGTGAAAACATTTTTGTTATGAAGTATAGTTATAAAGGATTTTTTATTAACTATAAGGATATAAATTTTAGAGCCAGTGAAATTTTAAACATATTAAACATTCCCCTTAATCCTTCTACAATTGTTGGAAACTTGAACAACCTTCAAAAAAAATCTATTGAAATTGCAAAAGCCTACACCTCAGGCGCAAAAATTATTATACTAAAAGACCTATCAGCATATTTATCAGATGTGGAGATAAAAGAAATATTTGATTATGTGAAAAAAATAAAGAATATGGGAATATCTATAATTCTAATAGACAGTTATAGCGATATTTTTCAGTTTTTTTGCGACAGAGTTATTGTAATGCAAAATGGTGTAAATACATGGACTTTTGATATTGATGACTATGATGACAGACAGTTAAAATCATATTTCTATAGAGAAATATCTGAAAGTCAGAAACAAATGTCAAAATCAGATAAAGTAGCAATAGAATTTAAAAACATCACCAGTAATGAGCTTAATAATACGAGTTTTTTAGTAAAAGAAGGAGAAATTGTTAGCTTAATCGATAAAGATGGTAATGCGTTAAACAATATCAGAGAATTATTAAGTGGTAAATTAAAACCTGAAAAGGGAGAGATAATTGTCGATGACAAACCCTATTTAGCAGATGATTATTGGCAAGCATTAAATAAAGGTGTCGCTTTTATTAATGAATACGCCTCAGAAAAAATGGTTTTTGATAATTTAAACTTTAGTGATAATCTATGTTTTATTACATCAAAGAGAATTAATTGGTTTTGGATGTATCATCATTATAAAAGAATTTTTTCTAAAGATTATAAGCGTTTTTTTGACGGCAAAAATATGCTGGATAATGCTAAAAAGTTTTCAGAAAAAGATTTTCAAAAACTCGTGTATTATAGATGGCATTTATATAAACCCAAAGTTGTTGTATGCGTTAAACCTTTTTCTACTTCTGATACCAGTATGAGAGAGTTAACGATAAAACTAATTAACAGTTTAGCAGAAAAGAGGATAGGTGTAATTATTTTAACCTCCAACGAGTTTGAAGTAAACATTTTAGGGCGTAAAATTATATTAAACATGTAAAGAATGCCCCCTTTTATATTAAGAATGCCCTTTGAATTGAAACGGGCGTAAATGATAAAATTGTGTTAAGGAATAAGTTTACTGAATGGTAAAGGACCTATTGACACAATTTTAAAATTTATGTTCGTTTTTTTATTTTATGAAATTAATTTAACCGAATTTATCCAATAGAAAAACCAAAAGGAGATGGACCATGAAAGCTGCTGTTTTAAAAGACTTTGAAAACATAGTTGTTGAAGATATAAGTGAACCTGAATTAAATGACAATGACCAAGTATTGATTAAAGTAAAGTATGCAGGTATTTGTGGTACGGATGTTCATGTTTATCAAGGTCATCATCCAGCTGCAAAACCACCAGTCGTTCTTGGTCATGAGTTTTCTGGTGAAATCGTTGAAATAAGAACTAATAGGGAAACGGATCTAAAAGTAGGAGACAATGTTGTAGGTCAACCTTTCACTTCATGTGAAATGTGTGAAATCTGTGGAAAAGGCATGGATAATGTTTGTGGAGATTTAAAAATATATGGAGTTCATACAAATGGATGCTTTGCAGAATATATAAAAGTACCCTTAAGAAAAGTTTTTAAACTTTCTAGTAATGTGGATTTAAGGCTTGCAGCTTTAGTAGAGCCTATTGCGGTAGCACTTCACGATATTAGAAAGAGCAATTTATTAATTGGCCAAACTGCGTTTGTTATTGGAGGAGGCCCCATTGGAATTTTAATTGCTATTTTAGCTAGATTAAATGGTGCTTCAAAAATTGCATTAAGTGAAGTGAATGAAAATAGAATAAAGTTTATCAAAGAATTAGGCTTTGATGTATTTAATCCATTAAATGAGGATGTTGAGGTAAAAGCATTAGAAATGACTGACAAAAAAGGTTTTGATGCTGTTTATGAAGTTTCTGGTTCTGCGCCTGGTGCCAAGTTGATGACTGATATTACTAAAACTGGAGGGAAAATTATAATAGTAGGGGTTCCTACTGGGAATTATCCAGTAGACACAAGAACGATTTTCTCAAGAGAATTAAATGTAAAAGGTGTTCGGATTCACTCCCTAGAGAATTTTAAAGCTGCTGTAAGTATTGTTGAAAGTGGTCAGGTAAACGATGATTTAATGAAAATTATCACAGATGAATACAGTATCGATGATGTTAATGAAGCGATTAATTTTTCTATAAATGATCAAATACATTTAAAGGTTTTACTAAGAATATAGCTGTTGTTATCTTGCATGTTGTTGACGTTAAACACGTTACAAGTGTTTTAAAGGAGGAGTATGAATGAATAACCCTGTTAGACATTGGAGAACGATAAAACTGAACGATGAGTTGTTAGATGTTAAACCAGAAATTTGTATTGAAAGAGCTAGATTGGTTACTAAAGCTTATCAGGAAAACGAAGGCGATCCAATGGTTCTTAAGCGTGCGAAGACAATTTCAAAAGTTCTTAATGAAATGACTATTTTTATTCAAAAAGACCAGTTAATTGTTGGGGCGCAGGCAAGTAGCCTTAGAGTTGCTCCTCTTTTTCCTGAAACAGAAAGTACTTATTTGGAGGAAGAAATTGATTTATTTGAAAAAAGAGAACAAGATAGATTAATTGTAAAAGACAATATAAAAAAAGAGCTATTAGAAGATATTCTGCCATATTGGAAAAATAAAGATACTAAATCTCTAGTTTTAAAAGCATTACCAGAAGAAACAAAGCGGCTTGTTACGCTACAAGACCAAATTTTCTCTGTAGATATTCATATGACAGGTAGTATTGGTCACGTTATCGTTAACTACGAAAAAGTTTTAGGAAAAGGATTCGCAGGGTTAAAAGAAGACATTAATGTAAAACTGAGCAATCTTGATATGACTCAGCCAGATAGTTCAGAAAAGTACGAGCTATATTGCTCTATGCTTATTATTAGTGATGCCATTATCAGCTTTGCCCATAGATATGCTGCCAAGGCAAGAGAATTAGCCCGTATAGAAGAAGATGAACGTTGGAAGAAAGAGTTATTAAGTATAGCAGAAATTTGCGATAATGTTCCCGAAAAACCTGCTGAAAATTTTAGAGAAGCGGTTCAATCTTTCTGGTTTTCTCACTTGTTGTTATATATTGAGCAAAACGGCTTAGCTGTTTCTGTTGGAAGATTTGATCAGTTTATGTATCCATACTACAAAAAAAGTATTGAAGAAGGTTCTATAGTGGATGGAGAAGTTCAAGAACTATTGGAATGCTTGTGGATAAAGTTTACAGAAATTATGAGAGCCTACAGTTACGAAAGCGCAAAATACTATGCTGGTTTCTCTATTTCTGAAAATCTTGTACTAGGTGGAATTGATGCTACTGGGGAAGACGTTACAAATGAGTTATCACTAATGTGCCTGGAAGCAGAAAGAAATACTTTATTACCCCAACCAAACTTAGCAGTAAGAGTACACACTAAAAGTCCAAAGCATTTTTTAAAGAAGGCTGTTGACGTGGTAAGTAGTGGTAGAAGTAAGCCTGAATTCTTTAATGATGATGTTGGTATATCTGTTTTAATGTCTTCGGGTGTTCCACTGGAAGAAGCTAGAGACTATAGCATTTCTGGTTGTGTTGAAGCAGTGCCTCCACATTGTAATGGGATGACAAACGCGGCAATGTCAAATATTGCAAAAGCACTTGAACTTGCTTTAAATGACGGGGTGTGTCAGCTAAAAGAAATACAAATTGGCCCCAATACAGGTGATCCAAATAACTTCAATAACATTGAAGATGTAATTAAAGCATTTAAAATTCAGGTAGAAGCATATGTTAAGCACATGGTAATTGCTCTACAGATTATAGAAAAAATTCACGCCAAACATTTCCCCCTACCTTACTTCTCGCTGGTTTTGGATGATTGTATAGAAGTAGGTTTAGATGTCACTTCGGGTGGTGCAAGATACAACTATACGGGCCCTCAAGCTGTTGGTTTTGCAGATGTTGCAAATTCCTTGGCAGCACTGAAAAAATTAATATTTGAAGAAAAGTCTATTACAATGCATGAATTATTAGATGCTATGAGAAATGACTTTAATGGAAAAGAAATATTAAGACAACAACTTATTAACAAAGCTCCAAAGTGGGGAAATGATGAAGATTATGTGGATGAAATCGCGGCAGAAGTCGCCCAAATTTACTGTGATACAGTATCCAAGTATAAAAATACAAGAGGCGGTATATACAGACCGGGAATATATTCAGTATCAGGAAATGTTCCACTAGGTCAACACGTGGGTGCACTTCCTAATGGTAAATTAAAAAGAGGTGCTTTAGCTGATGGTATTGGTCCTGAACATGGTACTGATAAATTTGGACCTACTGCAATTGCAAGTTCTGCATCAAAACTAAATCACAAAATCATTACAAATGGAACAATTTTAAATCAAAAGTTTACCCCAACGCTTCTAAAAGATGAGAGAGGTAAAGAAGGTTTATTAGATCTCATCTTAGGATACTTTGACATGGGGGGATGGCATATTCAGTTTAATGTGGTATCTTCTGAAACATTAAGAGCTGCTCAAGAAAACCCGCAAGAGCATAAGGGTTTAATTATTAGAGTTGCTGGATATAGTGCCTTCTTTACTGAACTGGATAGAGGTGTACAGGATGATATCATCCTTAGAACAGAGCAGAGTACTTTTTGATAGAATTTTAAATTGATGAATAGTACAGCAGGGGCAGTTTATGCTTTACACGTATTCAATGAGGTGATCAATTGAGTAACATAGAAAAAAAAGGATTGATTTTTAATTTTCAAAGATTTTCTATTCATGATGGCCCTGGAATAAGGACAGTTGTTTTTCTAAAAGGTTGTCCATTGAATTGTAAATGGTGTTCTAATCCTGAGGCTTTTCTAAATAACACCCAGATAAACTATTCTTCAGCTAAGTGTATAAATTGCAATACTTGTGTGGGAGCTTGTAGAGTAGATGCTATAAAAAATGTTAACAACATGATAGAAATTGATTGGGATATGTGTGTAAACTGTCTAGAATGTTCAGAAACTTGCTCCACTCAAGCCATTAGTAAAATCGGACAGTTTTACACAGTAGAAGAAGTTATAGAAAAAGTAAAAAGAGATGCACATTTTTATAAAAAATCACATGGCGGCGTAACCATATCTGGTGGTGAACCTGTTATGCAACCCGAGTTTTTGAGAAATTTAATTCCTGAAATAAGAAAGTATGGATTTAATGTAGCAATAGAAACCACTGGATATGTAAATTGGAACATATTTTATGATGCAGTAAAGGAAGCTGATTTATTATTATTTGATCTTAAGTCAATAGATAATGATACACATTTAAAGTATACTGGCGTTGAAAATAGGACTATTTTAGATAATTATAAAAAAATAATTAAATTAAAAGATGTTGTTACAAGATTACCCTTAATTCCGGGAATCAACACCAATGAAAAAGATTTAAATAATCTTGCAAACTTTATAAGTGAGAATAACCCCAATGGTGTTGTACACCTTTTAGGGTATCACAGTTTAGGAAAAGCAAAATATAATCAACTTGGTTTAATTTATGATTTAGCTGAGATTAAGTCTCCTTCTGAATATGATATGAAGAATTGGGCTGAAGCATTTAAAAACAAAGGTCTTATCGTAGAATTATTATAGAAAAGAGTTGAAATTAGATGTCAGATATTTTAGTAATGAAAAATATAACCAAAAAATTTCCTGGGGTCACAGCTTTAAACAATGTTACATTTTCTTGTAAGAAGGGTGAAGTACACGCTTTGATGGGCGAAAATGGTGCTGGAAAATCTACTTTGATTAAACTGCTTAGCGGAGCGTCTACGCCAACAAGTGGTGAGATTTTCTTTGAAGGGAAGCCTCTAAAAGCTAAAACGCCTCATGATGTACAAGATTTAGGAATTGCTATTATTCATCAGGAATTAAATTTGGTTCCAAATATGAATGCTGTTGAAAATATTTTTCTTGGTAGAGAAATAAAGAATGGACAATTTGTTAACTTTAAAGAAATGAAAAAACGATCACAAGAAATACTAAGAAGTCTCAATATTAAAATAAATTTAGAAGTTCCTGTTAGGAAATTAAGTGTTGCTCAGCAACAGATGATTGAAATAGCCAAGGCCCTATCTATGGACGCCTCTTTTATCATAATGGATGAACCTACGGCATCTTTAACCAACAATGAAATCGATGCACTTTTTGAAATTGTTTGTAGTTTAAAGGAAAAAGGCGTTACAATAATATTTATTTCTCATCACTTATCAGAAATCTTTGAGTGTGCTGATAGAGTCACTGTTTTAAAAGATGGGGAGTATATTGGAACAAAAGATATTGATGAAATTGATGAATCCAGTCTTATTAGAATGATGGTTGGTAGAGAACTAAGTGAAATCTATCCAGACATATCAAGTGTTAATAAGACGCCAATTTTAGAAGTTAAGGGACTTTCGCGCAAGGGTGTACTAGATAACATTAATTTTACTGCTAATAAGGGTGAAGTGCTTGGTATTGCTGGCCTTGTTGGTTCTGGTCGAACTGAATTAGCACGGGCGATTTTTGGTGCTGATAAAATTGATAGCGGTGTAATCAAGATTGATGGCAAAGAAGTAACCATCAATCAATCAATAGATGCAATGAAGCAAGGTATTGGATTTGTCACAGAAGATAGGAAATCGCAAGGATTAATTCTGGGCCTAACTATAAGAGAAAACATATGTATTTCTTTATTAAAAAGTATTACTAATAAAGCATTTGTCAATAAATACAAAGAAAAAGAAATTGCGAATCGATATATTAAAAGTTTAAAGATTGCAACTCCAAGCATGGAAGCTAAAGCAGTTAACCTAAGTGGAGGAAATCAACAAAAAGTCGTTCTAGGAAAATGGTTAGCTAGAGAGTGTAGAATTATTATTCTAGATGAGCCAACAAGAGGAATTGACGTTGGAGCAAAAGTAGAGATATATAACTTAATGCGTGAACTCAGTAATAATGGAACAGCTGTAATAATGATTTCTTCAGAATTACCAGAAATTATTGGCATGAGTGACAGAGTTCTAGTGATGCGTGAAGGTAGAATTAATGGAGAGCTCACACACGAAGAAGTGACAGAAGAAAAAATATTAGAATATGCAATGGGAGGTTGTAATTAATGGAAGAAATCAATAACAAGAAAAATAGCATGCATTTAGGGACTTATTTTGAAAAATATGGTATGTTGTTACTTTTATTAGTTCTGTTTGTTATATGTTCCTTAATAACTCCGGTATTTTTGAAGCCAGGCAACTTATTAAATATAGCACGTCAGATATCTATTATTGGAATTGTTAGTATTGGTATGACGCTTGTTATTCTAACAGGAGGTATTGACTTGTCTGTTGGACCTATACTAGCATGTGGAGCTTTATTAGTAGCTGGTTTAAAAGAATATGGCATAGTTGCCGCATTTGTAGGACCATTGATTTTTGGTTTATGCGCTGGCTTATTAAACGGGACAGTCATTACAAAGTTTAAGGTGCAGCCATTCATTGTTACCCTTGGTGCCATGAGTATTTACACTGGACTGGGGTTGACTTACTCTAAAGGCCACCCAATCATTGGAACACCAGAAATGCTAAGATTTATTGGACAAGGAAAGGTTTTTGGTGTTATACCCTTTCAAGCGATATTGTTCATTTCTGTGGCAATCATTATCGCCATTATATTAAAATATACACCGTTTGGAAGATACACTTATGCAATTGGAGGCAATCCAGAAGCCAGTAAACTTTCTGGTATTAATGTTGATAGAGTAACCATTTATATATATGGTCTATCTGGACTTCTAGCGGGTTTTGCTGGAATTATCATGGCCACACACTTAAATGTAGGAGAAGCACGATTAGGTACAGGTATGGAAATGGATGCTATTGCGGCGGCCGTTATAGGAGGTACAAGCCTAAAGGGTGGTTCGGGCACTATATTTGGTACAGTTATAGGCATACTTGTAATTGGTATATTAAGCAACCTTCTTAACTTAATAAATGTGCCATCTTATGCCCAAATGATATTTAAAGGCCTTATCATTGTAGTTGCAACTGTTCTTCAAGGTTTGCATGATAAGAAGAGTGTATAGGCTTAAGGGAGTTCTTTAATCTAATGTTATTCAAAGAAAATCAATGTAAAAGATTTATCTATGTGTTGAGATTCTTTAAATAAAAAAAATGAGAGTTGGAGGAGACAAATGAAAAAAATTATTAGTATTTTACTCATGTGTGTTTTGATCCTATCTATGGTTGGATGTGGCGGTTCACAGGATAGCTCATCTGATACTGAAGAGGAGCAAATTGTAATCGGTTTATCTCAAGAAGGTCTAGATCATCCATTTATGGTGACTCAAAGAGAACAAATTATGGATGCCGCGTCTAAATATCCAAATGTAAGTGTAATAGCAACTGACGGACAGAATTCAGTGGTTAAGCAGGTTGCGGGTATTGAAGACATGCTTTCACAAGGAATTGACTTGTTAATGGTTCAAGCATCTAAAGCAGAAGGTTTAAAGCAAAAACTTACTGAAGTACACGAACAAGGTATTCCATTTATGTTTGTTGGAAAACCCATATCAGGGACTGAAGCTGTAACTATGGTTTCTATGGATAATTTGGACTTAGGACATACCATTGGTGAGTATATTGTGGAAGTATTAACGGATAGAAATGGTGCGCCAAAAGGGAATATTGTTATGCTTGAAGGCATTCCAGGAGATCAAACTTCCGAAGACAGAATTGGTGGCGCTAAAGAAATATTAGCGGATTATCCAGATATCAAGATTATTGCACAAGTAGCTGGCGAATATAGAAGACCTGAAGCTTTTAATGTTATGCAAGACATCCTGCAAGCTAACCCAGAAGGAACCATTGATTTTGTTTATGCATGTAATGGTGAAATGGCTTTAGGTGTTATTCAAGCCCTAAAAGATGCGGGCAGACTTGGTGAAATGCCTGTCGTTGGATTAGATGGACAAAAAGAAGAATTAGATGCCATCAAAGCTGGAGAACTAATGGCTACATGGTTATATAAGCCAGCCGGTTACGAGGGATTTGATGCTGCTATGAAGATTTTAAATGGTGAAGAAGTTGAGGAATTTATCATTATTCCTGGACAAAGAATAGACGCTGAAAACGTTGATGTTTCTGAACCCGCATTCTAAAAAAACTTAAAAGTAGCCAAAATATGATATTTTGGCTACTTTATAAAAAACTCAGTCTTAGCAATCATAATTCTTATATTTTAAAAAATGATAATTTCAATGTGATTTTCGATGTTGATTTTAATATATGCTGCAAAGGGGAGGCAAAAATTGAATAACCAAAAGGTATTAGAAACGAGAATATTTGCAAATTCAATTAGACAAGAAGTATTTAAAGCGATTTCGAATTTAGGATCAGGACATATAGGCGGATCATTATCAATAGTGGATGTTCTGGCTGTTTTATATAATGGAGAAATGAAAATTGACCCTCAAAATCCCAAGTGGGAAGAAAGAGACTGGTTAGTCGTATCAAAAGGTCATGCAGGACCATCTGTATATGCGGCATTAGCATTAAAGGGTTATTTTGATAAAGAAATGTTAAAGACACTCAATAAGCCAGGGACAAACTTGCCCAGTCATTGTGATATGAATAAAACACCAGGTATAGATATGACAACAGGCTCATTAGGACAAGGTGCAAGTTCTGCCATGGGCATCGCACTGGGGAACAAGATGAAAGGCCTTGACGCCTATACCTATTTAATCTTAGGTGATGGTGAAATTCAAGAGGGTCAAGTTTGGGAAGCTGCATTATTCGCGGGGCATAGAAAGTTATCCAAGATAATAGCATTTGTAGATTATAACAAATGTCAAATCGATGGCTATATTCACGAAGTATGTGATTTGACAGATATAGGAGCTAAGTTTAGTGAGTTTGGATGGTACAGTCAAGAAATAGATGGACATAATGTCCAAGAAATATCTCGAGCTATTCATAATTCCAAAGCACAAAATGAAAAGCCTTCAATTATAATTCTCAATACAATTAAAGGAAAAGGAGCTTGTTTAACAGCAGGAAAGATTGGATCCCACAGTATGGCTATAAACGAAGAACAGCTAGATCAAGCATTATCAGAATTAGAAATAGAATTAGCAGAGATAAAGGGTGGGGAGAAAAAATGAGCGTTGTATTAGCAAAAGAAAACAACCAAGAATCGGTAGAAATGAGAAAAGTATATTGTAAAGCCTTACAAGAGTGTGCCCGAGAAAATGAAAAGGTAGTTATGCTGGATTCTGACTTAATGGCAGCAATGGGTACAAAGCCATTTCAAACAGAATTTCCAGAGAGAACAGTTGATGTAGGGGTACAAGAAGCAAATATGATAGGTGTAGCAGCAGGATTATCTGTAAGAGGATTTATACCTTTTGCACATACTTTTGGGGTATTTGCAACAAGAAGAGTATGTGATCAAATATTTATGTCTTGTGCTTATGCTAAGCAAAATGTAAAAGTAATAGGAAGTGACCCAGGCGTAACAGCAGCATTAAATGGTGGAACGCATATGCCTTTTGAAGATTTAGGTATCATGAGAGGTATTCCAGAAATGACAGTAATAGAACCAGCAGATTCAACAGTCATAGATAATATAGTAAAACAAGTAGCAGACATATATGGAATGCACTACATTCGATTGGTTAGAAAATTTGTGCGAAAAGTATATGAAGTAGGTTCATCATTTGAAATAGGAAAAGCAATAAAGATAAGAGAAGGAACAGACGCAACAATAATAGCTTGTGGCATATGTGTAGCAGAAGCAATAGATGCAGCAAAAATTTTAGAAACAAAAGGAATAAGCGTTAGGGTTTTAGATATGTTTACGATAAAACCAATAGACAAAGAATCAATCATTAAGGCGGCAAAAGAAACTGGTGCAATCGTAACTGCAGAAAATCACAACATAATTAATGGACTTGGAAGTGCAGTGGCAGAAGTATTATGTGAAAATACACCCGTATCAATGGAAAGAATAGGCGTTCAAGATATCTTTGGGGAAGTAGGGTCACTAGAATATTTAAAAGAAAGATTTGAGCTATCTGGTGTTCATATAGCTAGTAAAGTAGAGAAAGTAATAGCTAGAAAAAACCAGAAATGTGAATAAGTTGTTGTATAAACTAAAATTTATTTAGAAAATTTCGAGCTTTAAATGTTGATATATGGGCACAAGGTTATTCAATATCTAAACTAACAAGGAGAAATTATGGAAATTATCTTACAGTTAACAAGCCCATATAAAGAAATAATAAAAAAAGATGAACAAATCATTAACTGCAATTTAGAGGAAATTACTATAAAACAGTTAATGGACAACTTCTTAAAGGATAATATAGAAATCGAAGCTATATTTACTGATAGGAAGATTATTATAGACAATAAATTAAAAGCTCTTTATATACTTAATGACAACCTCGTAAAAGATCATGAATTAATAAAAAAGAATAGTAGATTAAAACTGTTATTTCCAATATGCGGAGGATAATAAAGGGGAGGAATAAAATGTTAGGCGGTTATATGGGAAAAGTAGTTAGAGTAGACTTAACTACAAAAGAAATAAGTTATCAAACATTTGAAGAGAAAATTTTGAGACAGTACTTAGGAGGAAGTGGACTAGGTGCAAAAATATTATATGACGAAACAGATACAAAAACAGATCCATTAGGCCCAGAGAACCTACTTATTTTTATGGCAGGTCCTTTGGTAGGAACAAAAGTTCCTAACTTTGGGAGACATCAGGTTGTAACAAAGTCACCGTTGACTGGTCTTTACGGTGAAGCGAACTCAGGAGGAACCTGGGGAGCAAATTTAAAAAAAGCAGGTTATGATGGAATCGTATTTAAGGGAAAGTCAGAGATACCCGTCTATCTGAGCATTAATAATGGAGAAGTAGAAATATTAGACGCTGCAGAACTATGGGGTAAGGACACTTATGAAGTAGACGATATACTAAGAGAAAAACATGGGAAAAAAGCAGTAACAGCATCAATAGGTCAAGGCGGAGAGAACCTATCAAAAGTAGCAGCAATTATGAATGATGGTTATGAAGGAAGAACTTCGGCAAGATGCGGTGTTGGTACTGTAATGGGTTCTAAAAAGTTAAAAGCAATAGTAGTACAAGGAACAATGAAACCACCTGTAGTAAACGAAGAGGAGTTAAAAGCTTCTATTAAAAAGTGGGCGCCGGAAATAAGAAATAATACAAAAGACTACTTGGGAAACTATGGAACAACTTGCGGTGTATCTACAGTAGAAGCAGTGGGAGATCTACCTGTAAGAAATTGGTCCGGTGGAAGTTTTAATATAGAGAACATTACAGGTCAAAAAATGGCAGAAACAATATTGGTTAAACCGTACAACTGCGCACAATGTGTCATAGGGTGTGGAAGAACGATAGAAGTAAAAGAGGGAAAATACAAGTGCGTTAAAGGCGCTGGACCAGAATATGAAACAGTGGGTCTATTGGGCGCTAATTGCTGTATAGATAATTTAGAAGCTATTGCACTGGGCAACGAATTATGTAATAGATATGGATTGGATACAATTGGTACAGGCAACATTATTTCATTTACAATGGAAGCTTATGAAAATGGTATTATTACAAAAGAAATGTTAGGTGGTACAGAAGCGAGATTTGGTAATCCTGATGATATGATTGCCCTCATAAAAAAGATAGCATTTAGAGAAGATTTTGGCGACATATTAGCTGAAGGAACAAAGAGAGCTTCTGAACACTTAGGTGGAATAGCTCCTGAATTTGCAGTACATGTTAGAGGCATGGAATTTCCTGCCCACGATCCAAGAGCAGCTGATAGTACAGGCTTACAATATGCAACCAGTACGAGAGGTGCTTGCCATCTAAATTCATTTTCACATGATTTTGAAGTAGGTGGAGAATTTGGTGGTTTTGGATATGGTAAAGCTAGAAAGATGGATAGATTTTCCACAGAAGGTAAACCTGAATTCATAAAGACAAACCAAGATGTTATGGCAGTATTTGATTCATTAACTTGTTGCAAATTTATCATTTTTGGATTAGGTGATAAAACTTGGGAAAACGTCGTATCATGGATCAACATGGTAACGGGTTGGGAGATGACAGGGCAAGAATTATTAGAAGCTGGTGAAAGGATTTTTAACCTTAAAAGAATGTACATGGTAAATCATGGACAATCAAGAAAAGATGATATATTGCCACCAAAGATGAGAAAGAGAAGAGGGTCTGGTGGAGCAAGTACAAATATTGCTGATGTGGATGGCATGATGGATGAGTACTATGAAATTAGAAATTGGAATGAGTATGGTATTCCAAAAAAGAAATTGCTAGAAAAATTGGATATTCAGTGGTAGTGTAATTCTCTCTCCTATTTATATATTGTGTTGGAAGCACCTCTTCAATAGGTGCTTCTTTTACTCAAAGACTGAGTAAAGACATTGACGAGTACAGTCATAAATTAGAAATTATTAGATATACAGGAGGTGTATGAGTTGAATATACAGTTTAACAATCAAAACGTTGTCATTATTGGAGGAACTTCAGGCATCGGAAGAGCTACAGTAGAACTTTTCTTGGAAGCAGGAGCCAAAGTCTTTTTTTCCGGAAGAGATGAGGTTAAAGGAAAGACTGAAGAAACGGCTTTGAAGAAAAAATATAAGGACAATGTCATTTTTATACGATGTGACATCTTCAATGAAACGGAAGTGCAAGAACTTGCAAAAGTAATTGAGAATAGTGGGGGCTGTGATGTATTGGTGAACAATGCGGGTATACTATTGGGGTCAAAACTACATGAAACAACTACTGAAGATTGGAATCAAGTGATAAATGTAAATCAAAATGGCATATATCATACATCAAAATATTTCATTCCACAAATGATTGAAAAACAAAGAGGTAGTATTATTAATACATCATCCGTCTCAGGACTATATGGTGATTATGACTGCTGTGCATACAACACCTCAAAGGGTGCTGTTTCTAATATGACCAAATCAATGGCATTGGACTATGCTAAGGATAATATTCGTATCAATGCGGTGTGCCCCGGTTCCATTAGAACGCCAATGTATCATGCTTGTGCCGATGCAATCGGCAAAGAAAAATGTGAAAAAATGTTTACAAAAACCTATCCGATAGGCAGAATAGGAGAACCTATTGAGGTTGCAAAAGTGATTCTTTTTCTGGCCTCAGACATGGCATCATTTATCACAGGCACTAACATACCTGTCGATGGAGGTTTGTCAGCTCATACTGGCCAACCAAGGTTTATGGATTAATAATAATAAAAATATAGAAAAAATTACTACGATACACTTTTCAATTTAAGATGACAAATACTTAAAGTTCTTATGAAAATATGATTTCTCCCCAATTTTCTATAAAGAGCTTATTTGGATATAAGAGATAGAGTTCCTCTATCTCTTATTTTATTATTTTGATATAATGATGTAGATTATTAAAGAACAATTGATGGAAGTATTTTAGTAAGGAGAGATATATATGTTTGTTAATAATGCAGAATTAAGAGTTCGATATCAGGAAACAGATAAGATGGGTGTCGTCTATCATTCCAACTATTTTGTATGGTTCGAAATTGGGCGAACAGAATATTTAAGGGCGCTGGGATATCCTTATGAAAGATTGGAAAAAGAAGGCATCATGTTACCTGTAGTAGAATGCAATGCAAAATTCAAAAAAGGGGCGATCTATGATGATGAAATCGTTATTAAAGCCTCTGTTCAAGAATTAAAAGGGGCAAGCGTCATTTTGTATTATGAAGTTTTTCGAAAAAGTACGGATGAACTTTTAGTAACAGGTATGACAAAACATGCCATAACCAACTTGCATCTAAAGCCTATAAAGCTCAAAACAGTTCAACCTGCATTGTGGACTGCCCTTAAGGACTGTAAGTAGATTACATAAAAATCCTCCTTTACGTCAAAACTAAAAAAGATGATAAGGGAGGTTTATAAATGAATACAGTTGTTCGAGATATGTTAAAATCTTTTACAGATGGAATAGATGATTTGGCAAAGGATTACAATAAAGAGACTATTGGTTTTGTAAACATGTCCGAAGAAATGCGTAAAACAAAGCATTTGGATATAAAGACGAAAGAACTTATTAGTATTGCAATTTCAACCTATGCACGTTGTGAGTATAGTGTTGTTTATCATACTTACAAAGCTTTAGAAGCAGGTGCAACAAAAGAAGAAATTATGGAATCTGGGTTTATCGCAACTGCTTGTGGAGGCGAGTTCACCATGGCCTATATGATAACCTTATTAAAAGAAGGGGTAGAAGAGTTTGAGAAAGACTTCAAAAGGAAAAATCATCGCGTCATTACGCGTCATTAAATGAGATTTAAAAACAACGTCACCTAGTACATCGTTCTCTAAATAACTGGGTACTACTATGAGGTTGTTTTTTTGATTAGGCAAGAAAAAGAAACGCAGGCGTAGTAGGCTCTACGTCAAGTTTCTTTGACGCAGTATAATCGTAAAACAGACCATAGGAATGCGTAGGTATTTAGAGAACGCTGTACTAGAATAAGGGTGGCGTTGATTTGAATCAAAAAACAAATTTGATTAAAATAGATTATTAGATATAATAAAGATACTTGAGAAAAACTGGAAGGAGATTACATGTAGATGTCAACTCAATATTACCGAATGCATATAAATGAAATCTTGGATACTTTGAAAATAGATGTGAAAGGGTTAAGTCAGCAAGAAGCGGATGAAAGAATTCTAAAATATGGGAAAAATGAACTAAAAATGAAATCTAAAACGCCAAAATGGCTAAGATTTTTAATGCAGTTAAAAGATGTTCTAGTCATCGTTTTAATTGTTGCTGCAGGGATGTCTTTACTTATTGGAAATACAAATGATGCCATTATTATGATGATTATCGTTGTAATCAATGCGGTTATTGGGTACATACAAGAGAATAAAGCAGAGAATATAATGGATTCTTTGAAGAAGCTGGTTCAGTCTCCATCAAAGGCTTTTAGAAACAAAGAATTGCAAGAAATTAGCCAATTAGAGCTGGTTCCTGGAGATGTGATTTATCTTGAAGAAGGAGATAAAGTACCGGCAGATATTCGAATCATTGAGGCATTTAATTTTAAAACCAATGATTTCTCATTGACAGGGGAATCCATGCCTCAGGAAAAACATTCCAACCCTATTGAAGAAGACGTTGGATTAGCAGATAGAGGAAATATGGCCTATTTAGGCACAACAGTGGCCACTGGTAATGCCAAAGGCATTGTGGTGGCGACGGGAATGGAAACAGAGTTAGGTAGAATCGCCGGAATGACACAGGAAGAGAAAACATCCAGATCTCCTCTTCAATTAGAAATGCAGGCCTTTGCCAATCGTATCGCTATATTCGCAGTCATAATTGGAGCTGTTCTTTTTGGCGTTAGTATACAACAAGGGCTTGGCATAAACTTCGCTTTGCTTTACGGATTGGGTATTTCTGTTGCGGTTGTGCCTCAGGCATTACCTATGCAAGTGACAGTTGCTTTATCTAATGGTGTAGCCAGACTAGCAAAAAAGAATGCGGTTATTAAAAAATTATCTTCTGTTGAAACTTTGGGGTCTACGAATGTTATTGCAACAGATAAAACAGGGACATTGACAAAGAATGAAATGACAGTTAAATATCTTTGGTTTGATGGAGAAGAATTTGAGTTAACAGGCATTGGTTATGAACCTAAAGGAAGTATCATTGACAAAAATAAAAAGGAGCTTACAAAAGAGCAGATAAAAAAAATAGAGATAATAATGGATGCAGCAACAATGGCATCCAATGCAGAAATCCATAAACCAGATGACAACCATTCCAGCTGGTATGCTATCGGGGATCCAACGGAGGCGGCACTGATTACAGCCTCTACAAAATTAGGCATACGCTCCCCTAATGAAAATGAAGAAAATCCTGAAATTCACGAATTCAGCTTTGATTCCGTCAGAAAGCGAATGAGCTCTATTCGACAATTTGATGAACGGAAATTTCTGACCATGAAAGGTGCCATGGATAGCATTTTATCTATTAGTAAACACATCTATAAAGATGGGCAGCCTGTGACTATAACGGAAGAAGACAAGAAAAAGCTGGAAGAGTTAAACATCCAATATTCTAAAAAAGCCATGCGCGTATTGGCCTTTGCGTATAGACAGTTAAATGAAGATGAAACCGACTATGTCATGGAAGAGCTGGAAAAGGATGTTATCTTTTTAGGTCTTATGGTGATGAGCGATCCTCCAAAGGAAGGGGTGCGCGAAGCCATTGAAAAGGCACATGAAGCACATATTAGAACCTTTATTATGACAGGAGATCATGCCATTACTGCTCAGGCAATAGGAGATCAGATATCTTTGTCAAACAATGGGGATGCCGTTGAAGTCATTACAGGCAAGGAACTAGATAATTTATCAGATGAAAAGTTAAAGGAAATCATGGGGAAAAGTGAATCTCTAATCTTTTCAAGAGTTTCACCTGAAAATAAATTGCGTATTGTTAAAAACTTAAAAGAACAAGATATGATTGTGGCGGTAACAGGAGATGGGGTCAATGATGCTCCGGCTTTAAAGAGCGCTCACATAGGTGTTGCTATGGGAGGCATTGGAACCGATGTATCAAAAGAAGCAGCAGAACTGGTTATATTGGATGATAGTTATACCACTTTGGTTTATGCCATTCGAGAAGGAAGAGTCATTTATAATAATTTAAAAAAGACCATATTGGCATCCATGACTACCAATGCAGCAGAATTAGCTGTGGTCTTAATGGGGCTTCTTGGTGTGGCATTCTTTGATTGGCCCATTCCCATTTTAGCCATACAAATCTTATCCATTGACTTAATTGCGGAAATTTTACCCCTTACAGCTTTAACTTTTGATCCAGCGTCTAAGGATATTATGACTTCACCTCCAAGAAGCCAAGACGACCATATATTAAACAAAAGCCGTACCATAGAAGTTCTTTTCTTAGGGATTTTTATGGGGTTTTTAGCTTTCGTGAACTTTGGTCTTTTTGCATCAAGGAATGGGATAGAATTAACAAATACCCATTCACTATACAGTCAAGCAACAACAGTAACCTATGCGACTATTGCTTTTTGTCAGTTTATTAATATTTTATCCAGACGATATACTTACGAGAGCTTTTTTAGCAAGACACTCTTTACAAATAGTAAGATTTTGATTTCCATTGCCATATCATTAGGTCTTATTATTGCAGTTATTTATGTACCTTTTTTCAGCAGCTTTATTGGATTCGGACCCCTTAATGTAATGGATTGGGTCTATGTCGTAGGCGCTTCTGTAGTCTTCTTAATGGCTCATGAAACTGTTAAATTCTTTAAGAGACAAAGAAGACAAGGGGACGTTAAGATTTAAAAAATAGAAGTATTAAGGATAAGTTTAAGTTTAAGTTAAGTAAACTTAACCTACTCCAAAGGAGTCTACTTATACTTAATACTTTAAAAATGTTAGGAGAAAGAAATGAAAGAAATAAAAATTGGGGATATAAGTGAATTGCATATAGACGATATGGGTCATACAGGGGCAGGAATTGGAAAGATTGACGGCTTTACAGTATTTGTAGAGGGCGCTGTTGTAGGAGATACTGTCCAAGTAAAAATAGTAGAATTAAAAAAGAGTTATGGTTTTGGAAAAATTATAGAGTTTATTGAGCATTCTCCTCATCGGGTAGAATCAGAGTGCTCCGTATCAGATTTATGCGGAGGGTGCCAACTGCAAAATATAAAATATGAGGAGCAGCTAAAGCTTAAGAAAAAAATGGTCGTTGATAATCTTGAAAGAATTGGCGGCATTTCAAGTATATCGGTTAATGACGTTATTGGAATGGAAACACCCTTTAGATACAGAAACAAAGCTCAGTTTCCTGTAGGACAAAAAAATGGAAAAGCAGTCATAGGCTTTTACCAAAAAAAGAGCCATGAAATTGTTGAATGTGAAAGTTGTATCTTGCAACATAAAATCAATGATAAAATCGTTTCGGATATGAAACAAATCATAGATGAATTGGGAATGACTGTTTATGATGAGAAAACAGGCAAAGGATTACTGAGGCATATTGTTACGAAGGTGGGCTGGCATACGCATGAAATTATGCTCATCCTTGTGACCAATAAAAAAGCATTCCCAGATAAAGAAATCATAATCCAAGAAATCATAGAGAAAATGCCAGAAGTCACCACAATCATACAAAACATCAATACTGGCAAGAATCCGTCAGTGTTGGGGGAAAAATCTATTACTTTATATGGCAAAGGCTACATAATAGACAGTCTGAAGGACGTTCAATTTTATATATCGCCTCTGTCCTTCTATCAGATCAACCCCATACAAATGGAAAAATTATATTCAAAAGCACTGGAATATGCAGATCTAAAAGGAACTGAAACCGTGTTTGATTTGTATAGTGGTATCGGAACCATCTCTTTGTTTTTAGCCAAACAATCAAAGAAGGTCATAGGTGTTGAAATGGCTCCATCTGCAATAAAGGATGCTATAAAAAATGCAGAATTAAATAAAATCACAAATACAGAGTTCTATCACGGTAAAGCAGAAGAAGTAGTTCCCCAACTTTACAAACAGGGAGAAAGAGCAGACGTGGTAGTGGTAGACCCTCCAAGAAAAGGCTGCGATGAGAGACTCCTTAAGACCATGGTAGAAATGAAACCAGAACGAATCGTCTACATCTCCTGCAACCCCTCTACTTTAGCAAGAGATTTGAAATATCTTGAGGAAAATGGGTACAAGACTAAGGAAGTTCAGCCGGTGGATATGTTTGGGGGGACGATGCACGTTGAGAGTATAATTCTGATGACGTATTGTGGCTCGAAGAAGAAATAATAGAGTTCAACCACAACATATAGTGGTTTGAGGACAGTTTTTGAGCGAATAAAGAGCAAAAAAACACCGTTTTTTGACCCTTAAAAATAGGCAAAAATATAGATGACATTAGATAAATTGAGTGATGATAGGGAAAAAATAGGAAAACAAGTATGGAAACATGGAATAATAATCTGATGGGCTGGAGGAAACTTTATATAATGTACGTCAGTAGAAAATTATGTATAGTTGATAGAATCTATGCTGCTAAATTCTATTGTACTCATGTTCATATTGTGGTAGAATAAACATATCAATATATATTGATATGTTTATTCTTATTAAGGATGAATTTTACTTTATTGTAAGAAACGATAATGTTTCAAAAAATACTAGAACAATTGTGTGGAGTATGACAATAGCTTTAGTTGGGCTAATTATACATCATGTTTTATTTAGGAGGTAAAGTATGCAAATTAGTGATGAACAAATTGAAGTATATACTAAATTCTTTCATGGATTATCAAATCCTACAAGATATAGAATTATACTTTCCTTAATAGATGGTCCTAAAAATGTGGGAGAATTAACAGAGGATATTGGGTGTTCTCAAAGTCTTATTTCAATGCAGTTAAAATGCTTGAAATGGTGCAACTATGTGAAATCGTCAAAGGATGGAAAGAATATTTACTACTCTATTTCAGATGAAAGAGTGATAGCACTTGTTAAATTAGGTCAATCTATAGCTGACGGAAATACGGATAAAATATGTACTTGTGAAATATTAAAAAATGAAAAGTATACCGAAAACAAGGAGGGATGAAATGAGCGAAAATGCAAAAGACTTTGATTTAATTATTATTGGAGGTGGCTCGGCAGGATTTGCCGCAGCAATTAAGGCTTCTCAGTTTAATAAAAAGGTTGCAGTTGTTGAAAGTGGAGTAATTGGAGGAACATGTTTAAATGTAGGATGTGTGCCTACCAAGAACTTGCTAAGAGCAGCAGAAATATATCATTTTGGACAAGAGAACCCTTTTGAGGGCATCAATATGAAACAAGTGAGTTTAGATTTTAAAGAGATTATTATGCAAAAAGATAATCTTCTAGCAGAGCTAAGAAAAGAAAAATATATCGATATTTATGAAAATGATAAAAATATTACCTTACTTAAAGGTAAGGCTGAATTTATTAATCAAGATACCATACAGATAAATGAAGAACAGTATAAGGCTTCTAAATATATAATTACAACTGGTTCTAGGTCTTCTATTGCTAAGATTGATGGCTTAGGATGTGTAAAATACTTAACCAATATTGAAATTATGGAGTTAGATAAGTTACCTGAAAAATTAATTATTATAGGTGGTGGCTGGATCGCTGTTGAGTTTGCTCAAATGTTTTCTATGTTTGGTTCAAAGGTTACAATTCTACAAAGAAGCGGAAGAATAGTTAAAAATGAAGAGCCTGAAATTTCTGATGCCTTAGAAAAAGCACTAAAAAACCATGGAATAAATATTGTGACAGATATTTCATTTCAAAAAGTGTATGAAGAAAATAATAGAAAGTATGTAACTGTTATAAAAGACGGGAATGAACAGACTTTTGAAGGTGACCAATTACTAATAGCCACAGGGAGAACTCCAAACTCTGATAACATGGGGCTGGAAAAGGCAGGAGTAATAGTAGATGAAAAAGGTTTTATAAAAATTAATGAATATTTACAAACATCAAATCCTAATGTTTATGCGGCTGGTGATGTTATTGGAAACTATATGCTTGTTACGGTAAATGCCCATGAAGGTTCAGTAGCGGGTGAAAATGCTACTCAGAACAATATAAGAAAGCCTAACTATAAAGCAGTTCCTCATGCAATATTTACTAGCCCTCAAGTGGCATCTGTAGGACTTAAGGAATCTGAAGCTATAGAGTTAGGATTAAAAGTTAATAGTAGGACTTTAGATATGGGATTAGTCCCAAAAGCAGCTGCAATTAGAAATACTCAAGGCTTTGTAAAGATGATTATTGACAAAGATACTAAAAAGATTCTGGGGGTTCATGTTATAGGTGAGTTAGCGGCAGATATTATCCAAGAGGCAACCTTAGCATTACAATTTAATCTCACAAGCACTGATATATCAAATACTATACACGTATACCCTACTATGTCAGAAGCAATAAAACTTGTTGCGCAATCCTTTGATAGGGATATGAAAAAACTTAGCTGTTGTGCTGAATAAGTAAAGGAGGAAGACAATCAATGATTGAAAAAGAAGAAGGCAATAATCCAAATATGTCTTGCTGTGGAAATGAATCAGAATCTATAACCATAGCAAAAAAAAATAATCTATGCCCTGTATGTGAAAAACAAGGAACTCTTGTAAAAAATATTACAGTAAATCATATGGTACTCAACGAGCTAACGGAGCAAGTTAGCGACAACGATTATTTTTTGTGTATGAGTGAGGAATGTGATATTACTTACTACAATACAAAATCTAATATCAAATTTAATAAACAACAATTAAAAGTGCCTATATGGTTTAAGAAAGACGCTAATCCTAAATATGCGTGCTACTGTAGTAAAGTAACGGAGGAACAAGTTATAAATGCTGTCATAAAAGATGGTGCTAATAATATGAAAGAGGTTCTAAAGATTACGGGTGCAATGGGAAATTCACAATGTCAGAAGAAAAATCCATTAGGTAAGTGCTGCCATAAAATAATTCAGGATGCAATAGATAAGGGATTATCCATGAAATAATTTCTTTGTATTAAGTTGCTTTATAAAGTTAGAACTGTAACAAAATTAATATTTTTTCTATAAATCCAAAACTAAATATAGAAATTCTAAGAGGCGAAGTCTTCGGTCAACTTATGATCGATAGGCTTCGTCTCTTTTTTATTTCAAAAACTAATAGAAAAATGGACTGAGAACAATGTCAAGATATTTCATGTATGGTACATCACTGGGAGGGATAGAGTAGCTGATGATGCTGGCACCTAATTTTCCTCAAAGAAGAAGTGGAATAGTCATTAATAATCATTTTAATTGTGAAGGAGGTATTAAAAGTAGCAAATTTTCTGGCGAACTATTTTTAAATCATAACCACGAGGGAAGATTTTATCATTCAATTCAGAAACAAGATATTGATATAGAGGATGGATTGCAAAGCTACCTTGCAGTAATATTTCTCCTAACTGCTGATGAAGTACTATGGAATATTTCAGAAACATATTTAAAAAACACTTGAATAAATGCTCATATAACTATTGACATATGAGAAAAACAATAATATAATAAATACACAACGCATGAATGTTTGCTCAAGTATTCAGATGAAATGATTTAAAAAGAGGTGATAATATGACTGAAAAATTTAATTCAATTGAAAGATGTGACTGCAATGTAATTCATGAGGATATTGTAAATCAAGTTAGAGATAAAATGCCTCAAGAAGAAAGCCTTTACGATTTAGCAGAATTATTTAAAGTATTTGGAGATTCAACACGAATCAGGATACTATGGGCTTTACATGAATCTGAAATGTGTGTTTGTGATATCGCTGTATTACTTAACATGACACAATCAGCAATTTCCCATCAGCTGAGAGTCTTAAAACAAGCTAATTTAGTAAAAAACAGAAAAGAAGGCAAAGTAGTATATTATTCGTTAGTTGACGATCATGTAAGAGAAATATTTGACCAAGGTCTAATTCATATCAACGAGAAGTAGTAATGCGGTAGAATAGAATATTTTTTGAAGATATTTGGGCAGATATTTAAGTCTTCATTTCAAATGAGCAATGCTTCAAGAAAATTTGAAAAAGACTTGTAGTATTCAAAATAAAATTACAAATAATATTTAGGAGGATTTAATAATGAAAAAGAAATTTATACTTGAAGGTTTAGATTGTGCAAATTGCGCGGCAAAAATGGAAAAGGCTATTAATGAGCTTGATGGAGTGAAAGAAGCTACTGTTAACTTTATGACCACAAAACTCGTTATTGATGGTGAGGATGAAAAAATGCCAACAATAATAGCAGAGGCCGAAAAAATAGTTAAAAAAATTGAACCCGATACAACTATGAAAAAGGCTTAAAGGAGGCTATTTAGTATGACAAAACGACTATGGCGAATAATTATTGGTGCAGCCTTGTTAGCTACAGCAGTATTGCTTAATTTAAATAATGAATGGTTACAGATTGCTCTCTTTATAATAAGTTACATTATTGTAGGTGGAGATGTTGTAAAAAGAGCTGTAAAAAATATTTTTAAAGGTCAAGTTTTCGATGAAAACTTTTTAATGAGTATTGCAACAATTGGTGCATTTTTTATTGGTGAGTATCCTGAAGGTGTTGCAGTTATGCTGTTTTATCAAGTTGGAGAACTGTTTCAAAGCTATGCAGTTGGCAAGTCGAGAAAGTCAATTGCAAGCCTTATGGATATTCGACCAGATTATGCAAATGTTAAAAAAGGCGATGAACTTGTCAAAGTTGACCCAGATGAAGTACAAATTGGAGATATTATTGTAATTAAAGCAGGAGAAAAAATTCCTCTTGATGGCAAGGTAATAGAGGGAAGTTCAATGATTGACACATCGGCACTTACTGGTGAATCTGTTCCTCGTGAAGTAGAAGTAGGAAGTGATATCCTGAGTGGTTGCATCAATATTAATGGAGTTATTACAGCAGAGGTTACCAAGGAATTTGGAGAATCTACTGTAAGCAAAATTCTTGATTTAGTTGAAAATGCAAGTAGTAAAAAATCCAATTCAGAACAATTTATTACTAAGTTTGCGAGATATTATACACCAGTTGTGGTTATAATTGCAGTTTTTCTAGCTATTATACCGCCTCTTGTTATAGACGGGGCGACTTTTAGTGATTGGATATATAGAGCACTAGCATTCCTTGTGGTATCCTGTCCGTGTGCTTTAGTTATTTCAATTCCTTTGAGTTTCTTCGGTGGAATAGGTGGAGCCTCAAAAAAAGGTATTTTAGTTAAAGGTAGTAACTACCTTGAAGCATTGGCTCAAACAGAGATTGTTGTTTTTGATAAAACAGGTACACTAACGAAAGGTGTATTTAATGTACAGGAAATTCATCCAGAAGGAGTTTCCAAAGAAGAGCTACTTGAATTAACTGCATATGTGGAGAGCTATTCCAATCATCCGATTTCACTTTCACTGAAACGTGCATATGGCAAAGAAATAGACAATGGACGTATTTCAGATGTAGAAGAGATATCAGGTCATGGTGTTATTGCAACAGTAGATGGCAAAAAGGTTATGGCAGGAAATATCAAACTTATGAAAATGATGGATATCCCTTATTTCAAGGGAGAGCTGATCGGTACTGCTGTACATGTTGCTGTTAATAATAAATATATAGGTTACATTGTAATTGCCGATGAGGTAAAGGAAGATTCAGCACAAGCAATCAAGGAACTTAAGGCAGCTAATATTAAGCAAACAGTTATGTTGACAGGTGATAATAAAAGTGTTGGTTCAAAAGTTGCTAAAGAGCTTGGTCTTGATAAGGTTTATGCAGAACTATTGCCAGCAGACAAAGTTGAAAAACTAGAAGAATTATTTTCACAAAAATCCACAAAAGGTAAACTCGCCTTTGTCGGTGACGGAATCAATGATGCACCTGTATTAGCTCGTGCAGATATTGGAATAGCAATGGGTGGTTTAGGTTCTGATGCAGCCATTGAAGCTGCTGATATTGTAATTATGACTGATGAGCCATCGAAAATTGCTACTGCAATGAAGATTTCTAAAAAGACATTAAAAATTGCAAATCAAAACATAGTATTTGCAATTGGAATAAAGATAATTGTTCTTATTTTGAGTGCTTTTGGAATAGCTACTATGTGGGCAGCTATATTTGCAGATGTAGGTGTAACTATCATTGCAGTATTAAATGCTTTTAGAGCTTTGAATGTAAAGAAGCTATAACAGTACAAAAAATATTTTTTAATCGCTGATTAAGAGTGTAACATTCCATTAGCAGAAAATGAACATATCTTTTATACTAACAATAACATGTAAAAACTTCAACAGCACTGAGATAAAATTCTTGGTGCTTTTGTTTTATATAAAATCTAAAACTAAATATAGCAATTCTAAGAGGCGAAGTCTTCGGTCAACTTATGATCGATAGTCTTCGCCTCTTTTTTATTTCAATAAACCAATAGAAAGGACTGAGAACAATGTCAAGATATTTTATGTATGGAACATCCTTAGAAGGAATAGAGCAGCTAATGATGCTGGCACCTAATTTTCCTCAAAGAAGAAGTGGAATAGTCATTAATAATCACTTTAATTGTGAAGGAGGAATTAGTATTTGTAATGGTTGTGTAGCAAAGGTTAAAAGCAGAGGTAACCCTAATGACTGCTTTTGTTTCAAAGAAAAACTAGAGGCAGATGAAATTGGATATACGGATCTGATAAGAGATTGCTTTGGAAGTATAAAAAACTATGCTCTAAAAGAAAGATTGAAATTACTTAGTAATAGATTTGCTGGAGAACTATTTTTAAATCATAACCACAAGGGAAGATTTTATCATTTAATTCAGAAACAAGATATTGATATAGAGGATGGATCGCCAAGCTACCTTGCTGTAATATTTCTCCTAACTGCTGATGAAGTATTATGGAATATCTCGGAGCATGCGGTCTGTTTAAATGGCTTTGATTTTTCCAATATACATCTTAGAAAAATTAGTACAGAAGGCTATGCCCTTTACCAAACAGCAAAAACTATATGGTCAGGTAAAGAATATATAAGAATCAGTGAAATAGCAGATAAAGAACTTATTGATGATACTGCATTTAAGATAATAATTAACGCATCATTAATTGCAAAGTATGGTGCAAATGTATTTTCAATTAAAAAATAGGATGGAGGAGAGATATGCTAATTAGATTAAAAAGAATCGACAGAAAAGAAGATGAGTCAATTATGTTTAATTTCCCTTATGGGGAAAGTGAAATATCCAATGTATATAATCAGCTGGAGCTTGAAACTTCAATTGCTCCCAACTGCTATATTGAAGAAGTAGTTTATGATCCAGATATCAATGAAGTTCTAAAAGGTAAAGAGTGCAATATCGATGAACTAAACTTTCTATTTAAGAGGATGGATAGTTTCGACACAAAGGAAAGAAAAGTATTTTTAGCTTCTGCCTTTGCAGAAAATCCTGAGACAATAGCAGAATTAATCAATCTAAGTTTTAATACTTATTGCTATAGTCTTGTAAGTGATTTTAATAATCTGGAAACTGTAGGCAAAGATATATATCTATCAGAAAAGCAAGCAGCAACAGTAAAAGAATTAGATGAACTTGACGGTGAATCTTTTGCTATGGGAGTGATAAAAAACAATCCTAATTCTAGAATTACTCCTTATGGAGTCTTATATATAAATTCAAATGTGCCGGAGCAAATATATAATGGCAAGCAGTTTCCACCATATCATTGGAAAGAAACTGTGGCAACAATACAGCTGACAGCAAAAGGTACAAATGAATTTATCTATCTTCCTTGTTCTGATGTTGAAATTGAAAAGGCACTGTTGAGATTAGAAACTCCTTACTTACATGATTGTGAAGTTGCAATTGATATCCATAACTTTTCAGATAGAATAATAAATATCATTTCCGCTGATACAACACCATTAATTAAGATAGATACCTTAAATAAATTAGCAGAATATTATAAGGAAATAGGCAACCATGATATAGAATATTTTGAAAAACTTATGGACTATGTTAAACCTCGAACTGTTGAAGAAATCTTTGCACTAGCAGATTCTATTTGAATTATTTGATGGTATCCATAGTGTAGAAAACTATGGAAGATATATGATTTGTGAGTCGGGACATTTTGAATATGATTCAAATCTTGAAGAATACATTGACTTTAAAAGATATGGACAGGAGAAAATGGCAAATGAATTTGGAGCGTTTTCAGAGAAAGGATATATCACTTACCATGGATATAATCAAAAACTTGCCAATTTATTATTTGAAAGTCTTGGAATGGTATTTCCTGAAAAAGAAGAATTGCAGAACTTAAAACTATATATGCCTCTCGAAATAACAACATATGATATAGAAAATGAATATGGATATAAAGAATATGCAAATGAACCACAGGAAATTTCAAATGCTGAAGTAGCCCAGTATCTAGATGTAATCCTAGAGGCAATAGAAGAAAACAATCTTCCAGAAGAAGAACAAAGAGGTCTGATGAGATATTATGATGACCATGACAGTGTGAATGCAAAAGTATCAAAGTATGTGTTTTCTGTTGAGCTTGTAGAAGGAGAACTAATGGGAGTGGCTATTCTTACTTTAAATGATGAATTGACTCCAAAGGAGCTTGAAAAGATTAAAGAAAATATAACTGGACAGGCGTCTGATGGCTGGGCAGAGGGTTTTGAGCAGAGAGAAATTAGTACTGAGATGGGAGATATTTATATTAGCTTTTGGAACAGTGATAACTGGTTTATTAAAACAGCTGAGGAAATGGGTATAGAAGAAAATCAAAAAATGGGAGGTATGAAATTTGAATAATAATAGGAATCAAGTAGAAAGAATTAAGAACGGCTATCCTGTAGGTACACGAATTGAATTAATTCAGGCAATGGATGATGTACAAGGCGTTGAAAAAGGTACCAAGGGAACAGTGATAGGGGTAGATGACATTGGAACCATACACATGAAATGGGATAATGGAAGAGGTCTTGGTCTTATTCCTGGAGAAGATAATTTTAAAGTGTTATCTCGTCCGCAGGAAGAAGAGATTAAAGAGTCAGATGAGCCTTTAAAAGAGCAATCACAAGGTATGGGAGGAATGAGTTTATGAAAAACTTAGAATATCTATGGAAAGATATTGAAGGAACAGAGAAAGAAAATGAATATCTAGAAAAGAGATTTGCTGAAATGTCAGTCAAAGAAAAGTATATTCTAGAGGGTGCTGTTCAGATTGTGGAGGTCAATAATGCATCAGATTTGATAAATCTAACAGAGCAACTTAGTAATTTTGATTTTCATTACAAAGCTACTGATAATGAATCTCTTGGAGAATATATAGCAAGACATAAGGAATGTGCATCGGATGATATACTTCCCTTTATTAAAACCAAGCAGCTTGGAAGTGAATACCATGAAGATTTCAATGGGATATTTACGGATAAAGGCTATGTATATCAAATAAATAGTCTCAAACAAATCTATGATGGCACAAATTTAGATGAGATGATAGGGGATGATTGGACTGTAAAAATTAAAGTGGGAAGTAAAGATTATCCTGAAGGTGTATGGATAAACTTGCCTGACTATGAATTTTCTAGTTTAGAACCTGATGAAATGGCAATAGCCTTAGATGCACTTGGTACAAATAAGTGGAGTAGATGTGCCTTATTAGATGCAAAGTGTGTATTCCCTAATATTAAAGAGCTGGCAGAACAATATGACTCCATAGAAGAATTAATATCTGATGGTAATAACTTTGGATATGTCTGTGATGAGCAAGGACAAGGGAGAGCTTTCTTTACAGAGCATTTAGAGTCAGCAATGGAACTTGAAGTCTGTACTAGGCTTGACTTTGCCCTAGATATTTCACAGAACTTAAATTGTTATGATTTTGCTCCAAAGGAGGACAAACTTGAAAACTATGGTAGATTACTTGCGAGAAAGAATGGTATTGTAGAACCTGATACCATACTTGGAGATAATTTTGATTATACCTTATATGCAAAAGCAGATATTGATAATAGAGGGTTAGTGCCTTGTAAAAATGGTTTTATAAAATCAAACGGGGAACAGTTTCACTATGAATTCAGTAAAAAACTAGATAGTATGGGAATATCAATGGAGTAGTAAATTTTCTTATAGATATATCCCATAACTTAATATTCTAAGGTAGCACGGAAGATATCCGTGTTTTTTTATACCCGAAAATAAAAAGGCCGATTGTTTGCTGTAAATTACAGCATAGCAGTCGGTCTTTTTTTGTTGCTCAAAAACAATCATATCCACAGTGTTATGAAACATGGCATGAGAAAGGAGGCGAGGAGGTGGAACATGATTTTTTAATTTATATAAAAGAGTGTCATATTGGAACCTCTAAGGCAGTCCCCAGTGCATATCTGCAAAGTAGATTCTGTATAAGTTCAAGAACTGTCAGGAAATTAGTCAATCAATTAAGAAATGATGGCCATCCCATATGCAGTGGTGACAATGGATATTATTATGCTGCTAATAGAAAGGAGCTGCTTGCTAGTATAGGGCAGATGACAAGTCGAATTAGAGAAATTGCAAAAGCAAAGAGAGGGCTAGTCAAATCTTTAGAGCATTTTCCAGATACAAACGGACAATTGAGATTAGACCTTGATAAAGAGGTAAGAGAGAGGTGATGAAGTATTAATAGTTTTATGAGTTGGATAGGTGGCAAGAAATCTTTAAGAGAATTAATTGTATCTCTCTTTCCCTTATATTATGAACGATATATAGAAGTATTTGGAGGCGGAGGCTGGGTATTATTTCATAAGCCACCGGGCAATGATTTTGAGGTATATAACGATTTTAAT
>JADQBM010000094.1 GCA_016278615.1 Clostridia bacterium | reverse complement strand
GGGTGACATTTTCGCTCGATAGTTTACATACTGACATTATCGCAAGATAACAACATCAAAAAAATAAGAGGCTTGCATAAATTTTAATAGTGCGCTATAATAAAAAATAACTTAACATATTAACATGTTAACTAACCGTAAATTAGAGTGTATAGCTTAGCAATAAAGCAGAGGGGGTGAAGAATTGGAGATACTAAACTATAGTCAGAGATATGAAAAAGAAGTAGTTGATATGTGGAATAAAACCTTGACGGTAGATCCGATTACTGTATTCAAGTTTCGCAAGCAGGTATTGTTTGACGATAATTTTGATAAGGACCTTTGTTTTTTAGGGGTAGAGAATGATGGCATAGTCGGATTTTTACTGGCAACTAAAAGAAAGTTTCCATACCTTGAAAGAGGTCTGGAACCAACACGAGGATGGATTAATGTAATGTTTGTTGATCAAGAGCATCGGCGGAAAGGCGTAGGAAAGGCTTTAGTCAAGCATGCAGAGTCGAAATTAAAATCAATGGGTGTGGAGACCATAACCCTTGGAGCATATAGTCCGAATTATTTCTTTCCGGGGGTAGACAAAGACAATTATGGAGAAGCAGTAATATTTTTTGAAAAAATGGGTTGTCAAGCAGGAGAAGAAAGCTATTCAATGTGCAAGGATTTGCATAGCTATAAGATTAGTGAAGAGACCTTGGATAAATTGTCTAAGGCACAGGGCGCCGGATTCTCCTTTATCAACTTTGAATACAATTATGCTTTGGAACTGCTCGAATTCTTAAAAGATGAATTTGGCGGTGGGTGGAAACGAAATGCATTGATCTCTATGCAGAATAATTCAGCAGGAGATTGCATCCTATTGGTTCTTGATCGTGATAAAAAAATAGTCGGATTTTGTATGAGGATGATTGATGGTAATCCCATGCGATTCGGTCCCTTTGGAATTAAAAAAGAAGTAAGAAATTATGGAATAGGTGGTATTTTATTTGATATCATGCAATTGGAAATGGAAAAACGAGGAATCTATCATTTGTATTTTGTTTCTACTGATGAACCAGGCAAAAGATTTTATGAAAGACATGGACTTAAGGTTTTTAGAACATTTGTAGATTATCAAAAAATAATTTAGGGAGAAAATCTGAGTGATGATAAAACGAATTGTAAGTATTGGTGCACATTCTTTAGATGCTGAAATTTTAGGTGGCCCTATTATGCTTAAGTATGCAAAGCAAGGTGCTCATTGCACTTATATACATGTTACACAAGGCCGTTTGGAAGATCCAGATGCGAGTCAGGAAGCAAAGGAAGTCTATCTGGAAGAGTTGTTAAGTCAAAACAAACGTGCCGCTGAAAAGTTGAATGGAGATACGATCTGGCTTGGGTATATTTCTAATAATATGCCGTCGCTGGATAAATTTTCTGATAGGTTGGAACAATATTTCACCGATGAAAAAGTAGATTTAGTCGTTACTCATTGGCGTGGTTCTATGCATCCCCGCCATATCAATACCCACGATGCAGTGACTGCGGCAGTAAAGCGGTTACGTCAAAAAGGAAATGTCATTCGGCTGGTTTACGGTGAAAATTTTGAAGATCTTGTGGGTTTCATTCCTCAAGCGTATTTTAAGCTTGAAAAGAATGAAATTGACCAATGGTACTCAAGTTTGCGGGAATATTCAGTTTTTCAGGGAGAGATTAATGATTTCCCATATTGTTCGTACTACTCAAACATGGGAAAGGTACGCCAAATAGAATCCGATAATGACGGTTATACCGTTGCCTATATGTATGCAAGCTTGATAGAAAATAAATTGTGGTGATTGTAATGGATAAAATAAAAATTGATAATTTGAAAACGGAAAGCCGTAATCCAAAAACCTTGAATTTGGATACGATGTCCACCGTAGAATTACTTCGTATTATGAACGAAGAAGACCAAAAAATCATTGATACAATTAAAGACGCTTTGCCTCAAATTGAAAAAGGGATTCAACTGGTTATTCGTGCCCTGAATCAGAAGGGCAGGCTAATATATATGGGTGCTGGCACCAGCGGTCGGCTGGGAATCTTAGATGCAGTGGAATGTGCGCCGACATTTTCTACTACAGACGAAGTAATTGGTATTATTGCAGGGGGAGACAAAGCTTTTGTAAAGGCGGTAGAAGGGGCAGAAGATTCTGAGGAATTGGCTGTCAAGGATTTGGAGAATGCTCGTATTAGTGAAAATGATGTTGTAGTTGCAATTGCTGCATCAGGGAGGACCCCGTATGCAATCAGTGCATTAGAACATGCTAAAAAAATGAATGCCAAATGTATCAGTATCACCTGCAACAAGGATTCTCTGTTATCAAAATATGCCGATGTAGCCATTGAAGTGGATGCAGGACCAGAGATTTTAACCGGATCGACCCGCTTGAAGGCCGGGACCTGTCAAAAAATAATATTGAATATGATTTCAACTGCTTCTATGGTGGGAATCGGCAAAGTCTATGGCAATTTAATGGTTGATATGAAAGCGACAAATCTAAAGCTGGTCCAACGGGCAAAACGAATAGTAATGGAAAGTACAGGATGCGATATTGACACGGCTGCTAAAACATTAGAATTAGCCGATTATAACAGTAAAGTAGCCATTGTAATGATTTTGACTGATATTACCAAAGAGGAAGCTTCGAGGCAAATCGCAGAAAACCATGGCTTCATACGAAAATGCATGGAATAAGCATTAGAATTATAAAATCTAGATACTTCATAAAGAGGGAAAGGAGGGGAAGGAGGGGAAAATGACAAAAACATATGTAAGGGTTGATGACAGATTGATTCATGGCCAAACAATTATTGCGTGGTGCCCGACACTTTCAATTAAGGAAATTATTGCAATTGACGATGAAAGTGCAAAGAATTCAACACTGAAATCAATAATGAAAATGGGCGTTCCATCCGCTTACAATACGCATATTGTAACAACGGAAGAAGCACAGAAACTGCTGGCACAAGAGAGCAGTGGTAACCGCTTAGTTATCGTGAAATATCCCGATAAATTATCGGACATTGAAGCAGGAATTGCGAATGCTGAATCGATTATTCTTGGCAACATAGCAAAACGTGATGATACAAATCACAAAGTAAGCGGCGCAACAGGGATTTTCTACTTAAGCGATAGTGATGTCACTATTATTAATAGTTTCGTTTCAAAAGGGATCGACATACATTTCCAACAATTACCGAATACTGCAAAAACAAGCTGGGAAGTATTTAAAAAATCGATATAGGGAAATTAAAGGAGGAAAACAAATGGAAATTTATCAAATTATTCTAATTGCTTTATTTGTATATTTGGGCTCAATTGGTTCCATCGTCGGCAACACGATTGGCTGGTACACTTTGGGTAGACCATTGGTTGCTGCACTTGTTGTTGGCGTAATTCTAGGAGATGTGCAAACTGCTATGATAGTAGGTATTCCACTCCAAATTATGTATATGGGTAACGTTACACCAGGTGGTGCTGTTGCTTGGGATTTGTCTTATGCCACTTATATTGGTGTGACAGGTGCAATTGTATTTGGTAACGGATTAGATACGGCACAAGTCATTGGTTTAGCTGTTGTATTTGCTGGTATTGGCGGGTTGGTAGGACAAATCATGTGGAATATATCTTATGCATTAAATCTTCCATTAAACCGTGTGGCTAATAAGTATGCTGAAGCAGGTGAGACTAAGAAAATGTTTATTCCAAATGTTGTCATGGGGCAATCAATTGGGTTTGTATGTCGTTTTATTCCTGCTATTATCGTTTTGACTTCTATGACCGCGGCTTCTGCTCAAGCTGATTTTGCTACGATTATTCCAGGTTGGGTTACAATTGCATTGGGTATCTTTGGAGGGATGATGGCTTCCTTGGGAATGGGGATTATTCTTTCGTTCTTACTAAAGAAAAAGTATCACTTGGCAATTTTTTTAGCCGGATTCATACTTGTAACATATTTTAGTCTAAGTACAATGGCAGTAGCTGTTGTTGCAATTATTACATCTATTTTGTATTATGTAGCTGTTTCAAGCTTAGAAACTAAGAAAGGGGTTGCATAGTCATGAATAAGAAAATCAGTGAAAAAACTCTTAAGAAATCATTCTGGAATTGGTTCTTCTGGCATGGTTGTTCACAACAAGCGGAAAGTATGTTGGGAATGGCTTTTGCTCAATCCATGGCACCGGTTATTGATGAATTATATGACAAAAAAGAAGAAAAAGCATCCGCTTTAAAGAGACATACTACTCTTTTTAATACAGAGCAACAAGTAGGAATTATCTGCAATGGCGTTGTCTGTGGACTGGAAGAAGCCAATGCAAATGAAGAATGTACGCCTGAGCTAATAAGCAGTGTTAAGGTTGCATTAATCGGGCCTACATCTGCAATAGGTGATTCACTATGGGTTGCAACGTTTATTCCCATCTTGTTAACAATTTGCTTGTCTATTTCACAGGCATCACCGTCAGCTTCATGGCTAGGCCCTGTTCTTTATATGATTGTTTATCCCGTAGGAACATGCATTTTAAGTTGGAATTTGTTTAAATTAGGTTACAAGTCCGGCATTGAAGGTATGCAGGGATTTATGGCAACAGGTAGACTGGATACATTAACGGACACCATGACAGCGTTGGGTTTAATCGTTGTTGGTGCATTAACGGCATCATTTGTTACTGCCACGGTACCTTTTAGAATTGTTAAAGATGTATACGATGCTACACAGGGTATCGTATTAGAAAATCAAGTTATTTTTGATGCTGATAAAATGCTTAATTCGATCTTTCCTCATGTTTTGCCTTTACTTTTAACATTGGGTGTTTACTATTTGTATTCAAAGAAAAAATGGTCTCCCCTTAAATTAATGGGGTTGATTTTGATGATCGCATGTATCTTTACATTCGTTGGCTATGCAACAGGATTTTATGCATGATGAATTGACAGCTTAATAGAGGATGGCATCTTAGAATTTTTAGTGATCTTCAAAAACATAAGATTACAATAGAGACCTTAGTACATCGATAGCGCTAAGGCCTCTATTGAAAGGGACTTTATATGAAGAGATAACAGTAAATGGAGGTTTAGAATGAAAAGAGTTATTGTGATGGGACATGGTGGATATGCAGAAGGGGTAAGACAAAATTTAGAGATGATTGTTGGAAAATCAGAGCATATGCATTTTGTAGATTTAACGAAAGAAGATGACTTGGCTACCTTTGAAACCAAGGTTAATCATGTAATGGAAGACTTTCATGATACTGAAGTTTTGTTTGCTTGTGATTTATTAGGGGCATCACCATTTCGAGTAGCTGCAATGCTATGTGCCAATAATCCGGGAAAGTATTATGCCGTTGCAGGATTGAATACAATGGCATTTTTAGAGCTAAGTATGAATGGGGAGAATGATTTGTCTATTGAAGCGTTAGCAAATCTTGCCATTGATACCACTAAGGCAGCTGTCGCAAGATTTCCGGAATAAGCACAAAAAGGGTGGGAGGAAGACATGGAATACAATGGAATTATTGGTTCAGATGGGATTGTAATTGGAAAAGCATATATCTATAAAAAAGAAATGATGATAATTAATCATAATACCATAGATGAGAGTGATTTAAATGAAGAACTAAATAAAGTAGAGACAGCCTTATTATTATCAAAGAGCCAAATAAATGAAATAATAAAGCAGGCTACCAAGGAGTTTGGTCAAGAAGAGGCTTCCATATTCGATGCGCATATGATGATGCTAGAGGATCCTGAACTGATTACCAGAATAAAAGAGATGATTATAAAAGAAAAAATCCATTCTTCAAATGCGGCTAACAAAATCATAGAAAACTATATTGGAATGTTTTCAAATATTGAAGATGAATATTTAAAGGAACGTACGGCTGATATCAGAGACGTTGGAAATCGGCTTATAAGAAATCTATTAGGTATTACAGACCAAGATATCGGAAAACTTGATTCAGATGTTATCATAGTAGCTCATGATCTTACACCTTCTGATACTGCCCTTATGGACAAGAAACATGTGAAAGGTTTTGTAACTAATATAGGTGGAAGGACGTCACATACTGCAATCATGGCAAGAAGTCTTGAGATTCCTGCAATTTTAGGACTTTGTAATATTACGAAAAAGGTTCAAAATGGCGACGTGTTGGTTCTTGATGGGAATACTGGCAGCTTGAGTGTTAATCCCAACGAGAGAACGCTACTGGAATATCAAGATAAAATAGTAAGATATAATAATTTTAAAAATAAATTGAAAGATATTGTGAAACTCCCTTCAGTTACTCTTGATGGAAGGCATATAGAAATTGCTGCAAATATCGGGGGGCCATCAGAGGTTGATTCCGCTCTTAAATATGGAGGAGATGGAGTTGGTTTATATAGAACAGAATTCTTGTACATGGATAGAGATCACTTTCCAAGCGAAGAGGAACAATTTGAAGCATATAAGGTTGTTGCTGAGAAAATGGAAGGAAAGCCGGTCATTGTTAGAACACTTGATATTGGCGGTGATAAAAAATTGACATATCTTCCTTTACCTGAAGAGCTAAACCCATTTCTTGGATTCAGGGCGATTAGATTGTGTTTTGAGATGAGGGATATGTTTAAAACTCAACTGAAAGCAATTCTGAGAGCCAGTATATATAATAATATTCTTATTATGTATCCGATGATTTCCAGTGTGGATGAAGTCATTCAGGCTAATAAAGTACTGGAAGAAGTAAAATCCGAATTGAGAGCAAAGGATATTGCTTTCGATGAGAAAATAAAATGTGGTGTTATGATTGAAATTCCATCAGCTGCAATGACGGCAGATTTAATCATAAAAGAAGTAGATTTTTTCAGTATTGGCACCAATGATCTTTGTCAATATACATTGGCTGTTGATAGGATGAATGAGAAAATCAGTAATCTTTATCAGCCATTTCACCCTGGTGTGCTAAGATTGATAAAGAATGTTATAGATGAATCTCATAAAGTTGGAAAATTTACAGGAATGTGTGGAGAAATGGCAGGAGATCCTGTTGCTACACTTTTGCTTCTCGGTTTAGGTCTGGATGAGTTCAGCATGAGTGCTTCATCCTTACTTATGATAAGAAAGATAATTAGAAATGTTACTTTGCCAGAAGCAAAAAAGATAGCTGAGCATGCATTGACACTTAGCACTTCAGCTCAAATTCAGGCGTATTGTGAGAAGGCTTTAAAAGAACTAAACCTAATGAATCAGGAGGAATAAAATGTATTCGGAAAGTATAGAAATTCAAAATAAAACGGGTCTACATTCAAGACCTGCAGCTATATTTGTTCAGACTGCCACAAAGTTTAAATCTGATATTACAATTGAGAAAGATTCAAAACAAGCTAATGCAAAATCGATCTTATCTCTTCTTTCCATGGGAGTATCAATGGGAAATACCGTCAAGATAACAGCAGTGGGAGAGGATGAAAACCAAGCAGTTGCAACGTTGATAGAATTGATTCAATCAAAATTTAAAGAAGAATGAATTAGGAGAGTAAAGCATTGGATGCCATTATTAATGGGAAAATTATAATTGAAAATACATGGGTGACTGATAAGGTGTTAATATTTGAGGACAAAATTATTGATATCATACCCAAGAGTAAAATTTGCAAGTACTTGGTAAATCATTTGTATGACGCAAAAGGGAACTGCGTTTCTCCCGGTTTTATTGATATTCATACCCATGGAGCAATGGGACACGATATTATGGATGGTGAAGGGGAAGGGATGAAAGCAATTTGCGAAAGCTATACTTCGTATGGGGTTACTGGATTTCTCGCAACTACTATGACAATGAATCAAGATAGAATCCAAAGAGTTCTTGGGACCATTGAAAAATCAAAGGTTGAAACTACAGGTTCAAAGATATTAGGATGTCATCTGGAAGGCCCGTTTATAAGTCCTCAAAATTTCGGAGCTCAAAACCCTAACTTTATACTGGAGCCTGATTTTGGACTCTTGGACAATTATAAGGAGCTTATTAAGGTGGTCACGATGGCTCCGGAGCTAACAGGTGCGGAATATTTCATAAAGAAATGCGTTGATAACAACATTGTAATATCCATAGGACACAGCTGTGGAACCTATGAGGATGCAATCAATGCAATTCGGAGTGGGGCACGAGGCATCACTCATACCTTTAATGCCATGACAGCTCTGAACCATAGGGAACCAGGTATCGTTGGTGCTGGCATGGACTGCGATGAAGTGTATTGCGAATTGATTGCAGACAATATTCACGTACATCCTGTTGTTCAGAGAATAATACTGAAAACAAAAGGAATTGACAAGGTGATTCTGGTAACAGATTCCATAAGGGCTTGCGGTATGGGCAACGGCGTTTATGACCTTGGAGGCCAAACCATCGTTGTTGAAAAGAATAGTGCCAGATTGAATAACGGCACACTGGCCGGCAGTATTTTGACAATGGACAGTGCTTTAAGAAATTTTACAAGGAATACAGGAATATCGGTAATAGAAGCTGTAAAGACCGTGACTCAAAATCCCGCAAAGCTTTTAAAAATGGAGGATTCCATAGGAAGTATCACAATAGGTAAATGTTCTGACATCGTGATCTTTGACGATGCGTTTTCCATACTGAATACATTTGTGAACGGCAATTTGCAATACATAGCAGAGAATATGAAAGTATAAAGCTTGAAAAAAGAGAGTTAGGTGGATTTGATGAGGGTTATCATTGGGAAGGATTATAATGATATGAGCAAAAAGGCAGCAAACATGGTGGCAGCACAAATTCTTTTGAAGCCTAACAGTGTTCTTGGGCTTGCAACGGGAAGCACTCCTGTAATGACCTACAACTATTTGATTAAGCTGTTTAACGATGAAACCATAAGCTTTAAGGATGTTGTAGCTGTAAATCTTGATGAGTATATCGGACTAAGCAAGGAAAACCCCAATAGTTACCGATATTTTATGAACGATATTTTCTTTAACCATGTTGATGTTAAGCCTGAAAACATATATATACCGGATGGTATGGCGGTGGATCTTGAAAGAGAATGTCAGGAATATGAAAATTTGATTCGACAAAATGACGGCATTGATCTGCAGGTGTTGGGAATCGGCAATAATGGTCATATCGGATTTAATGAACCGGATTTAAAGTTTGAAGGGGTTACCCATTGTATCGATTTGGATGAAGAAACCATAAAAGCAAATTCAAGATTTTTTCAAAAAGACGACGAAGTTCCTAAAAGGGCTATCACTATGGGGGTGAAAACAATCATGAACGCAAGGAAAATAATACTCCTAGCAAATGGTCCGGAAAAAGCAGAAACAATTTATAAGGCTATCAATGGGAAAATAGATCCTGCTTTACCTGCATCCATTCTTCAATTACATCCGGATGTAACCTTTATCCTTGATAAAGAAGCAGCCTGCTGTATAGAGAAAAAAGAGTCTATAACCTTGTGCACATGAAAGGATATAAACAATTTTTAAAGAATATGATAAAATGCATATAGGCAGGTATGTCAATATGTTAGGAGTAGGTAATAATTATGGAATATAAAGTTGCAAAGTATATTCAAATTAAAGAGGATATCATAAATGATATTAAATCAGGTGTTTTACAGCCGGGTGATAAGGTGGATAGTGAATCTGCTCTGAAGAAAAAATACAATGTATCTGCCATTACGGTTAGAAAAGCTTTCAATGATTTGATTAGTGAAGGTTACTTGATTGGCGTACAGGGTGTAGGCACTTACGTTACAAAAAAGCAAATGATCCGAGGCTTGACATCCATTAGTTTTAGTGATGAATTATTGCAGCAAGGGTATCAGATTGATATGCTTGTAGACAAAATTGAAGAAGTTTTTAATCCGAGCATTTCGGATATATTAGAAATATCGCATGATCAGCCTATTGTATGTGTGAGGAGAGTAAGGTTGGCAAATAATGAGCCCATTGCCTATCAAAGTTCCTTTGTGGACAGCCGAACCCTCAATCTTGAACAAGCGAATCGAATTCATGAGAATGCATCTTTTTACAAAACCTTGAAGGAATTTAAAATTTTTCCTGTCTGGGTGAATGAGAATTATTCCGTTAAACAAGTGAATGATAAAAGGGTTGCGAAGTTGATGAATATAAAAAAGAACGCCGATACATTTTTTGTGAAAAGAATTGCCTTCGATGAGCGGGATAAAGTCATTGAGTATGCCGAAACCTATTTCAATAAAGATTGGTATTCTGTGACTGTAAATATTAAAATTTAGTTTTAAGAAATAAAAGGGACGGTTCTTTTTGTTTACAATTGAACTGGAACTGCATTGGTAAAACAATACTATCAACCGTAAACTTTATGATAAATATAAACTTAAAAAACTGATACAATCAAAGTCCCTTGTAATCAAGGGGCTTTGTAATTTTTGGAATTAAAATGGGGTCAAAGGGTGTTATTTAAGAAGCTCATTACTGGAAATAAATTCATTTTATGATATAGTAAGTGTAAAGAAAATCGCAAAACATTAGTAATACAGGACTGTTGTGATGAACAGCCCAAATGGAGGGATGAAATGATAAATGACCTTACGAGAAAATGCATTTTAAATCGAAAAGATTATATACCAGGAAAGCCTGTTGAAGAGGTTAAGCGTGAACTTGGGCTTACAGATGTTTTGAAAATGGCGTCTAATGAGAATCCACTTGGGGTATCCCCTCTGGCTTTGGAGGCTATGATTTTAGAGCTGCAAAATAATTCAAATCTTTATCCGGAAAGCCTTTGTACGGAATTGGTAGAAAAATTGGCCAGCAATCACGGCATTAATCCAGGGCAAATATTCATAGACAACGGTTTAGATGGCGTTATTACTATGATTGGACTCACTTTTATCAATCCCCAAGATGAAGTGATATTTGGAGAATTGACATTCCCAGCTTATGAGAATATTACAAGCAAGATGGACGGGGTCTGCATAACCGTTCCCATGACAGAGGATAATTGTTTGGATTTGGATGGGTTCGTCCAGGCCATTACACCACGTACAAAAATGATGTTTGTTTGCAATCCCAATAATCCATCTGGCACCATAAATACACGTGAAGAAGTGGAGCGGTTATTGGCATCAGTGCCTCCTAACGTTTTGGTTATTTTGGATGAAGCTTATTATAATTTTGTTGATCAATTAGATTTTCCACAATCAATAAGCTATATGAAGGATTATCCGAATCTAATGATTCTAAGAACTTTTTCTAAAGTTATGGGTCTTGCAGGACTTCGCATTGGGTATGCAATTGCCAGTTCTGAAATTATAAAAGTGATGCTTAAAGCGAGAGAGCCTTTTCCTGTTAATCGCATCGCACAAGCTGGAGCACTGGCCTCTCTTCAGGATAAAGAGTTTGTCACCAAAACGGTAACTCTTAACTGGGCTGGACGTAAACAATATTATAAAGCTTTTAATGAAATGGGTTTGCGTTATTATGAAAGTCAAACAAATTTTGTCTATGTGGAACTGGGAAAGTCTGCGGATGATGTGTTTCAGGAAATGCTGCGAGATGGCGTCATTGTACGTCCCCTAACAGCTCAAGGAAGACCATTTGCATTGCGTATTTCAATTGGAACTCCTGAACAAAATGAACGTACCATTGCCGTTTTAAAAAAGGCTATGTGTAAGTAATGAACGTTTATATAGCAAATAATTACAAACAAAACGGAGGGTTTTATTATGACTAAAATCAATGATTTAAAAGGATTCTGCTATCCACTAACACCAAAAGGGCAATCATCATTAGTTGGAGATTTCCCTTGGCATTATGGGACTGAATACATTAACATCGCATACCGAACAGACCCAAATGCTATTGCAGCCTATCTCCCAGAACCGCTTGAGCCAGGACCAGAGCCAGATATGGCTTATGTCGCTTTCAGCAAATGGTGGTCGGTTTGGGATGATGCTGTGGATATGCCATTTATCAATCCTGAGCGGACTCAGTATAAAGAAGCAGCGATTTGGGTGGGGTGTTCTTATAAAGGAACTCCTGGACAAATATGTATTCACATATGGGTGGACAATGATTTCAGTATGGCGCGTGGTTGGTTCATGGGCTTCTCCAAAAAGTTGGGGCAAATATATATGACGGACTATAATGCGCTTAACCCTAAAATGAATCCATTGGGTGTTGGTTCAAAGTTGAAAGGGATTGTTAGTGCCCATGGTGAGCGGCTTATGGAAGGATCGCTGCAGATTGAAAATAAGATTGAAAGAAGCGAGCTACCAAAGCCTATGGGTTTACCGCTGTTCCATATTCGTCATTTTCCAAGCTTGGTCAAAGGAGCCAAACCATCTGTATTAGAATTGGTAAAACTTGGTACTACTGATTGGAATTATGGAGAAGATATATGGACTGGTAAAGGGGATTTGAAGTTTCTACAATCTGAATTAGAAGAGCATATGCCCCTCGCTCCAAGAAAAGTCATAGGAGCGTATCATTTTAAAAATGGGTACACTTTTGATGGAGCTGAAGTTCTACATAGCTGGGTTTAATTCCGAGTATTTCATAGTATTTCAAACCCCTTGAAATTAAGGGGTTTGAGATTGTTGAAAAAGTCAACAATCTGTAGGCTTTGAAAAACGAGGCAAGTTCTAGGTGCGCAGAAATTGAGGAGCAGAGCTTACTTAGAGGTAAGTGAGCACCGGAGATTTTTGCAGCAACAACGAAATTAACCGTTTTTCAACAGCCTGAAACCCCTTAAAATTAAGGGGTTTTTCTTATTAGAAGATAAAACATAATAAGTACATTATTCACTAAGGAAGTATTATATGCAGGGCTTAATACATCAGGCATCCTATATGTATCAAAAAAAGACACGACCCATGAAAAAGAAGGCCAGCATTGCATAGAATAGCTTAAGTAAATTTTTGGATCTTAAATTGGAGGGCTTAGAATAAAAAACCTGCATGCCAAAAAGAATCTTTCTCAATGCCACCCAATGCCACGGATTAACATTATATTTCCTCTTAAAATACAATATAGTAAATGTTTTTTAAGGAGGGAAATTATGAGAACCTTAAGACTCGGTTCTAGGGGAACTGACGTAATGGAGATACAGGCGCTATTAAAGAAAATAGGTTATAATCCAGGACCCATAGATGGTATTTTTGGGGAGCAAACAAGGCAAGCAGTTATAAGCTTTCAAAGAAATAATAATCTAGTGCCAGATGGGATAATAGGCCCTAATACTTATACGGTATTAGATCCATTATTACTTGGCTATGACACCTATTTTGTTCAGCCTGGAGATACACTATGGAGAATAGCACAAAACTATTACACAACGGTAGGAAGGATATTGACTGCAAATCCTGGGGTTAACCCATTTCAACTAAGAATAGGGCAAAGACTAACGATACCATACGGGATAGATGTTGTGGACACCAATATAGACTATACCTATGAGATTATGCAAAGAGATATAACAGGGCTAACCGCAAGATACCCCTTTATTGAGGTGGGGGTCGCAGGTGAGAGTGTGTTAGGTAGAAATCTTTATTATCTGAAACTGGGGAACGGACCAAATGAAGTTTTTTATAATGGGGGAATACATGCATTGGAATGGCTGCCTGTTCCAGTACTAATGAAATGGATTGAAAACTTTGCATCCGCCTATGCAGAAGGGAGATCCATCAGAGGATATGATATTAGAGATATTTGGAATCAAAGCACCATTTATATTATGCCTATGGTTAATCCTGATGGCATAGATTTAGTTCTGAATGGTCTTCAGCCAGATAACCCCTACTATAATGAACTATTGGAATGGAATGATACGGGAAGACCTTTTTCTCAAGTTTGGAATGCAAATGTTAGAGGCGTAGATTTAAATCATAATTATGATGCTTTGTGGTATGAATATCAAGAATTAGCTGAAGAATTGGGATATGGCACTCCAGGGCCCACAAGATATCCTGGCCCATCCCCGGAATCGGAGCCAGAGACAAAAACAGTGGTAGAGTTCATTAAGAATCACAATTTTACATTAATATTAACTTATCATAGTCAAGGTCAAGTCATTTACTGGGACTTTGAAGATTTAGCCCCACCTGTGGCAAGGCGAATTGGAGAAATGTTTTCCCAAGTGAGTGGCTATGAACTGGCAGAGACAACGGGAACCGCATCTTATTCAGGTATGAAGGATTGGTTTATACAAGAATACAGAAAACCGGGATACACCATAGAAACAGGAATAGGTGTAAATCCATTACCTATTTCTCAAATACCAATGATTTATGAAAATAATGAAGAACTATTATTGTTAGCTGCATTGGTATAGCAAATTATAGGTTCATAAAAAAAAGTAGATTTTGTTAAAATAATATCTACTTTTTTTGTTATGGCTTTTTCCTAGCTTTTTCACACTTGTTTTTTATGCTATAATCACCTTATTAAGTGGGGCTATCCTTTGCGATGCCCTTAGTTGGGGGAATGGAGTTATTATGCCTATTAATCTTGCAAAAAATCATTTTCTTGGGAAGGAGGGTTTTGAACGTTTAAACTGTGCCCAATCACTGGTATATGCCTTTAAAGAAAAATTTCATGTAGATGCTGATATAAATTTATTTAAACAATATGGAGGGGGTAGGGCCCCAGAGGGATTATGTGGTGCTGTTTATGCTACCAATTATATTCTCAAAAAAGGAAATATGGATGGAAAAGTTAAAGATTTGGAAAAGGTTTTTTTAGAACACGCCAGCGCATTAAAATGCCGTGATATTAAGGATGCAAAAAAGCTATCTTGTTTGGGATGTGTAGAAAAATGTTCTGAATTTTTAGCCAATACCGATCATGTAGAGTATTAAGAATCCGTTGCTAATAGTAACGGATTCTCTTTTATATAATAGGAAATATCGATTTTTTATTATATAAAAAAGGGGAGTGCAGAGGGAGATTGAGAGGTTGTGGAAGAGAATCAACGAAGAGCTGAAAAATATTGAGAGGGTCTCTTAAAATAGCAATAGGACATTGATAGTGGTTATCTTAATGGATAACCGCTTTTTTTTTATGGAAAAACGTTGTATAATGTCATAAAAGAGCAAAAAGGCTTTAGTTTTGGAGAACTAATTGGATCATTAAGGAGAATGCATTTGAAGTATAAAATGAAGGACGTTTTAGTAGATTTTAAAGGAAACAGAGGAGTTTCGATTGTACTTGTATTTTCTATGCTTCTCTTTATTTATATCTGGATTTTTAAAACTGCATTTAATAATTTTATGTCAGTTGCAACTTTTCTTGCATGGCATAACATATTTGAATTTGCAAGTATTTTGGCAGCCATTTCTATTTTCATTGTAACTTATTACACCTATGAGGAAACCCGAAGTTTAAGGATGATTATTCTTGGCTGTGCATTTCTTATTATGGGGACCCTTGATATATTCCATACATTAAGTTATAAGGGTATGGAATATTTTCTAATTCCAAATATCAGTGCAAACAGAGCAACAACTTTTTGGGTTTTGTCAAGAATGATTGGAAGTATAGGTGTTTTAGCTGCGGTTTCTCTTCCTTTTAATATAAAGAGTAAAAGGAAGAAGTGGATGTTTGTGGTTCCATCACTTGGCATTATTTTTGTATTGCTTATTTTGGTTACATATTTCCCTAAATCTTTTCCAACCATGTTTATAGATGGTTACGGTCTTACGAATACTAAAATTATCTTGGAATATTTTATTATTGTTGTAATGGTTCTTACGCTTGGCAAAGTTTATAAGGAATATAGAGAAACGAAATCCATACAAGATTACCTTTTTATGGCTGGATTTTTAATGTCTATATTTAGCGAAATTGCATTTGCGAGCTATGGAAGTGTCTATGACGCCTATAATTATTTGGGGCATATTTATAAACTTCTTGCTCACTTTATAATGTTTCGAGGCATTTATACTGAAAATGTACAAATGCCCTATCGTGAGATGCAAAAGGCGAGAAATGAACTAAAAGATTATTCTGAGAACCTTAGTTCTCTTGTAAAACAAAGAACAAAAGAATTAGAAGATAAGAATGGAAAGTTATTGATGGATTTAGAATATGCCAAGGAAATACAAAGTGCTCTGTTACCAACTGAAATGCCTGAAGACAACTCAGTTTCCTTTGAGGCAGCCTATTTGCCGGCAGAACGCTTAAGTGGAGATTTTTATAATGTAATAAAGCTTGATGAGAACAATTTTGCAATTTATATTGGAGATGTTGCAGGACATGGCGTTCCTGCCGCCATGCTTACTGTATTTGCAAATCAAAACATTAAAGCTTTAAGAGAAACTGAGAAATCATCTGAAATTTATCAGCCCAGCTCTGTTTTAAACAATATATACAAGTCTTTTAATCAAACAAATTTTAATGAAGAGACCTATTTGGTAATGCTCTATGGCATATACAATAAGCGTGATGATGTTTTTAAATATGCTTCAGGGGGTATTAACGTAGCACCTCTCATTATTAAAAATACTGGAAAGGTCATTGCAATGGATGTGAGAGGCTTTGCCATTTGTATGATGGGTAACTTTTATAAGCCTTTTTTTGAAGAGCGAGAGATTAAATTAGAGCATGGAGACAAAATATTGTTCTATACAGATGGGTTGGTTGAAGCAGAAAACGAAAGAGGAGACAAATACACTGAGAAGCACTTGATTGATTTTATAGAAAGCAATTACTTCCTGAATAAAAAGGAACTTGGTGATGCGCTACTAAAAGAATTATTTCGGCATATGAGTGATAGCCATGAGCTAAAGGACGATGTGACGTTTTTAGTAATGGAAGTTCATTGAGCAGAGTAATCAATTCATCAATCGGTAATTGAGATAGGCCATAGACAACACAAGGGCGCTACCTAATAAGCTCAGGAAATCTGGAATTTCATTAAATGCGAGATACCCTACTATTAAAGCAAAAATAACACTTAAGTAATTATAGATGGATACTTGTGAAGCAGGAGCATACTTATAACTCAAAGTAATAGAAATTTGGCCAAATGAGGCAAATAGTCCAATCATAAGCAGCTGAAAGAGCTGAGTTATATTGGGCACAATAAAGTTAAATGCAACAAAAGGAAGAAGTCCTAATACAGAGATAAAAGAAAAAGCAAAAATAATTGTATACGTATCTTCTCCTTTTAAGAACCGGAGCAAAGTATAAGCAGCACCGGCAAATGCGGCTGAAAAAACGCATATGACCGCAGGGACTATACTTAAATCAAATTTAGGTTTTACAATCATGAGTACACCTGCAAATACTGCAATGAGTATGAAGAAATGATATTTATTCAATTTTTCCTTTAGAAAGATGGCTGCAAAAATAGTGGTAAAGAAGGGAGACAATTTATTTAACATTGAGGCATCGGACATGATTAATTTATCTATGGCATAAAAGAAAAAAACCACACCAAGCAATCCAAAAATAGATCGCAAGAATAAGGCTTTTCTATTTTTCTTTTCTGGAAGTAATGGTTTTTTATAATAGATTAAGATACATAAAGCAATGAATAGGCTGATAGAATTTCTGAAAGCTACCTTTTCATATAGGGGTATTTCTGTAGTAAGCTTTACAAAAAGCTGCATGAGTGTAAAAGAAAAGGCAGATATTAGCATAAATATGACAGCCTTTTTTTTGTTGTCCAACATAATGATCATTCCTTACTTATCTTTTTCTTATATTCTATCATATCAGAGGTTGAAAGCTTCAATAATTGTAATAGGATATAGTTAAGTTTTATAATAACATAGGATGTACATAAATCATTAAGCTTAACAAGTATGAAGGAGGAAGAGAATTGAAAGACTTTTTCAAGAATGTATATGAGATTGTAGAAAAAATACCTACAGGCAGAGTAATGACTTATGGACAGATCGCTACCATTTTGGGGCAGCCTCGAAATGCAAGAGTGGTTGGTTGGGCAATGAGGGCCGCTCCAGAGAATAGAAATCTGCCATGTCATCGAGTCGTTAATATTAGAGGAGAAATGTCACCAAAGAATGTTTTCGGAGGTGCTGAAGTTCAGCAGGCATTGCTGGAGAGTGAAGGAATATTCATAGAGGATGGATGTATCGACCTGTCTAAATATCTTTGGAATGGAAATTAGCTTAATAGAAATAATAAATTACTAAAATAAAAAAATACACATAAAGTTCTTATTTTAGAATAGTTTTTAACGAAGCAAACTAGAGCAATAGGAGGGACAAGGTTGAAAAACCTCACTTACATACAGGGATCTCTTATACTTGCCGTTACTAACTTTATTACAGGCACACTTGCCTTTGGTTTCCGAATTTACTTTTCCAGGCATATCGGGCCAGAAGGCATGGGCGTTTTTCAGTTGGTATTGCCACTTTATATGCTTTTGATTACTTTAGTTTCAGGTGGGATTACAACGGCTTTATCGAAAATAATTGCTGAATTTAAAGTTAAAAATAATTTGCCGGCAGTTGGAAAAGCCATCCGAACAAGTTTTGTCATGATTGGTTTGTGGAGCCTATCTCTTTGTATTATTATTCTTTTTAATGTGGAGTTTATTGCCTCTGTAATACTCAAGGATTCTCGTACCACCTTATCCATTGTTTTATTAACGCCATCCGTATTTTTTATTTCTATGTCTGCCATTCTTCGGGGCTATTTTTTTGGGATACAACAAATTAAGTATCCTGCAGCAATTGATGTGGTAGAAAAGATGGTGCGATTGGGGGGACTAATTTTAATAACACGCGTTATGCTGCCTTATGGTATAGCGGCTACTTGTGCAGGTGCCATATTTGCCATAACCGTAGGGGAATTAATGAGCACTTTGTTATTAAGTCTTGTATATCATCTAAAAAAACCAAATACATTTATGAAGGAATCTTCAGAGAGTGGCAGGAGCATTATTCATAGGATTATTGGCCTCGCGATTCCTTTGTCCTTAGGTGGCGCCTTATCTACCATAATGGATATGATTAGTGCGGTGCTGGTGCCTGCTCAACTACGAATGGCCGGATATGATGCCACCACAGCGTTATCATTATATGGAGAAATTACTGGAATGGTCATGCCCCTAATTATCTATCCTGGGATTATTATTTTTTCTCTTACCATAACTCTTGTGCCGGCAATAACCCGTTCTCACGTAAGTGGAAACACTTCTGCCTTAAATAAAAAATGCCATGATTCATTAACCATAGCATGGGCTGTTGGACTGTTCGCAACGGTCCTTTGCATTTCTTTTCCAAGAGAGTTGTGCAGCATTATTTTCAAATGCCCACAAGCAGGCAATTTGTTGTTTTGGACAGGATTAGGATGTTCCTTTCATTATTTACATGTAACACAATTTGCTATTCTCAATGGTTTAGGTCTTCAGCGAAAAGTACTTGCTAATGTACTGCTGGACATATTGATTAATGTAGGTTGCATTTATCTGCTTATTCCTGTTCCATGGATTGGCATATATGGATATGTTATTGGCTTTTTTCTAAGTGGTGTTTTCATATCCATTCGAAATATCAAAATTTTGAAAAAGCAAAAATATATTAAGATTCATTATTATCAGGTGCTTTTAAAGCCACTGATTCCTTTTATATGCATGCTTGTGGTTGTAAGACTCATTAATGCAGGGCTTATCAACATTGGGTTTACTTACAACATGATTTTTTCAGGTGTTATGGGGATCATTGCCTTTTGCATATCCCTTTTAATCAGCGGGGTTTTCACATGGAAACAAATCAAAAATACCCTTAGTTTTTCAAAATAGAATACTAATCTTTCGTGTTTGATTTTACTCGAAACACAAAATTCTTATACCCAAAATAATTTGCAATCATCACAGCAATGGTCACAGGAATCTTTGCGATATAGGGGCCAATGCCCAGACCATTTACAAACCATTTTAAACACAAGATGCTAATGATGAGAGTCATCATATTAACCAGAACAAATCGTGGCACTTGTGCTTCGATTGGGGTGTTTGTACCATCTTTAAAGGTAAACCACCGGTTCATAATAAAGCTGTTAACCAGACCCGCCAGATAGCCTATTGTTTGACAAGTTCCTAGACCCATAGCTGTGAATGTTAAAAAAATGCTATACATGGCATAATCCACTAGGGTATTCATACAGCCAATTATTCCGAAAGTAATTACGCGTTGCTTATTTTTAAGGAAATCCTTAGCTTTTGTCATTGTCAAAACCCACCGTTTCGCCAACAATATATAAGGGTCTAGCCTTGGCTTCATCATAAATTCGGCCAATGTATACACCGATAATGCCCAACATAATCAGAGTGACGCCATTAAAAAACAGGATCACGGCCATGGTAGAGGCCCAACCTGAAATGACTGCATTGGTGAAAAGTTTTTGGTAAATGACTACAATCATATATATAAAGCTGAACATTGACAAAATACTGCCAAAAAATATGGATATTTTAAGAGGCTTATGAGAAAATGAGGTGATACCATCAGTTGCGAAACGGAACATTTGTCTAAGTGGGTATTTGGTCTCTCCTGCAAAACGTTCTTCACGATTGTATGTCACCGATGTCTGGCGGAATCCCACCCAACTGACCAATCCTCTCACATAGCGGTTTCTTTCTGGCAAGCTCTTGAGGGCTTCGCAGACTTTCTGATCAATAAGTCTAAAATCTCCCACATCAACAGGAATTTCAACATCAGTAAGGAGGTTGAGGATTCGGTAAAATATTTTGGCGGTCATTTTCTTAAAAAAGGTTTCGCCTTTTCTTTGAAGTCTCTTGCCATATACCACTTGATAGCCTTCTTTCCACTTTGCAATCATATCTAATATGACTTCAGGTGGATCTTGTAAATCCGCATCGATTATAATAACTACATCTCCCGTCGCAAATTCCATACCTGCTGTAATAGCAGTCTGATGTCCAAAGTTTCGGGAAAAACTGACCATCCGACTACAACTGTCCTGTTTGCAGATTTCTTTTATAAGCTCCAAGGTATTGTCGCTACTTCCATCATCAACAAATATCATTTCATAGCTTTCATTACAGGTATCCATGATAGTCTTGAGGCGTTTATGGCTTTCTAAAATGACGGCTTCTTCATTAAAAACTGGTATCACTATGGAATATACTATATGGTACATGACTCAGTCTCCTTTTTTACGATCACGATTAAAACTTTAGGCAGAAATTTTCAGTCATTGTTTCATTATTCACTATATTTTAACATATTTTTATGAAATTAGACAATTCATTAATTCCATGGATAAAAACATACTTTCATCACAATTAATAGGTATAATAATTGTAAGAGGGACAAAGTCTCGTAGAAGCAAAGGAGGGCTGAGGATGGCTTTACTTAAAATTTTAATTGCAGATGATGAAAAACGCATTAGAGAGATGATAAAAGAATATATCAGATTAGAAGGATATGAGGTAGATGAAGCGGCTAATGGTGTAGAAGCATTAAACTCCTTCAAACAAAATGAATATGCGCTCATTATCTTAGATGTGATGATGCCAATGATGGATGGTTGGGGTGTATGCAAAGAAATTAGAAAAAGCTCTGCTGTACCCATCATTATGCTTACTGCAAGAGGAGAAGAATATGATAAGCTTTTTGGGTTTGAGTTAGGTGTGGATGATTATATAATCAAGCCTTTCAGTCCCAAAGAGTTGCTTGCGAGGATGAAGGCAATTATCCGTAGAAGTCTAGGAGAAGAGAATAAAGATAGGAATCACTACGTTAAAATAGAAGGATTGGAGATTGATTATAATTCCCGAAATGTTTACGTAAATAGCAAAGTTAAAAATCTTACTCCAAAAGAATATGAATTATTAAGTTTCTTTGTTCAAAATCAGAATCATGTCTTTTCCAGAGAGCAACTTCTTAATTCCGTCTGGGGGTACGATTTTATCGGGGACGATAGAACAGTAGATACACATGTTAAAATGCTACGGGAGAGCGTAGAAGAGTATAGAAGATTTATTGTAACGGTATGGGGTACAGGCTATAAGTTTGAAACAGGAGGGAAGAAATGAAAAGCATTGCATTAAAACTCTGGCTTGGCATGATGGCACTTGTTTTGGTTGTGCTTATTCTACTATGGCTTTTCCAAATCGTATTTTTGAATCGTTTTTACGTAAGCCTTCGAATTTCTGAGATTGAAAAGTCAGGATTTGAAATCATTGAGATGCTTGAAAAAGAAAACGTGTCTGAATTCCAAAATCAACTGGATGCTCTTGCATACAATAACAATCTAACTGCTGAATTATATGATTCCAATGGACGGATGATTTTTTCTTCAGGAGAAAGTGGTCAAATGATGATGATGATGATGAACAGTATAAAGATGGAAACCCTTCAAAAAGCTATGATAGGGGAGTCAGCATTAGTTGAAATGATGCATCCTCGCTTTAAGAGCAAGTATGTTTTAATGGGGTTGCCTATAGGCAACGGGGAAAGGAAAGAAGGCATATTATTACTTACTTTTCCTCTGGCACCTGTTCAAGATACGGTAGATATTTTGAAAAAACAGCTTCTATACATTTCTATCATCCTACTAATAACTGCAGTCATCATATCTTACTTAATGTCCAGGACTTTCACAAAACCCATTCGAGATATTACAAAGGTTTCCTTAGAAATGGCCTCAGGTAATTTGTCCGCAAGGTCTGAAATTGCGCGAAAAGATGAAATTGGAGAGCTTGCCAGAACAATTAATCATATGGGGCAAGAACTTTCAAAAGTGGATCAGCTTAGAAAGGACTTTATTGCCAATGTATCCCATGAGCTTAGAACGCCATTGAGTCTTATTCAGGGTTACTCGGAGACCATTCGCGATGTTACAGGGGATGATCTCGAAAAAAGAGAAAAACAATTAGATATTATTATTGAAGAATCTAATCGTCTTAGTAAAATTGTTGAAGATATATTAAATCTATCCCAAATGCAGGCAGGATATGTTTCTTTAAATAGTGTTCAATTCAATTTGAATGAACTTATTGACAAGGTTGTAAATCGATTTGAAATCTTAAGTAAAGAAACAGGAGTGGTTCTTAAAAAAGAAAATTTCTCCAAGATAGCCGTCTTTGCGGATGAGAATAGAATAGAGCAAGTTTTCTATAATCTGATACAAAATGCGTTTAATCATACGGTTAAAGGAGAAACCATTTCTATTGATGCTCGCGAGGGCACTGAGATAGTTGTTATAGAGGTAGCTGATACTGGGGAAGGCATTCCTAAAGAGGATATTGATTATATATGGGATAGATTTTATAAATTAGATCAATCAGGAGAAAGAAAATCTGGAACCGGGCTTGGACTTACTATTGTTAAAAATATTTTGATATCTCACCAGTGTAATTATGGTGTTAAGAGTCAAGTTGGCGTTGGAACGACTTTTTGGTTTGAACTGAAGAAATGTTAATTGTAACAATTCATGGATCTTTTATTCTTTCATCATACTTCTATCACAAACGTTCATTATAATCTAAGTATACTAAAAAAAATTACTTAAGGAGTGACTTAGAATGAGAAATTTGAAGAGATGGGTTATTACTATTACAGCCATGAGTATACTGGGTTCTGTAGGAATCGTTTATGCAGCCACCGCTCAGACACCGGTTGAAATCATAAGCGGGTTAACGGGGCAAACAGTTGAGGATCTTATTGAAATACGTGCTGAAGGGAAAACTTATGGGACCATAGCAGATGAAGCAGGGCGATTAGAGGAATTTCAAGGTCAAATATTGGAACAGAAAAAATTGATTCTTGATCAACGTGTAAAAGAGGGTAGACTTTCTCAGGAACAAGCAGATGAGATCTATGAATCAATCCAAGATCGTCAGGCTTTTTGTAATGGTTCAGGAGAGGGTATAGGAAGACAAGCTGGTGCTGGATTTGGAAATGGTAATGGCTTAGGATTAGGCCAAGGATTTGGCATGAGAAATGGCGGCGGCCAAGGCTTCGGATGTGGATTCAGATAAGACAAAAATAAACAGAAAAACCACCAGCTATATTTCTGGTGGTTTTTCATTATTTATTGATAACAATCAAAAATTAATTTTTATCATTTCTTTTCTATAAAAAAAGAAGATTTTGCCACAAATACTGCAAAATCAACCTTAACTATTATCTTTTATAGGACAACCGCAAGGGTCGTCCCTACACATCCCTTATCTTCTATCTTTCTAAACTTTAATCTTCAACTATAGAACCATCGGTGCCTATTGTGACAACATTCCACGGAATCATTTTTTCACTATTCTTAAGTGCTGTAGTCACGGCGCTGACGATTCCACCACAACAGGGAACTTCCATTCGGAGAACCGTTACGCTCTTGATGGTGTTATGACTCAAAATGTCAGTGATTTTTTCAGAATAATCACCACTATCAAGTTTTGGACAGCCAATCAATGTGATCTTATTTCTCATAAAGTCATTGTGAATATTTCCGTATGCAAATGCGGTGCAATCCGCTGCAATTAATAAATGTGCATTTTTAAAATAAGGTGCATTAGGCGGAACCAATTTTATTTGGCATGGCCATTGTTGCAAGTGTGATTCAACAGAAACAGACTCTTCTTTTCTTATGGATTCTTTTTTCTCGATGGTTTTTGCATGGGTTCCGGGACATCCACACGCAAGATCTGGAATGTCAGTGGATTTATTTTCCATACGCTCTTTAACCGCTTCTTCATCAAAAGCATCAGCTTCACGTTCTTCAATGGTAATGGCATCTGTAGGGCATTCAGGAAGACAATCTCCTAATCCATCACAATAACTTTCAGAAATCAATTTGGCTTTTCCAGCTATCAACTGTAGAGCACCTTCGTGACAGGCATTGATACATAGCCCGCAACCGTTACATTTGTTTTCATCTATTTTGATTATATTTCTTTTCATTTGTTACACTCCTTTCAATCTTTTAATTGTTTGTGTAAACTCAGTATAATATAATAATAAAGAGTTAATCAGTAGCTCAAGCAACAATTATATAGATGGGGTGATGGGAATGTATGAAAAATGGATAGAAACACTTTCAGGCTCTGTATTATTCAGTGGGATACAGGGACAAGATTTAAAACCTATGATGGAATGTTTAAGACCTGTCAAGGGTCATTTTAAAAAGAATGAGTATATTGTAATAACTGGTGCAAAATTTGAAGGGGTGGGAATACTTCTTTCTGGAGCTGCTACTGTTCTAAAAGAAAATGTGCTTGGTGAACGGGTTATTATGTCTATGTTGGCTCCAGGGGATATATTCGGAGAGATGGCTGCTTTTTCAAGCTTAAACACTTGGCCTGCAACCGTACAAGCTCAAGAAGATTGCTTGGTCTTATTTTTATCGGGAGACAAGATTATTGGAAATTGTGAAAATGCGTGTATCGGTCATAAAAGGCTTATTATAAACATGTTAGGAATTGTTACTGAGAAAGCTTTAAATCTAAATAAAAAAGTCGAATATTTAACCATAAAAAGTATGCGCGGAAAAATCAGTGCTTTTCTTTTAGAGCAATACAAGAAACACGGAAATACAACTTTTATGTTGCCTATGAACCGAAACGAACTGGCGGATTATTTAAATGTTTCAAGACCCTCCATGTCTAGGGAAATGAGTCACATGAAAGAGGATGGTGTTATTGATTATTATTTATCTTCTATTCAAATAAAGGATATGGGTGCGCTAAAAAGAATGGTTGAGTAGATGGTTATTTTTTTTCTATAATTCCAAATATAATAAACTGTAATCCGATTATCATTAAAGGTAGAGGAGCGGCTAAGAAGCCACTGATTTCTCTAAAAGAATCCCAAAACAATATCATGAGAAGGCTAGAGATAATATACAGTGCACCTCCAAAACTGGGATGTTTATAAGATATATAAAGAAATAATAAAAGTAAAAAAACGGGCACCATATAAATGAGAAAACGAATCATTTGATGCAATAATGGAATATCTGTTTTAAAAGAATCTAAAGACAAAAAGATGAGAACCAAAATATATATAATAGAAATGATTTTTGGAATCAACAAAAGCTTTGGCTTTGTTTTTGTTTTAAACATTATTTGTAATCTCCCTGGAATTAATACTTTCATTGTAACATATTATGGATTTGTATCCAAATGTATGAATATGTATTAAATAAGAGAGAACGTGTGGACACACGCTCTCAAATTTACCCTTATTAAGATCTCAATATTGTTTCAAATATTTTTTAATTTCCCATTTATGAACTTCTTTTTCATATTCCTGCCACTCTTTAAGCTTAGTATTGTAGAATACTTTGAAAGCATGATCACCAAGAGTATCCTTTATTAGAGGATCTTCTTTCATGTATTGTAAAGCATCAAATAGATCGCGGGGATATTTTTCAATATTAGAGTTGCTTTTTTCTTTCTCAGTCATATTAAATAAATTTTCTCCGCATTCTTCAGGAGGTTCGATCTTATTTTTTATGCCATCAAGGCCCGCTCTCAACATAACTGCAAAAACAAGATAAGGATTTGCTGTGGGGTCCGGTGTCCTTAATTCAACTCTTGTCCCTTCTTCTCGACTATCTGGAATCCGAATAAAAGCGGATCTGTTGGATCTGGACCAAGTAATATTTGTTGGGGCTTCATATCCTGGTACAAGTCGTTTATAAGAATTAATCGTTGGGTTACATATAGCAGCAATTCCCTTAGAATGCTTTATTAATCCACCTATATAGTATCTTGCTGTTTGACTTAAACCAATTGGGTCTTCTGAATCATAAAATATATTCTCTCCATCCATAGAGAGAGATTGATTGCAGTGCATAGCATTTGCATTTTCACCAGTAAAAGGTTTAGGAATAAAAGAAGCATAAAGCCCATGCTGGTGGGCAATGTTTTTTACAATTTGCTTAAAAGACATCCATTTATCCGCTGCTAAAAGTGCTTCTTCATATTTAAAATCTATTTCATGTTGTCCCGGAGCAACTTCGTGATGAGAAGCTTCAATGGAAAAACCATATTTTTTCATAGTTAGTATAATATCTCTGCGGGCAAATTCACCTTTATCTACTGGAGACAAATCAAAATATCCTGCTTCATCATGAATGTCAAAGGTTGGGTCACCATTTTCATCCAAATGAAAGAGAAAGAATTCACCTTCTGGGCCAACGCTGAGATCATATCCCATTTCTTTAGCTTCGGATATTGCTAATTTTAGAATATATCGTGGACATCCTCGAAAAGGCTTTTTATCACGACCATACACATTACAAAAAATATTAGCAATTTCTTCATTCCCATTCCCGGGTCGCCAAGGAACTGTTTCGAAAGTATCTAAATCTGGAACAAGGTACATATCAGATTCTTCTATTCTGCCGAAGCCATCAATAGAGGAACCGTCAAACATAAGCTTGCCATCAAGGGCTTTGTCTAACTCATCAGTAGTAATGGCAACATTTTTTGACATGCCAAAAATGTCTGTAAACTGAAGCCTAATGAATTCATAACCTTTTTTCTCAATTTTCTCTTTGATGGCTTTTTTCTTATGACTCTCTGAATCATCGAATAACATAAATAACATCCTTTCGTAAAACCACATAATAACTAACTTATCTATTATATCCTTGGAGTAGAAAAAAAAACAAACGGAGTCAGGTGGATTGTCATCCTTTAAGGGAGAGATATATCTCTTAGCGCTTGAAAAAAGGACTTTTCCATAATAATCCTTTGATATACTGTTTAAATGGGTCATATGCAATGCATCTTGATGTGTCTTTACTTCTGCTTCACTCCTTAGAGAAAACAGAGATCAATTATGTTAGAATAGAAGTAAAATACTCAAGAAAAGAGGAGCGTTTGTGGAAAATAAAGAAATTGAGTTAAAATATAAAATAGATTATGAAAAAGCAGATGGATTATCAGTTGAAATTATGGATTTCCTCAGTTTACCCAGTCTGACAGAGAAAAAGATGAAAGCAATTTATTACGATACCTTGGAAAACGATCTTCTTAAAAACCACATTGCATTCAGGATTCGAAAAGAAGGTCAAGAAACCTATGCAACGATTAAATCAAAGGGAACCTATGATAAAGGCACATTTTCAAGACAGGAATGGAACCAGAACATCTCTCATCAGAAGAATTTCGAAATCAAAGATGTATTATTGAATATGGAATGTGGAGAGAATCTAAAAGATATCATAAAAGATAAATGTCTGATATCAAGAATGACCAGTGACTTTACAAGAAGAAAAACAAAAATAGCACTTTCCGATTCTTTGATAGAATTAGCCATTGATAAAGGAGAAATTATTACAGTTAATGGAAAAGAAAATCTATGTGAACTGGAATTAGAGCTATTACATGGTAGTCAAGCTTGTCTTGAAGCATTTGGAAGTGCTTTGGCTCAAAGATTTAACTTGAAGCCAGAACCTGTCAGTAAGTATGCTCGGGGATTGAGGCTTTTAGGATTGGAAGTAAAAGTATAAGTTTAAGTGGAAGTTTAAGTCCTTTATGCGTATAATAAAAACAACAAAAAGAAAAGGAAATAAAAAATAGATGAGCTTTAAAAAAATAATATATATGGTCGTATTTATTGTATTGATGATAACAGGGATTATTATTGAAAGCAATCGCTTAGAAGTTACAGAGAAAGAAATAATTATGGATACCCTTCCGGATTCAGTTTCACCATTGAAAATTGTCCATATCAGTGATTTGCATGGAAAGGATTTCAAGAATAGACTTGTTAAAGTCATTAAGAATGCAAATCCAGATATGGTTGTCTTTAGTGGAGATATGATTGATTCCCATAATGATGAGGGAGATGTGGTTGTAGCTATATTAGAGGCTCTTGAAAATCGGTACCCCGTTTATTATTCATATGGAAACCATGACTTATATTGCCGACTCAATACGCCGGAAGTTTTTTATAGATATAAGGAAAAGGTGGAAAATGCAGGATGTATCCTGTTAGATGACCAAATGTCAGTCTATACTAAAAAGGATGAGGATATTGAAATTTATGGATTAAGCTCCATACCCTATGGTAAGGGTGTTCATGAAATTTCTTTAGATAAAAGTAGTTTTAATGTGTATTATATCAATCAAAAGATTGGGAAACCTAATGGGGCACATGTTAATATTCTTATTGCCCATGATCCCACATGGTTTGACTTATATGCCCAGTGGGGGGCAGACATTGTTCTTTCTGGACACATGCATGGCGGTGCCATAAGACTACCTTTTATTGGAGGGGTCTTTTCTCCAAACCGAGAACTTTTCCCTAAGTATGATGCAGGGTTGTTTGAGAAAGATAAGACTGTTATGCACGTGAGTAGAGGCGTTGGAACTTCCGTTGAGCGTATAAGAGTATTTAATCGCCCTGAAATCACAATCATCACGGTTAGGACAGGGGATAGAGAGGCAGATAAAAGATAAGAGATAACAGATAAGAGATGTGTAGGGACGACCCTTGCGGTTGTCCTTGTTAGGGATTAGAGATGTGTTGGGATAATCCTTGCGGTTGTCCGTATAAAAGATTACAGGAATAATTATTATATGATATAATAAAATATTAAGAAGGTGAAATTTATGAATAAACATATGATTATTACTATTATAATCACTATAATGATTGGTATTGTATGTATGCTCTATGGGTTATCTTTGCTAATGGCTGTGTCGGCTTTCAGCAGTACTATGGGATTTATTTTTGTGCTGATGGTCATCGCGGCAATGGCAGGTATCATTTATGCCATCTTCCACAATATGAATGAAAGATTTAGAGAAATCAAGGAGGAAAAGAATGATGATCTTAGTAAATACTGACTATATTGAAGGAAAGAAGTTTGAAATGATAGGTATTGCAAAAGGTGCTACGGTGAGAGCAAGGCATTTAGGAACAGATATCATGGGGGGATTGAAAAATCTTGTTGGTGGAGAAATCACGGGATATATGGAAATGCTAAGCGAAGCAAGAGCGATTTCTACCAAAAGAATGGTTGAAGACGCAGAAGCCCTTGGAGCAGATGCGGTTATTAACGTAAGGTATACGACGAGTTCTTTGATGCAAGGAGCGGCAGAAATAATGGTCTACGGAACTGCTGTAAAGTTTGTAGAATAATTTCAAAATATAGAGAATACAATGCCCCCTTTGTTAAGGGGATTTTTTTTCCATTCGTTGGATTTTGATTTTTTATCATATGTAGGATAGAGCCAAGAAAACAATGATCTTTATAAGATAAACGATAAAAATAAATAATATTTTTTTGGAGTAATAAAATGTCACTTAAAATATTTTTACAATTTGTTGAGATTCAAACAAAGGTAGCCAGTGTTGTTCCATTTATCCTCGGCACAATGTATGCTGTATATAGATTTGATGCTTTTAACCTTAGAAACTTTATTTGGATGTTTATTGCTACCCTTTCTTTTGATATGGCAGCAACAGCCATAAATAATTATTTGGATTATAAAAAAGCATATAAAAAATATGGCTATAATTACGAAACCCACAATGCTATTGTAAAATATAATATAAGTGAAAAGACCATAGTACTTCTTATAGGTTTTCTATTGTTTTTTGCAATCTTATTTGGATTTTTATTATATAAAAACACCTCTATCGCCGTTCTTCTTTTGGGAGGCATATCCTTTGCAGTTGGGATTCTCTATTCTTTTGGGCCTGTTCCCATCTCTAGAATGCCATTGGGTGAGATCGTCTCGGGTTTTTTTATGGGGTTTGTAATCGTTTTATTATCAAGCTATATTCATATATATGATCTAGACATAATAGGGTTTTATTTCTATGAGGGTGTCATTAATATCCATTTTATATTTGATGAAATTGTTTATATGTTTTTAATTGCTGTACCTGTAAGTCATGGCATTGCAAATATTATGCTTGCTAATAACATTTGTGATATAGAGGATGATATTTCTAACAAACGATATACATTGCCTGTCTTTATTGGCAAAGAAAAATCATTGAAGTTATTTAAGATTTTATACTATTTTATTTATTTAATTTTATTTATTTTATTAATATTAAGAATATTGCCATTGATTTCTGGTTTCGTAATTATGACCATTATTATTATACAGAAAAATATTAACTTGTTTGAAAAAAAGCAAACGAAGGAGGAAACCTTTATTTTATCCGTAAAAAATTTTTTATGGATAAATGTTGTCTATATATGCACCATAGGTATGTCTGTGTTGTTTAATTAATAGGGAAAATAACCCTAAAAACACTTCCTTTATTGACTTCACTTTCAACTTCTAATTTACCGTTATGCTCATCTACGATCCATTTTGCTATGCTTAATCCCAACCCAAGGCTTCCTTGCACCCTAGAACGTGTTTTATCCGCGCGGTAAAATCTCTCAAATATATGTTTTTTATCTTCTTGGGAAATTCCTATCCCTGTATCAGATACCTGTAATAGAATGCTTGAGTTATTCTTCTTTAAAGATATGTCAATATATCCTTCTTTAGTATATTTGAGGGCATTATCTAAGAGGATAATCATGAGCTGTTTTAGCTTTTGCGCATCTCCCATAATAAATAATTCTTCTTCAAAATCCTGTACAATTTTTATTTTCTTTTCATTAGATAAAGGTATGATGCTAGATGTAGATTTTTCTGCTAATTCGCTGATATTAATTCTTCTTTTCTCTATTATTTTTTGTCCTGAGTCAATCTGAGTTAATTCCAATAATGTATTTACAATTCTGCTCATATTATCCGTTTCATCATAGGCATTCTTTATCCAAACATAATTATCGGATATGGTCCCATTTTTCTCCTGCAAAGGAATTTCTAAGTTAGCTTTCATAACTGTTAAGGGCGTTCGAAGCTCATGAGATGCGTCGGCAATAAACCTTTTTTGCTGTTCCCATGATTCCTTAATAGGTTCTAATGATTTCTTTGCAAGCATCCAGCTAATTAAAGCTAAAATAGCAATGCTGGTGAAGCCAAGTAATAATAATATCCCTAATAATTTGCTTAATACTATTTTTTCTATTTCAATACTTTGACATATTTGTAGGATGCCCCACTCTCCATTTCTGGAAAAAAAGTATGCTGTATAGATTCTGTAGGGTTCACCGTCAATGGAGACTTGAGAAAAAATATCATCTTTTTCACTTTCAAACAATCTGTCAATTTCTTTGGAAGAATGCTCTATCAGTTCAGGGTCATTTGTATTGGAAGTCGTTATATTCAAAGAAGTATCACGAAGAATAATCAATAGATTTTCTGGTTTTATTCGAGGGCCTGCTTTTAACGAATCAGTATCCCTGAGCATATGAAATTCTCGGAGTTGAGGAAGTCCATACAGCGTTTTGACCTGCTTTGATAAGCCTATTATAGCCATTTCGGATGATGTTCTCATAATACGATCTATTTGAAAATAAACGAAGCTTGAAAAGACCATGAAAAATAGGGTCAAGATAATTAAATTAAAGGCTGTGAGTTTGATAGCTGATCAGTTGTGCCGGATCCTAAGTCAGCAGCATATTGAACAATATCTCCTTCTTGCAGCCCTTCAATTATTTCTACAAAACTATCTGATATCAAACCAACGCTTAGTTCAACATACTCACTATTCTCTTTTTTAAGAGCGACATATTGAGGGCCTCTTTTACTGACTGCTTCTATGGGAAGAAGTAAAACATTTTCTTTAGAATCTAGAATAATTTCGGCATTGACATTCATTCCAGGTCTTAAGCCGTCATTTGTTTTAAGAGATAAGGTGACATCAAATGTGCTGACGCCACTGCTGGCAACACCTTCTAAGCCAACTTTAATGACTTCTGCTGTATACTTTTTGTCAGGATAAGCCTGTGTTGTTACCACAGCTGTTTGACCTTCAAATACATTTTGTATGTCATATTCATCAATAGGTACGATGACTTGTAGCACATCAATGTCAGAAATGACAAAAGCAGTTTCATTATTTTCCACACTGTCACCTTCCTGAAAGTTAACGCTTAATACTGTTCCAGAAATAGGAGATTGAAGTATTGAATTTTCTAATTCTTGGTTATATTGAAGCTCTTTTTGAGTTACTGCTATCTCTTGATTTAATATTTGGCTTTCCAATGAATCGCTGGAAAACTCAGCTATTAAATCTCCTTTATTGACGTAGTCGCCATGAGAAATATGAAGCTTATCTAATTGTGCGGATGTATCGAAACGAATGGTACTGCCTGCTTTAGACGATAGTGATGCTGTATCTATGGCCACAAAACTACCACTGTTATTTTTGACCGTTGCGGTACCTGTATCCGATTCAGTGAGTGCACCAGGATTTTCTATTTCAATGGTGACTTCGTAGTATAAGGCACCCTCAGCGTAAGGTTTTGCAGTTGTTCCAACTTCTGTTACAATCCCTGAAATATTCTGATAATATCCGGTTAAAAGCACCTGTGCAGGGTCACCAACTGAAATACTTTTTATGACTGCAGGGTTAAAGGGGGCACTCATTTCCATTTTATTTCCATTGGTAATTTCCGCAAATGTTGACCCATTGCCGAGTGTGCCACCAATTGAGCTAAATGAAAGATGGGCGTTACCAGAAATAGGTGCATATACCTTTAAACTGGATAAGGTCTCTTTTAGATTTTGCAAATCATTGAGAGCAGACTGGTAATTTAGTTTTTGGATTTCTAAGTCAGTATTTTGAGTGTCATTAGAGAGTGTCATCAGAACATCGCCCTTTTCAACTATATCGCCTTCTGAGACAGCTATGGTATCTACTGTAGAATCATTGATAGTTTTGATTTCAGCGCGTTTGCTGGCTTCTAAGGTGCCACTGCTGTTTATACTGACACTAATATTTCCCTTAGTTACTTCGGTTGCCAGATATGTAAGAGATTCTGCGTTGGCATTACTTTTGGTAATTTTTACTCCCACACTTGTCATAATTATTAAAGCACATACAAATAACGCAATAATTATTTTTTTCTTTCCTAATTTTTTGATCCTTTTAGTGATATTCTGAAAACCTGTTTTCACAAGATTCAACTCCTTTTTAGATTGATTCAAAATCTTTGTTTGTATTCAGTGTCTATTATAGTTAAGAAATCTTAAAGTTTTCTTAAGAAAAAGGTAAAATAAAGAACCACCGTGTTTAATGCGGTGGTTCGAGATTATTTTGAAAAGCTTATAATATAACTAAAGGTATTTTTTAATCCATTCCATATTTAGAAAGTAGATTTATATTTTCAGTAATATCATTCATAAGTTCCTTTTGTGACATTTTTCTAAAATATTCATAATCAATATCTGCTCCGCCGACACCGATTAATTGGGAGTTTTTATATAAAGGACAGCCATAAGATATGAGTTCTTTTTTGGAGTAGGAATCATAATGGATGCTGCTCCAGAGACCTTTGCGTGCATTGGCCGGATTATAGTACCAAGCCATATAAGAGTTGGAAGGGGTGAAATCCTTGATGCGCAAAGCCTTCATTTTTTCTATTCTACCGTTCTCCCAAAAAGAATAAACACCTATTCCAAGATCATGGGGCTTTAAATGGTTAAGAAGCTGTGGGTTGGTTTGAAAATAGACCCCAAGGAGGTTTGTGTTGGATTTTATTATGGTTTCAGAAACTTGATCGATTGAATTTTGAAACTGATTGAAGGATGTATTTACATCTGAAGAAAAGTGATGTGAAGAATAAACTTTTTCTATTTTATTAAGCATGTCTGAAACCGAACGTTCCATTTCTTTGCCATATAACCCCAAATCTTTCTGAAGATCTTTGCTTTGAAAGCTTAGTTGTCCAAAGGAACTGCCAATTATTTCTATATTATTTTTAGCAGAACTGATTTCTAATTGTATTTCGTCAACAGTTTTTTTAATATCAATTGCGGAATTAGATGTTTGTACAGATAATTTCTTTACTTCATCTGCTACTACTGCAAAAGTACGGCCATGCTCGCCAGCACGTGCAGCTTCAATAGAGGCGTTGATTGCGAGTAAATTGGTTTGTCTGGCGACTGAGCTGATAACATCCGTGATATTATCAACGATGCCTGACTTATTGTGTAACGACTGAATACTGGAGGATATTTCAGAGAAAACTGTATCAATTTCAGAAAAATGTTGCTTAAAAACATTGATCATATCTATATTTTGGTCCCCCATATCACCTAAACTATCAATGAGTACTTTTATTTTTTTCAATAATTCATTAATTTCTTCTACTTTAACATCATTAGTCAATTTCGATTCACCCCTTTTTTTATATTTAACAACTTTGTTCTCATTTTAGAGGACAGATGTTTTAAAGGATGTTTGAAAAATGATTTATTATGTCGAAATATTTAGAAAATTTATTTGCTACAATGCCCTTTGTTATTCTTTTTCGAAAGATCCCATACAAAAAAATCCTTTTTATTTAAAGGATTTTTTCTTTGTAAAATTGATTCTTTGTATTTAGTCCTCTATTAATGCGTATTTTGAAAGCAAGTTTATGCTTTCTTTAAGATCGTTCATGGATGCAGATTGTGACATTTTACGGAAATATTCATAATCGATGTCTGCACCACTTACACCAATAAATTGGTTTTCTATATATAAAGGCAAAGAAAATGAAATTAGTTCTTTGTTGGAATAAGGATCAAAATAGATATTACTCCAAACGCCTTTGCGGGCATTAATGGGGTTATAATACCAGAACATATAAGAGTTAGAAGGTGTAAAATCTTTAAGATAGAGAGATTTTTGGTTGGATACTTTTTCATTTTCCCAGAAAGAATAAATGCCTACTCCAAGATCATCTGACTGTAAATGTGTTAACAATTCAGGGTTTATTTGAAAATACACCCCAAATAGATTTGTGTTTGTTTTTAATGTGTTTTCAGAGATTCTTTCAATAACATTTTGAATTTCATTATAATACTTTTTTGGATTTGAACGTGAATTTTGAAAATTAAAGCTTTTTTTAACTTGCAGATTCAATTGTTCTACAGATTTTTCTATACTCTTTGTATCAATTCCCAAATCCTTTTTCAAGTCTCTATTTTTGAAGTTTATCTGACCGAAGGAGCTTTCAATTGAATCCATATTATTTTTTGCTACAGAAATTTCGGATTGAATCTCATCCACGATTTTTTTAATATTAACTGCTGAATTTGAAGTTTGAACAGATAATTTTTTTACTTCTTCAGCTACTACTGCAAAGGTGCGCCCATGTTGTCCAGCTCGTGCAGCTTCAATTGCAGCATTGATTGCCAAGAGATTGGTTTGGCGTGCAACAGAACTAATGACATCAACGATATCATCTATGATTCCTGATTTTTTATTTAATGCTTCAATGCTAGATGAAATATCACTGAATGATACGTTGATATTTGTGAAATGTTCCTTAAAAATGTTAATGGTTTCTGTGTTTTGATTTTCTACTTCGGAAATGTTGTTAAGAAGTAGTTGAACTTTGTCCAATAAGTCATTAATGTCAGGTGTTGTGGTTAATTCATTACTAAGCATTTTTCACCATCCTTGCCATTCTATTTATTAATCTATTAGCCAATCTAATACGTAATTCTGCCATTATACTAAAAAAATATCAAAGATAAGTATAAATTTGGTAAAAATTTAGTCAAATAAAAAGTGCTCTAAATAATCAAGGGAAATAAATAACATAAAGGATTGTGGATACACTTATATCATAAGAGAAATATAAATGAGGTGTTTTTAATTTATGGAATATAAAAATAAAGACATTGCCATTATGGCCAATGAAAATGAAAGAATAGCCGTATCACAAGGATTGGAATTAATAAAGGCAGATGAGCTAATTCAAAATTCATCCACAGTTGTTATATCTCCAAACTGGGTAAATTCTAAAAAGCCCAGTTCGTCTTCAGGAGTCACAGTGGGAACGGATACTTTTAGCTTTATGTTGCAATGGATAAAAAAGAAAAAACCTAAGAGAATGATTGTAGCCTCTGGATCTGGAAATGGAGATACTCCTGGCGTTATGAAGGCATTAGGTTATGATCGAATTATTAAGGAAGAAGGATTTGAATTCGTAGATTTTAATACGGGTCCCTATATAGATATGGAGTTAAATCATTCTAGACCTAATAAAATAAAAGTAAATCAGATCATGAAAGAAATGACAATTTATATTTCCTTCACCCAATTAAAATTTCATGAAGAAGCCACTATGTCTGGGGCAATAAAAAATATGGCTTTAACCTGGCCCTCCGCAGAAGAGCAGGGGACACCAAAGAAAAATTTAGGGATTCATGAGGATTTACATGGTTTCATCTGTGCCATGGCAGAAAAAGTGCCTATTCATTTATCTGTAGTAAGTGCAAATCCTGCCATGGTCGGCACAGGGCCTACAAAAGGAATTCCGAAGCATACAGGCATTGTTATATGCGGAAATAATCCCGTAGGAACCGACTCAGTTTGTGCCAGGCTATTGGGTTATAAGCCCCAAGCAATTCATTATTTATATCTTCTTTCTCAAAAGAAAATTGGTGAAAGCGATATCAATAAGCTTAATATTATGGGATTGAGTATTCAAGAAGCAGAGAATCTCTTTAGTCAAAAGGTTTATGGGGAATCTATTGTAGTAGATTCAGAGTAAGAGTACAACTACAAGAATCTTAGTTACGGGATATTTTTTTTGGCAAAAGGTAATAATAATTGAAGTTCAAGTATTTTAGGAGGTGGTTGTATAAAAGTCGGTGTGCCAAGAGGGCTATTGTATTTTAGATATCACCCTTTTATATTGACATTTTTAGATGAATTGGATGCTGAAATAGTACTTTCTGAAAAAACCAACAAAGAAATTCTTAATTTAGGGGTTAAATGTTGTATTGATGAAGCTTGTTTACCCATTAAAATATATCATGGCCATGTGGCATCTATAGCAGATAAATGCGATTTAATGATCATTCCCAGAATAATAAAAGAAAAGGGAGGGGAATTTATCTGCCCTAAATTTTGCGGTCTTCCAGAAATGATTGCTAATAGCATTTCAAATATACCTGTTATAACATATAATCCCATCTATATGGATTCGAAAAAGAAACTTGAAAAATGGGTTCTTGGACTTGGAAAAAATATAACCAATAGTAATAATAAAATTCGTCAAGCCTATAAAAAAGCAGTACGAGCTCAAGAAGCCTATTCTCTTGGAATAGAAGATGAACAGTATGATAATAAAATAGCTTTAGTGGGGCATCCCTACTGCATACATGATTCTTTTTTTAACATGAATATCATTAAAAAACTAAACAATATGGGTGTAGGGGTTATAACTGAAGAAGTACTTTCAAAAGAGCCTTTTAAGGATCAATGGGAGCCCTTATTTAAAAAGCCTTTTTGGGATTTTACAAAAAATTCCTATGGTTTTTGCATGAATATTTACAAAAACTACAATGCCAATGGCATCATATATGTTTCCTCATTTGGGTGTGGAATTGATTCTGTATCCATTGAACTCATTAAAAACAGGGTAAAAGATTTCCCCTTTTTAGTACTGAAAATCGATGAACATACTGGAGAAGCAGGGATGGATACAAGAATTGAAGCTTTTATTAGCATGCTGATAGAAAGGAATGATTTAACTGAAGATAACATTTCCTCATTTCGGAAACACTTATATACCCATTAAGATTCTGTTTGATGGATTGGGAATAGATTATGTAATACCACCCATCAATAGCAATGAGGCACTTGAAATTGGAACCTTATATTCTCCTGAAGAAATATGCCTTCCCTTCAAAATAATGATGGGTAACTATATACAAAGCATAAAAAACGGTGCAGATACAATCGCTTTAATTGGGAGCAACGGCCCGTGTAGGTTTGGAGAATATTGTGAATTGCAAAAAGATATATTAAGCAACTTGGGATATGATTTGGATTTTATCGTTCTTGAGAAACCAAAAGAAATTGGGAAAGAGGCGTTTAAAAATAGGGTTAATAAAATATCCCGACAAAGCCCAAAAAGTAAGATGGAAAAGTGGAAAGCCTTAGGTAAAACCCTAATAGCCATTAGACTAATAGAAAACATAGAAAAAAAAGCTCTTTTTAGATGTGGATATGAAATTAATAAAGGAGAACATAAAGAAATTTTAAATGCGTGTAAAAATGAAGTGATTCAAACAAATAACCCGGATAGGGCTTTAAATATTTTGAAGTTTTATAATCAGAAAATCAATAAAATACCAATTGATAAGACAAAAAACCCAATTACCATAACAATTATAGGAGAAATTTACACTGTTATTGAACCTTTTTCAAATCTGTATATTCAAAACAAGTTGATGGATTATGGGATAAGCATCAAAAAAAGTTTATCCATAGACTGGTGGCTGATGGATGCAGTACTTAGACCCATAAAATTAAATTCAATAAGAATTAGAAGAGCATCTCGCGAGTATTTGCCCTATTATATCGGTGGGCATGGAAGAGAGTGCGTAGGGGAAGCGCTTTTAGCCAGTAAAGAAAAGTCAGATGGTGCAATACAATTATTTCCTATGGGATGTATGCCAGAAATCGTTTCAAAAGTAATATTACAATCCATATCCAAGGATAAAGATTTTCCTATAATGACTCTAATTATAGATGAAATGACAGGTGAAGCAGGGTTTATAACAAGAGTAGAGGCATTCTTTGATTTGCTGGAAAGGAGACGCGAATATGCATTATCTCGGAGTTGATGTAGGTTCCGTAAGCACCAATATAGTGGTTATAGATGATGATTTAAATCTAATAGACAAGTTATATCTTAGGACGAAGGGTAGACCAATAAAGGTTATTCAAGAAGGTTTTAAGATATTAAATGAAAAATATAGCAATAGCATAATACGAGGAGTGGGAACGACAGGAAGTGGAAGGGTGCTGGCATCATTCCTTGTTGGAGCTGATGTTGTAAAAAATGAGATAACGGCACATGCTATGGCCGCAGTATCCATGAATAAACAAGTACGTACGGTGATAGAAATCGGAGGACAAGATTCAAAAATTATTATAATAAAAAATGGTATTGCAACAGATTTTGCTATGAATACAGTTTGTGCAGCGGGCACAGGTTCTTTTTTAGACCGACAGGCAGAAAGATTGGAGATACCCATCGAAGAGTTTGGAAATTATGCATTGAAGTCAAGTGCACCTGTAAGAATTGCAGGCAGATGTGCGGTGTTTGCTGAATCAGATATGATCCATAAGCAGCAATTAGGCTATGACCCATCAGATATCATATGTGGATTATGTCATGCCATGGTAAGAAATTATTTGAATAATGTTGCAAAAGGAAAGGAAATACTTCCTAATATTTTTTTCCAAGGTGGTGTAGCAGCGAATGTAGGCATAAAAAAAGCCTTTGAAAAGGAATTAGGATATGAAGTAATGGTTCCAAAATATTATGATGTAATGGGAGCGGTAGGGGCAGCAATACTGGCAAAAAAAGCAGTCAGCAAAGAGAATATAAGAACAAAGTTTAAAGGTTTTGTATTGGCAGATGGGTTCATTAAAACAAAGAGCTTTGAGTGTGATATGTGTTCAAATAAATGTGAGGTAGCGACTCTATATGATGAAGAAAAAGTGATAGGTTGTTTCGGAGACAAATGTGGAAGATGGAATACAGAAGAAGTCAAAATAAATATAATGCCAAGGAAGCATGCAGACATATCGATTCGAGCTTAAAGGTTTTAACAATAAATCTGAATCGTTTTTTCTTTCTAACGCAATTCTAACGTTTTTCATATTTTAAATTAATACATATTCTGTATACTATTCATTAGAGCTATTAATGAATAAAATGTATAGAGGTGTAAAATGAAAAATAGAAGTATTGCTATCCTATTTATTTTAGTAGGAATAGGTGGACTGATTTTTAATTATTTTGGTTTTCCTGAAAGGATTTTTCAGAACGCTTGGGTTTTGATATTTTGGATACTGGGATTTGCCTTTGAAGTAGGGTATTTTAAAGACCCCAGCACAAAAAGTATTGGTTTATTAGTGCCTGGAGGGTTGTTTTTGACCTTAGGATTTATTTTTAGTTTCTGTTCTATATTTGGATACGACTGGATGGAGATCCTTTGGCCTTTGTTTATTTTAGCACCGGGAGTAGGCATTTTTCAATTATATTTATTTGGTGATAAAAATAAGGCATTGCTAATCCCTGTTGGCATTTTGGGTACAATGAGTGGAATTTTTCTGTTTATGAATTTGGGCCATTTATTTTTATTCAACTTAACCTTTCCTATTATTCTCATTGTCATTGGTGTATTTCTGATGTTTGTACCAACGAAAAAGGAGTGAATATTGAAGCAACAAATAAAATATGAATGTAGAATAAATAAAGAATAGGTGTTGATCTATTCTTTCTCTATTTTTTGTAGCAAATGGAATTTATATCTGATAAATTATAGTTAGTAAAAGAATATTTCAAGGGGGAAGTTATGGGAAAGAAAAAATTCGAAAAACTTTATGTTAATGGTAATTTCTATTCATTTAATGAAAAGAAAATCGAATACCTTGGCGTATCCCAAGGGAAGATCGAAGCCATGGGATCTTTGAATGATTTGGATTGTATTCATGAATGCGCCCGTGAAGTAATAGATCTTGAGGGAAAGAGCGTATATCCTGGATTTACAGATGCGCATCTACATTTAATTGCTTATGCGCAGAAAAAATGTCACGAGGTTTCTTTAAGCGATTGCACTTCAAAAGAAGATATGGTAAAAAGAATTAAAGTCCATATTGTTAAAAATGATATTCAACCTGGTGAATGGGTCATCGGAGCAGGATGGAATCAAGAATTGTTTCAGGATAAAAGTTATCCGGATCGTCATTTGTTGGATGATGTTACCGTAGAATCTCCTGTTTTTTTAATACGTACTTGTTATCATATTTGTGTGGTTAATAGTGTTGCATTAAAAGAATGCGGTATAGATGCGAATACATCGTTTCAAGATGGCGGGAAAATAGATAAAGATCAGCAAGGTGAACCAACAGGGGTGCTAAGAGAAAATGCAATGAGCTTGGTTACGAATCAAATACCCAGTATTCATTCAAAAGATAAGCTAAAAGCACTGATTTTAGAAGGGTGCCAAGATTTAGCTTCCTTGGGGATTACCACAGTTCACGCAGATGATTTTTCATTTATAGAAGACAAGAAAATGTTATGGCAAGCTTATGAGGAACTTGCTCAAGAGAACGCACTTCCCCTAAGAGTCATTCTTCAGCTTCGAGTAGCATCTTTAGAGGATATTGTTGAATATAAAGACATGGGAATGAAATCATGGATGGATATAAATCGCTTGAGAATAGGCCCAGTTAAGATTATCGCAGATGGTTCATTGGGTTCGCGGACGGCTGCTTTAGAAGAAGCTTATTCTGATGATCTCAACAACAGGGGGATTCTGTTGAATTCAGAAAAAGAATATGATGAAATGATTTCAGAAAGCTTCAAAAATAATTTTGACATGTGCGTTCACGCAATAGGCGACAGAGCTATGAAAATAATTCTAAACAACTATCAAAAATATAAGAAATTGTACAAAAAAAAGGGGTTCAGACCCTCGATTATTCACTGTCAAATTGCATCAGAAGAGATTTTAGAGAAATTTAAAACTCTAGATATTATTGCAAACATTCAACCGGTATTTGTTTCTTCAGATTGGAGAATTATAGAAAGCAGGGTAGGCGCTAAAAGACTGAAATACTGTTACAGTTGGAAAAAATATTTTGAAAAGGGAATAAAGTGTGCAGGAAGCTCAGATGCACCTGTTGAAAGCTTTAACCCAATTTATGGCATTCATGCCGCTGTTAATCGCCAAGATTTAGCAGGGATGCCTAAAGACGGTTGGATACCAGAAGAAAAATTAAGTCTAAAAGAGGCCATTTATATTTTTACCACTGGAGCCGCCTTTTTATCCCATGAGGAAGACCTAAAAGGCAATTTTGAAATTGGTAAATATGCTGATTTTGTGGTATTGTCTGATGATTTGTTCGAAATCAATGAGGAACAGATTAAGGATGTCATAGTTGAAAAAACAATTGTCGGAGGCAATTTGTTTACAAAGAAAGATTCACTTAGAACGGCGGAAGATTTTGCTTAACAGATTAGATAAAACATGGGAAAGGAAGAATGAAAAATATGGACATTATATATCAAAGAAGAAGCATTAGAAAATATAGCGATCAAGGAGTTGAAAAAGAAAAAATTAAAGAAATCATTAGAGCCGGAATGGCTGCACCTTCTTCAGAGAACGAACAGCCATGGGTATTTATGGTTATTGATGATAAAAAAATACTGAATGAGATACCTGAAGTGATTTGGTGTGCCCCTGTGTTGAAAAAAAGCCCATGTGCTATTTTGGTGTGTGCCGACAAAACTTATGCCAAGGACCCTGAGGATTTTTGGTGGGTTCAAGATTGTGCAGCTGCGACTCAAAACATGCTTTTGGAAATAGAGCATCAGGGCTTAGGGGGCGTCTGGATAGGGGTTCACCCTGATAAAGAGTTTGTGGATGGAATCAAACATCTTTTGGATTTGCCAGAGCAAGTGGTGCCTTTCGCTATTATTTCTTTGGGATACAAAGGGAAAGTGAAGGAACCTACGGATCGATATCTCGAAGATCGGGTTTTCTATAATAAATGGAAGGACCTATATGAATAAATAAATGAAAAAAATGAAGGTCATTTGGGTAGGGCTATTTTTTCTGATTGTTTTCTTTATGCTTGCTTTTTTAATGTCACCAGAAGATGTTTCGACGATTTCTGAATCTCAAAGAATTCATATTTCAGGGAAGGATTATTTGTTTACATATGATGGGTCTGATATTTTAATAAATAGAGACGGAATAATAAATCGTGTTAACTTTCCAGAAGAGATTCATATATTGGATTTTGATATTGGGGATATTGATGATGATCAAGTGGATGAAATATTGGTTTTGTCAAAAGAGGTAGGCTCTAAGTATGGGAAGGCGTTAATAATCTTCAAACCCATATTTATTGATGAAAAAATATCTTTGGATATAATGTATACCAATGACTTGAGCGAAATAAAACCTTGGAAAATAGAGGTGTGCGAGGTTGATGGAGACGGAGATAAGGATATTTTTATAGGTGTTTATAAGTCAACCCTCTATTATCCTGGGATGGAAAACAGACCTTTTTTCTTTAATTTTCAAGATGGAAAGTTGGTAAAAAAGTGGACAGGATCTAAAGTTAGGCAAGCATTTACGGATGCTTGTTTTGTGGATTTCAATGGAGATGGCATTGATGAATTTGTTGTGCTTGAGGAAAAGGACAATGGTGAGAAGGTCATAACGGCCTATTATTGGTTTGGATTTGGTTTTATTATGATTGGTGAAAGCAAAACTTATGAAAAAATCGAGAGTATTATGGTTACAACAATAGAAGAAAAAGAATATATCCGTGCAGTCATAGAAAAACAGAATTCCAAAAAAATCATTCTGCAACTGACAGATAATGCTTTAATAGAGAGGAGAAAACCATAAGATGATTAAAAGATTATTTATTATTTTCTTATGTATCAGTATGATATTAACTGCTGCATGCAGTTCAGGACAAAATGACCCTGTTGAGAGTCATGCAAATGAATCATCTTTACAACCGGTTTGGACAGAACTTAGTACATATAAAAACACAGAGGTTGAATACGAAACCACAAAACAAACATGGGAAATACCCGAATATCATGTGAATAACGATTTAAGTAATCTTGAAAATATAAACAGAATTCATGGATTTACAGAAAATCAAAAAGAGATGTTGGCACAAAATGGATTTATTGTATTACCACCAAATCCGAAAAAATCCAATCTCATGAAAATGTATAGCATTTATGAATCCAACGAATATAATCAAACACCCAATTTTGTTACCACGGATATGGCGCTGCATTTATATCATAAGTTTTACAGTGAAACTCTAAAGAGCATCGAAAAGGAATACTTCCTTGAAGAGTTACAAATCTTAACGGCACGAATGTTGGGAAAAACTCTAAATCTTTATGAAGCTGAAGGCTATGATGAGGTAAAAGAAGATTTAAAGGAAATATTGATATTTTTTTCTGTGAGCAATAAAATATTAAATGATTCATATGGCTCTGTGTCTGATGAAGTGAAGAAAGTTGCAGAAGAAGAAATAGACCTGATAAAAAAATCTGAAGGCTATTCTGCATCACCACTCATGGGATTTGATATTAATTATGAGCAATTTGTTGTAAGAGGGCACTATGCAGGAGATGAAGTGCTTGAAAAATATTTTAAAGGAATGATGTGGTATGGTCTTTTGGGATTTCCCCTTAAAGAGGAGAAAGAACTAAATGTTCCCGGTACAGTTAAGGCAATGCTCATATCTACCATTACATTTTTAGAGGATCAAGGGAAAAACGATATAGAAGCATGGGATAAAATTTATGCACCAACAGATTTTTTTGTAGGGCAGTCGGATGATATTACCATTTTTAACATGAAGGATGTTATTATAAATGTATTTGGCGACGAACCCGATATAAATGATTTCAGAGACGAAAGCTATTATGAAAAGCTTTTAGAAGAAGTGAACAAACTGCCTGAACCTCGTATTCAAAATAAATTGGTTTTAGGCGTGGTAGACACTCCAACTCAAAAACAATTTAGATTCATGGGACAAAGATATACTTTGGATGCCAATATTCTTCAGGAATTGATGTTTCCTATTATCCGCCCAGTACCATCAGGACTGGATGTGGCAGCAGCATTTGGAAACCAACATGCAGAAGAATTGGATTATCAATACTATGTTCCCAAAACAGGTTTAGGTTTGGAAAAACATAAAGAGAACTTGCCTAAGATGAAAAGTAAAGTAAGTGAGATAAAAGAAAATGAATGGATGTCTAACTTATATAATGGATGGCTTTGGAATATAAAAGCTGTTTTAAAAGACTATGAGAATCATGATGGCTTACCCTTTTTCATGAAGAATATGGCATGGCGAGATAAAAACATCAATACAGCCTTGGGAAGTTACGCGGAATTAAAGCATGATACCGTGTTGTATGCCAAGCAGCCCGTTGCGGAAATGGGCGGACCCGCAGAAATTCCATATCTGCCACAATATGTAGAGCCCAATGTAGAAGTCTATGAAAAGCTTGTATGGCTCGTAGACTATTCCAGTCAAAATCTTAAAAAAAGAGGGTTATTAGATGAACAAAAGGCCAATGGTGCTGAGCACCTTTTAAATCTTTATAAATTGCTAAGAGACTGCTCTCTTAAAGAAATGAACAATGAACCTTTAACAGAAGAAGAGAACAGTAGGCTTAAATATATCGGTGGTGCCATGGAATTAATTGAAGCCAGTTTCTCTTCAGATTATGATATTCCATTGGCGCCAGCTTTGGTATCAGATATCGCAGGTATAGCAGATGTTGGTGCATTTTTAGAAATTGGTACAGAATTCCCTAATGAAATCTATGTTGCCATCTATGATCAAGGGAAAATCTATCTTGCAAGGGGGGCTGTGTTTGGATATCATGAATTCTTAAGCGATGAGCCTTTAACGGATGCCAAGTGGCATGAAATGTTAGGTATTGAAAAGATAAAGCATGATGACTGGGAATATGAGCAGATTAACCTGGAAAAATTCATGAAAGAGGCACCCAAGCAACCGGAATGGGTTTACTCCTTTAAATCTCATGAAGAAAATCAAGTTCAGATTGATTCCGTAGAATATGTACCGCAATAAAACAAATGGGGACAAAAACAAATGGGGACGGTGACTTTTTACACAAAATGTTAAATCTGTAGGGACAGGGCTTGCCCCTGTCCTTAAAAAGACTGTAGGGTCGGGTCCCCGTGCCCGACCGAACCTATACCCTGAACCAAAATACAAAACAAGAGATAAACTTACAAAATATTGCTTAATTACATAAATTACCTTATAATTATCTTGGGGTTTGGATTCTAAGATTTATTCTGGGAGGAATGGATATGGAAAGAGTGATAGAAGCAGTTTGATGATAGAGATATTGTTGGGCTGTTCTTTTTTTATTCAAGAGTTATTAGGACATAGCAGTAGTAAAACTACTGAAATATATACAATGTTTCTACTAGCAGGGTATAGAAAATCCTGTAGACTCATGATAGAGATATTGCCGACATACGTTGCAAACACCTCTTATAAAGGAAGTGTTGCCGACATACTTCGTAAATATATAAGTTATACGAAAGGCCATGCAAAGTGGGATTGATAAATAAGAAGGAGGAAGTAAAGTGGGTATTAAATATGTTCATACAAATATTATTGCACAGGATTGGAAAAAGTTATCTCAGTTTTATATAGATGTGTTTAATTGTAAACCACAATATCCAGAAAGGAATCTTTCAGGTAAGTGGATAGATAAGATGACAGATATTAATGATGTTAAGATAAAAGGTATCCATTTGAGTTTGCCTGGTTTCGATAATGGTCCAACTTTGGAAATTTTTGAATATGAACCGAAAATTATAGACAATAGTAAGTCTAAGATAAATAAACAAGGTCTTGGGCATATAGCTTTTCATGTTGATGATGTAGAGGATATGTTAAAAAAAGTAATACTGAATGATGGAAAAAAATTAGGAGAGATAATAAAAAAGGATTATGGCGAGCTTGGAATATTAACAGCTGTATACGCACAAGATCCAGAAGGAAATTTTATAGAAATACAAAACTGGAGTAAACAGGATTAATGAATCTATAATTCCAGAGAAGAGGTAGGGGTGCATGGTCCATCGTATAACAAAAAGTTTACGGTTCCGCTACGCTTCACCCAAATCTATTAACCTAAGCCAAGTCTGGCTAAGGT
>JADQBM010000066.1 GCA_016278615.1 Clostridia bacterium | reverse complement strand
GGATTTTGAGAACCATTTTTAATGATAGAGAAAATACGTTTATTGTGCTAGACTTTAAAAAACACATTGTACGTTTCACTTTTTATAGTTATACAATATTTCTTTTATACAAACTACTTTTAGGGTCTCAAAGGTTATTGGCCCGTGAGATTTTGGTTGCCAATAGAGATGTTTATTTAAATCTCATACCATTTAGGACCATATCTCGATATTTCGAATACTTTTCATATTTTAAATTGTGGGACTGGATATCCAATATTTTTGGAAATGTGTTAATATTTGTTCCCATTGGCTTATTACTTCCGTTCATGTTGAAAAGACCCCATAAGTTTCTATACACTATGGGTATTGGCCTTCTAATGACCTTAAATATAGAAATCTTACAACACTTTTTAGGACTCGGTGTTTTTGATGTAGACGATATTATCTTGAATGTATTCGGCGTTGCTTTGGGATTTTTATTTTTTAAAGGCACAAGGACATGGATTTAATACAGAAAATTAAAAGATAGATAAATAAAAGATAGATAAGAGATAAATAGAAGATAGATAACAGATAAGAGATAATAGATAATAGTTTTGGATAGTTTTGCGGGGCAAAACTTTCTTTTTTGTGTATAATGAAGATTTTGGAACAAAATCCACCTGAACTGTTATCTGTTATCTATTATCTCTTATCTTCAACTTTGAATCGTTATCTATTATCTCTTATCTTCAACTTTGAATCGTTATCTATTATCTCTTATCTTCCTTTCTAATTGTTTTTTCTTATCTTCAACTTGCACATCGTTTATTGCCTCATAGTCCTTTTTCATAGACCTTAGAAGTCGTCTATTGTATAATATTAGATATGAATATCATGATTTGTATGGGGGTGGAATATTTTGAAGAAGATATATGTTTTAGATTTAGAATCGGGAAATGATATTGAAGATTTTTTTATGATAAAATCTTTTGCATTAAAAACCACTAATAATAACAAAAAGTATTTTGATTTCACAATAGGTGATAAAACAGGAGAAATCAACGCCAAGTTATGGGATGCGCCTGAGGAGAACAGCCCTTATGAGGAGGGTCAAATTATAAAGATTAAAGGGCTGGTATCCGAATGGAATGGGACAAATCAAATTAAAATAATGAAAATTAGAACATCGACAGATGACGACCAGTGTCATCTAAAAGATTACATAGAAGCAGCACCTGAAGCACCAGAAGAAATGTATGATTATATTTTTAAAAAAGCAGAAAATATAAAGGATGATCAATTAAGAAAAATAACCTTAGAACTATTGAAAAAACAAGAAAAGGAACTCATGTACTATCCGGCTGCTATGAAAAACCATCACTCTATTATGGGTGGGCTTTTATATCATATAAAAAGAATGCTTATGTTGGCAGAAAATATGTGCTTGGTCTATACAAATCTTAGAAAAGACTATTTAATATGTGGTGTTATTTTACATGATATTGCAAAAATATATGAGATGCAGTCAAATGAGCTTGGCATTGTGTCGGAGTATACGGCAGAAGGGTACCTTTTAGGACATATTGTTCAGGGTATTAAAATGGTGGAAAAAACCGGTGAGGCTTTAGGGATCAATCAAGAAAAACTTTTGATGATAGAACATATGATATTATCTCACCATAATGAACCTGAATTCGGAAGCCCTAAAAGACCCATGTTTCCTGAAGCAGAAATGTTACACTATTTGGACCAAATTGATGCCCGAATCTATGATATGGAAGAGGCGCTCAACAATACAAAACCAGGGACCTTTTCAGATAAAGTATGGACTTTGCATAATAGGAAGCTATATAAAATGAATAATGAATAATTAATAATGAAGAATTAAGGATAATTTTGTTTCACAAAATTTGCGGTTTTAAATTTGGATCTCTAAGATTTTGCAAACGCAAAATCTTTACAGCAATTATTCATTGTTCATTATTAATTATTAATTTTCAAAGGTGGATCACATGATCAAACTACCTAAGGATGTAGAATTTATTTTTAATAAACTCAAAGAGAATGGATATGAGGCCTATATTGTAGGGGGCTGTGTTCGTGATGTCCTTTTGGGTATAGAACCAGGAGACTGGGATATTGCGACGAATGCGACACCAGATGCTATTGGATTGATTTTTGATAAAACCATAGATGTAGGCAAGCGATTTGGAACCGTTAAAATACTCCTAAAAGAGGGCGCTTATGAAGTCACCACATTTCGTCGGGATGGTGCGTATAGTGACTCAAGGAGACCGGATAGAGTTGTTTTTTCCCAGGATATAAAAGAAGACCTAAAGAGAAGAGATTTCACCATTAATGCCATGGCATATAATCAGGAGATAGGTTTGATTGACGAATTTGATGGTCAGAAACATCTTTTTCATAAGAAAATTATGTGTGTCGGAGATGCCAACGAAAGGTTTCAAGAAGATGCCCTAAGAATGATTAGGGGTATCAGATTTGCCTCACAATACGCATTCGAAATTGAAAAAAATACCTATGAAGCCATTGTTATAAACCGAGAAAAGTTGAAGGAGATAAGCGTTGAAAGGGTACAGCAGGAATTTAATAAGATTCTTCTTTCCGTAAGTCCCTCCTATGGTATCTCTTTAATGGCACAGACGGGCATAGGCATCATTATATTCCCCCAATGCAATAGGTTGGGTGGCATTGAAAATAAGATGGATTTAAAGAAAATTGATGGCTTAGAATCTCAGTTAATACTTCGATTAGTAGCGTTCTTGTATTTAATAACCAAAAGTGAGAATAGATTGGCGGTTGAAACGGCGGACAGCATTTTAAAACAACTTAAATATGATAGAAAAACTGTAACACAAACCACTTCACTTCTGAAAGGGAGAATGGATATTAGCAATATTCAGACACCAGTAGAACTCAAAAGGCTTATGAGAAAAATTGGTAGAGAAAATACAAGCTTGTTGTTAAAACTATATGGAAACGATTGTTCAAATAGAGGACATGCTATTTTTCTTCAAAAAATAGTTAACGAGATTTTAACAAGGGATGACCCCATAGACTATGAAGATCTTAGTATTAATGGAACAGATATGATGCAAGAAGGTTTCAGAGGCAAAGAAATTGGGGGAGTCATTGAAAATTTGATCAATATTGTTCACGAAGAACCCAATAAGAATAAAAGGGAGACTCTTTTAGAAATAATGAAAACTCTAAGAAACAGATAAGCAGGTGCTGTATGGAAGAAAAAAGAGGTCAGTTAGCTGAAATCATCTATCAGAATGAAGAAAATGGTTACTTAGTTGGTGTTTTTCAAACAAATGAAAATGAAATGAGTATTGTAGGATATATGCATAGTGCTGTAAAAAAAGGCGGTATCTATAAATTAACAGGTGAGTGGAAGACACATGCCTCTTATGGAGAGCAATTTTATTTCAACGCGTATGTGGAGGAAATGCCCGAAAGCGAAGAAGCCATTGAATATTATTTAGGATCAGGTGTATTAAAAGGAATCGGTCCCAAGACAGCAGCTTGTATTGTTCAAAGATTTGGAAAGGATACTTTCAAAGTTATTGAAGAAAATCCCGAAAGGCTCACAGATGTGGAAGGAATAGGACCTGTAAAAGCAGCCTCTATTGCAGAGGCCTTTAACGATCATCGGGAGCTAATGAACATTACCATGTTCTTGCAAAAGTATGGGATTCAGGGGGCATATGCTTTAAAGCTTTATAAAATATATAAAAATAGCACCATAGAAGTCATTAAAGAAAACCCCTATAAGTTGGTAGAGGATGTTTATGGTATTGGCTTCAAAACAGCAGACACAATCGCCGAGAAAATGGATATCGCCACTGACTCACCTTTAAGAGTTGCTTCAGGGATAAAATATATGCTGAACCATTTTGCCGGAGAAGGCCATACTTTTGTGCCAGCGGAGTATTTTTCTGAAAAGACAGCTGAAATATTGGATATTTCCAAAGTGCAAGTTCATGAAATCATGACAGAATTGGCATTAGAGGGAGCTGTGCATCTGGAGAACTTAGAAAATCGCACAGTCATTTTCTCTATGCCCTATTTTTATGCAGAAACCAATGTATGTAAAAACTTGATTAAGCTTCTGAAGGCAGAATTGAAACCGATTCAGGCAGATATAAGTGAGCTTATTCATATAACAGAAAGCGAACTGGATATCCAGTTAGCAGATAATCAGAAACTGGCAGTTCAGGAGGCTATGACCAATGGCATTTATGTCATTACAGGGGGGCCGGGAACAGGTAAGACAACCACCATTAATAGTTTAATACATATATTTAATCGATATGGTATGAAAACGGTGCTTGCTGCTCCAACGGGGCGCGCGGCCAAAAGAATAACAGAGACTTCAGGGTTTGAGGCAAAAACCATACACAGACTTTTGGAATACAACTTTTCAGAGAATGAAGCGGCCATGAGATTTAATAAAAATGAAGAGAATACCATAGAAGGGGATGTTATTATAGTAGACGAAATGTCTATGGTGGATATTTTATTAATGAATGGACTGTTAAAAGCCATCACTCCCGGAACCCGTTTGATTCTTGTTGGAGATGCAGACCAATTACCCTCCGTAGGGGCGGGCAATGTGTTGCGAGATATTATAAACAGTGAAGTGATTCCTTTTGTTAAGTTAAATGAGATTTTTAGACAAGCTCGAGAAAGCTTGATTGTTGTAAATGCTCATAAAATAAACAAAGGAGAATATCCTGATTATAATGAGAAAGATAAGGATTTCTTTTTTTTAAGACAAAGTAATGAACTCCAAATACTTGAAACCATAAAAACTTTATTCCATGAGCGGCTTCCCAAATACTATAAGGAATGCAACCCTGTACGGGATATTCAAATCCTTACGCCTGGTCGGAAAGGCTTGTTGGGGACACATCATCTAAATAAGGAGCTTCAGCAGCTTCTTAATCCTGCTCAATCCCATATAAGTGAAAAACTCATTAAGGACAAGCTGTTTAGAGAAGGGGATAAGGTGATGCAGATTAAAAACAATTATAATGCACAATGGCGTAAAAAAGATGACTTCTCTGAAGGGCAAGGTATTTTCAACGGAGATGTAGGGTTTATCCAAAAAATAGATAATGAAGATGGCGAGATGACGGTTCTCTTTGATGATAACAAAATTGTTATTTACGACTTTTCACAAATTGAGGAATTAGAACTTGCCTATGCGGTTACGGTTCATAAAAGCCAAGGAAGTGAGTTCCCAATCATTATCATGCCTATGGGCTGGTTCCCGCCTATTTTAATGACTAGAAATCTTCTTTATACCGCAGTCACAAGAGCAAGGAGTGCCGTTGTATTGGTAGGGGGAGAAAAATATGTTCATGGGATGATCCAGAACAATCGTATCATTGAAAGATACTCCGGACTGGGAATTCGACTTAATAAATTTATAGAAGAGCAAGTGATAGAATGGTAAATCAATTAAGAATTAAGAATTAAGAATTAAGAATTAAGAATTAACTGAAAAACTCTTACCAATCAGAGATTGGAGAGTTTCCACGGAGCGAATGGCAACTTTAACTAATCATAGATTAGAA
>JADQBM010000112.1 GCA_016278615.1 Clostridia bacterium | reverse complement strand
AGAATAATGTGAAAACCCCATTACTCAGATATGGAATTTCATTTTACAATTAAGGTTTTGTAAATATCAATCCCATTCAAAAGAATGGATTATAACTAAATATTTGTTATAATGGCGTTATAAGCACATAAAAATGCATAGAATTTCAGATTACAATTAAGGAAAAATAGTCATAGAAAAGGGTCATAATAATACCCTTTTCTATGAACATTTAGTGTGAAGTTTTCCTTAGTATCAATTTTATAGTTAACGTTCATGTTCCACAAAAAGTTCTATATGGTAAGGTTGAGGGTTCAGGCAGTGTCGTGTACTCCCTTTGTTCAGGAGAGTGTGCATAAGGATTTGAAAGAACATCTAAAAGCTGCTTCATTACATTGTAATCTCCTTGTTTCACTGCAGCTTCAAGCGCGACTTCTACCCGATGATTTCGGGGGATTATTGCTGGATTGGAGTCTTTCATCAACTGATGTGAGGCGTCTTTCGTTTCCTGTTGCCTGCCTAATCTATCCTGCCATCGTGGATACCACTGAGTAAATTCAGTAGTGCCGAACAAGACCTCCTCTGATTTATCAAAAGTTAATGCAAGGAAAGTGTTGGTATAGTCTGAACGATATTTTTGCATGATATTTAAAAGATCTTCTATAAGAGATTCATCTTGTGGCTCTTGGTTAAATATTCCCAGTTTTCTTCTCATTCCTGTAAGCCAATTATAATGAAATAATTCGGTAAATTCCGAAACCGCATCCTGTGCCATTTTGACAGCCTGAGATTCATTGATATGCAACAGTGGCAAAAGGGTTTCAGCAAATCGCGAGAGATTCCACTGGGCAATATGGGGTTGATTGCCATAGGCATAGCGACCTTGAATGTCAATGGAACTAAATACCGTTTCCGGATCATAAGCATCCATAAAGGCGCAAGGACCATAATCAATGGTTTCTCCACTAAGAGTCATATTGTCAGTGTTCATGACGCCATGTATAAAGCCCACCAGTTGCCACTTGGCAATCAGTTCCGCTTGGCCCTTAATCACTTCCTGAAGTAGCACAAGATAGGGATTCGAAGTAGCGTCGACTTCTGGAAAATGTCGCTTCAATGTATAATCAGCCAAAATCCGGAGTTCCTCAACAGTACCCCATTTTGAAACGTATTGAAAAGTCCCAACCCGCAGATGACTGGCAGCCACTCGGGTCAGAATTGCACCAAGCAACTGGCCCGTCTCGCGCATTACAGACTCACCAGTGGTGACCACTGCAAGGCTTCGGGTCGTCTCAATGCCAAGGGCATACATTGCTTCACTGATGATGTATTCCCGTAGCATGGGCCCCAGTGTCGCTCGACCATCACCCCCGCGAGAATAGGGTGTTCTCCCTGAACCTTTAAGCTGAATATCAAACCTTTCACCTGAAGGCGTTATCTGTTCTCCAATCATCAGAGCCCGTCCGTCTCCTAACATGGTAAAATGACCAAATTGATGCCCCGCATAAGCTTGAGCAAGAGGCAAAGCACCTTCTGGAATCCGGTTACCAGCAAGCACGGATATGCCTTCTTTGCTTTGCAAAACCTGAGCATCCAACCCCAAAGATGTCGCCAAAGAATCATTAAAAACGACCAATTCTGGTGACCGAACTGGAACTGGATTGAGGTTGGCAAATAAAGATTCTGGTAGCCGCCCATAACTGTTGTCGAAATTCCATCCTGTTCCTATTGCATTTCCATTTGTCATTGGTTCTCCTTTCTGCATTTTTATATTTGTTCTTGAATAAGATCATACAATTCTTCTGCTGTTTCTCCTTGGATTAATTCATCGTCTACTAATGCAAATGGCCCTTCCTCACAATCCCCACAGTATCCCAAGCATGATTCCACTTCTACATCCACGCCTTCATTCTTTAATTTATCCACTACCTTTTTTGTATCAAATTGAAAATTATTTTCACAAAACTTTACTTGCAACATATTCTCTACTCCTTTAATTATTTTGTTTGTTATATTATTTGAATTGCTTTATTAAATGATTCATATGATTTACTATTTCTCAAATTCATATGTCGTTATTTCTGGGTTAGTTCTAAGTAAAATAGAAACCAGTTCAGCAAATGAACTGGCAAACTGATTTATCGACAAAAAATTTTTTCAGGTTTGTCGACTAACTCTATTGGTTTATGGATTAATCGTGTAACTTTCTAGTGTTGAAGTAACCGTAGCATCTTCTGATACAAATTCTCTCTTAACCATGCCAATCCCCTCTTTAAAGTATTCAAACAAGGTTGAATACTCTCCTTGAATTTCAACTTTGATACAGTTTTCAAATGTACCAGCGGGCGTATCTACTGTTGCATCAACTTCCACAATTTCTCTTGTTCCATTTGGTTCATCCCATTTTGTACCCACCTCAAGAGGCATTTTCAAAATGACCAAGCTATCGTTAGATTCTTCATTGAGAAAATTGGTTTCCTCATATTCTTCTCCTTGAAAAAAAATACGAATGATTTCATTCTCTGTGGTTTCGTAAACAGATGCACTAACAGTTCCCCCGTTATCCTCTCTTATCTGAGCTTTGTCCCCTTCAACAAACAATACTTCACGGGTGAACGATGCATATTCATTTCCCTCACCCTTGTATTGCCAATCACTTCCTTCTCCAAGAGGGAAATAGTCATGAAGGCTTTGAGTCACCAAAGGGGGTTGAGGTTCTTCCTCTTGGGGATTTGGTTTTTCTTGTGGATTTGGTGCTGGGTTCTCTGTATTCGTACAACCCGTTGAAAAAACCACTAGCAAAACAAGACTTGTGAGTATTAATTTTGAAAATCGCTTCATAATTTACACCTCCTCCATTTAGCATGTTTTTTTATATTATGCCTTTGCTAAAACAAAATATGTAATTAAGCAAGTATTGGCATACATTCAGAAACCAATCTGGGTGCTCTTATCCAAGAATAATCTCAACTTATCCTTTCAGAAAACAATAGTTCATACAGGGTGGGATGCAGTTTGAATTCATCCATTATTCGTTTCACTTCTTCCAAAGCCTGGGTTTTCTTCTGAGTGCTGATATTTGCTTTTCTCCCACGAATTAGTATGTTCTTTGGTGTGTGCTCTAAATCGATAAACTCCAGTAATTGAGTTTTATAACCACAGTACACCAATAAATTCCCACGAATGGCATCCGTCAGTAACGCAGCTGTTCGCTCCTTAATAATGCCATAATGGGTAAACAACGATAAATTCTCACTATCTATTTGATCCTTTAATTCATGCTGACAACATGGAACTGAAAATATTAAGTTTGCATCCCATTTTATGGCATTGTACAAAGCATAATCCGTTGCAGTATCACAGGCATGAAGGGTAATCACCATGTCTAAAGGAAAATCACATTTATAGTCTTTGATGTCACCTAGTTGGAAAGACAAGCCACTATAGCCATACCTTTTTGCAGCCTGATTGCAATGCTCAACAACATCCTTTTTTAAATCTAAGCCGATCATTTTAACTTCTATGTGTTTTACTTGAGTAAAATAATAATACAACACAAAAGTTAAATAAGACTTTCCACTTCCGAAGTCAATAACTGTCAGATACTTTTTATCCATCTTGCTGATCTCATCATCGATAATTTCCACAAAACGATTAATCTGCTTATATTTATCATACATGGCATTGACGACTTTTCCTTCTTTAGTCAAAATCCCCATATCCACCAATGGTTCTATTAGGGTTCCTTCTGATAAAATGTAATCTTTCTTTCGGTTGTGTCCCAATTCCTTTTTGGGTGTTTGTATAGATGATTTTTTATTAAAAAACACTTTACCTTTATTGCTTAAACGAACAGAATACTCAAACTGATCATCCCATGAATTGCACTGTTTATAAGTATTTCTTAGCATGGAAATCAAAAAATCCCGAACCTCTTCAAAGGATAAATTTTCATGGAACACTTGAGTATCTGTATATTTTTCCATTTGATAATACGTGTCCTTCTTATTTACAATCACTTTTTTGTATGTATTATTATTTGACACCAAATTACTTAGAATCAACTTGTAAACAGAACTATTAAATGCTATTTCAATTGCGCTAATGATATCCTTCATGGTTTACCTCCGTCTTTATCTTATCCATTTTCTCTATTTATTCATTCATCTTTCTAACATGGCTCTTTTCCTTAAAGTACCTATAATTATAGTAATACCCATAAAATTGAATCGAGCAACACCATTATATAGCAAATCTTGACAATCTCAAAGGGGTTAAATCTTTCACTGTAGACCTTAACTCAATTCCTCAAAAACAATAAAACTCCTTGATTTTTTCAAGGAGTTTTCATTGTAACAATTGTATATGACTTTCTTTTTATTGTACAGAATTGACATCAATGAATGGTGTTGCACCACCTGTAACACTCGGTAGCTTACCATCCCATTTTTTTATTGCGTCTATTTGAGCTTCAATCTTTCTCAACTCAATCAAATCAGCAGAAATAACTTCTCTTTGTAATCTTAAGGCTTCTGCTTCTGCTTTTGCCGTTTCGATTGTTTGCTTTGCTTCAATCTCTATTCTTTGTAAATCAAGTGTCGCCTTTAAAGCATTTTGTTCCGCAATTTGTTTTTGTTCAATGGCATTATTGTATTCTGGGCTAAACTTAAATTCAGTAATATTAATTTCATCTAAAGTAATGTTATACCTAGAAAATTTTGCTGATAATGTTTCTTTTATTTTAGCACTAACTTCAGATCTCTTAGAGATTAACTCTTCTGCAGTATACTGTGCCGTAACAGCTTTAACAGCTTCTCCAATGGCCGGATCAACGATTCTTTCATTATAGGACAATCCTATTTGTTTATATAAACTCTGCACCTGCTCATTGATAAGGTGATAGTTAACGGCTACAGTTGTGGTAACGATTTGCATGTCTCTTGATGCCGCTGTTTGCTGAGATTCTCTTTTTTGCACACGCACCTCTACCTGTATAACATCTTGAATAAATGGAATTTTAAAATGAATACCTTCTTCTAATGAAGCTGGTTGAACTGCACCTAATTGTACAACTACGCCCACATGTCCAGCATTAACAATCGTAAAAGAATTGAAAGCTGTAAACAGCAATATAACTAAAACAATAATTAATCCCAAGTACTTACCCGCTTTTTTATCCAATGCTGCTTTTATTTCTGAAACTTTATCGTCCATTATTTTTTCCTCCTTGTTCTATAACCCATATGCTTTTTGTCGTATGTATCATAATTAATTTCTAAATAAAACAAATTCACTTAAAACAAAAAAATATAAAAAGCCTATTATTAATTATTAGCTAAAGTCTAAACCCCCTATCTAATTCAGTACCATTAAGACCATACCCCTTATTATTCATGATTTCAATCATTTTGTCAAAGTCTTATCTTTTACTTTATAGTCAAATTATACATTATAAATTTGAAGAAAATATGAAGAATACAAAAAGATGATCTCTCCTATGCATAAAAAAGTGGCTATCGCCACTCCGCTAGGGAACCCAACGGCTTCACCTCCGACTCGCTACGCTCCCTGCTGTCCGTTTTACCAGCCAAG
>JADQBM010000071.1 GCA_016278615.1 Clostridia bacterium | reverse complement strand
CGTCATGGCCATATCTGCTCCAATAAACTGCGTCCACTGATGATGATTTCTATATGCAGCTGCTAAAAGTTGGGTTCTGTACCCTCTTTCCTTGTATATCTTATAAGCGTTTTTCATTACAGCTACGCCAGCCCATTCCAAACACTCTGGATCTACAATGATATTGTCCCTCTCAGCCACGACTTTAAGCCAGTCATCTACTCTTCCTACCATGATTGTACATACCGGATGCATCATTGAGGTATCTTTACCTTCTTTTTCTCTTCTTTTGAGTCCTCGTTCTACTGCTTCTGCAACCGCTAATGCTTGAGATACGCTGAAGCTTACAGTAGCGTTGATACTGACACCTTGATATGTTGCTTCTTCAAAGGCTTTAATTCCCGCTTTGGTTACAGGCATTTTTACTTGAATATTGGGTGCAAGGGTTCCAAAATAGATTGCTTGTTCTGTCATTAATTTGGTATTTTTATAATATTTTGTGTTAGTCTGAATGGAGATTCTGCCTTTTTGACCTTTTGATTCATTAAAGATAGGTTCTAATAACTTTGATCCAGCGACTGCCATCTCTTCATTGAGTTTCCAAGCGATATCATCTTCTGTTGCATCATGCATTTCTTCTATGAGTTCTTTTATTCTGTCAACATATGCTTCCAATTCTTTTTTTAATACTTCTCCAACAATAACCGGATTGGTAGTTGCTCCTACTGCACCATATTCCATGGCATATTCTAATTCCGAAATAGAACAGGAATCATTCCAGAAATCTGTTGGCGTAGTATTTGCCATTTGGTGTAAAGAACTTTTATAGGGATGTGTCATTTTTAATACTCCTTTCAATCATCTTGCGATATATAACAACCACTATGTTATAGCTGTTTAATAAGATGAACAATTGCCTTTGATATACATCGTTTATATATAATCGATTATATTATTTATTTAATTATATCATCTTATTTATTTATGTCAATATTGCATTTAGATTTTAACACCTTGCTGTTTTAAACTTCATACTCTATATTTCACCACTAGTATAAATGGTTAAAGTCTTATCAAAAACAAAAATACCCCTTGCAGGGTATTTGGTTTAACAATCATTAATTATTTCTCTTGTCTCTCTAATTCTTCAATAAGTTCTTCAAAATGAAGATATATCACTTCTTTTGCACGATTTAAATCTCTCTCTACAATTGCTTCGTATAAATCTTTGTGCCGAATAGACAGCGCTTCTAAAGATTGGTCTGAAAATTGGGTGCCAAAATAAGTTGAATCCTGTATATTACTTTGTTTCCATAAACGGATTAAAAGATTATTTTGAGAAATGCACATGATTTTTTCATGAAACAACTCATTTTTTTCAATATATAAATTGAAATCGTTATTCTTTGCAGCTGTTTCCATCTCTTTATAAACATGATGAATTTCTTTTAAGTCATCTTCATCTGCACCTTCTACCGCATCCTGGATTCCTAGCATCTCTAAGTACGTACGCACTCTATACGAATCCCTCATATCTTTTAATGTTACTTTTCGCACAAAACAACCTTGATATGGAATGTTTTCAACTAAACCTATCATTTCTAGCTCTCTAATTGCTTCTCTGACTGGTGATTGAGACACACCTAATTCTTTTGCCCATTGGGTTTCAATAATACGATCTCCTGGTTTTAAATCACCTGCCACAATTGCTTCTCTAATGGTGTTTTTTATTTCATCGCGATATAACGGACGCTTTTCTAGTGGTTTTCTTTTGATACTTGTCATTTCAAGTTCCTTTCCGTATGTGTCCTAATAACACATGATACCAAAAAAAGTATTCAAAAGTCAATATATTATATGTTTAATCGATTATTCTTTTAATAGTATTTCCAATTATTCGTCTTGCATTCCTTATCAATGTCATTTGAAAATGCTGCTTTCATAAAATGAAAACAGCATTTAGTCAATTTTAGTTATTGCTTCTTCGTATTTTTTTAAGATATATCAGATTCTATAACCTTCCTTGATCATACACATGTCTACGTTTTTTGCATCTTTAATCAAATGTATTTTCCCAAGGGTCAATACCATAATTTTATCGGCAATCTCCAGTGCTTTTGCAGCATTTTGTTCAGTAATAATAACACTTACACCTTTTTTTTCATGTATCTCTTTAATTTTGTAGAAAAAGTTATCTACATATTTAGGAGATAATCCTGAAGTAGGTTCATCCAGCAAAATCAGCGACGGATTCTGCATCAGTGCACGTCCAACTGCAACCATTTGAACTTCCCCACCACTAAGACTTCCGGCTTTTTGATTGAGCCTTTGGACGATATCCGGAAAAACATCAAATATCTCTTCCATTTTTTCTTTCTTTTCTTTTTTCGATTTTTTATCAAGGAGCAAACCGCCAACGGAAAGATTTTCTAAGACTGTCATTTTCGGAAATATTTGTCCTTCTTGGGGAACAAAAGCCAAACCTCTTGCAGCAATCTGATAAGGGGTAAAGCTTGAGACATTTTCATCTTTGAAATAGACTTCTCCGGTTTTAAGGGGCAAAACCTTTGCAATGGTCTTCATAAGGGTACTCTTGCCAGCACCATTTGCTCCAAGAATCGCATAAATTTCATGCTTTACTTCAATATTTAAACCATGGAGTACAGTCACATCTCCATATCCGCTTCTAATATCATTTATCTTTAGCATTCGCTTTCTCCCATATATTTATTGATAACTGTTTTATTTTTTCTGATTTCATCTGGGGTACCTTTAATAAGTATTTCTCCTTCTGACATGAAGTAGACATTCTCCGAAACAGTCCAGATAAGATCCAAATCATGCTCTACTATCAATATAGCCATGCCTTCTTCTTTTGTCTTTTTTTTCATCAATTCAATGACCTTATCAGTCTGATCATGGGGTAATCCTGCGGTGGGTTCATCCATGAGAAGAAATTTTGGTTTTAGCACCATACAACGAATGATATCTAAAAGTTTTTTTTCTCCTGCTGAAAGTGCATGTCCATCAGGATCTTCAAAATTGAAATAATCTAAATATTTTTCAATTTCCTTTTCTGTGTTTTTTCTTAATTCTTTCTCATTGAAAATATTATAAAATTTTTCATGCTTGGAATTTGCAAGTGAAAGAAGTAATGAATCTCTTATACTAAGACTCTCAAAATCCTGAATAATCTGGTTTGTTCTCACAAGACCCATTCTTGAAAGCTCGTCTAAACTTTTTTTAGATATATCCATTTCATTTTTATCTTGATAATAAAGGATCTGCCCTTGGTCCATACTAACCTTACGGCTAATCAAGCCTATTAAAGTCGTTTTACCTGCACCATTTGGACCGATTAACCCCTCAATACCATGGGTACCAAAAGTGATATCCTTTATGTCTACCACTGTTCTTCCCCCAAATCTTTTTATTACATTTCTTAAGTGTAGTACTTTTTCTCTCATCCTTTAACCTCCCTTTTTTTATCTCCCAGTATACCTAGAGGTCTAAACATGAGAACAAGCATAAGTGTAAGTCCATATAATGCAAATTTAACATTAGGAACCATTTCTGCATATTGTGTTGGAATTGGTACTACTGTTTCAATGACATAGTCAAATAATCCAATGGTCGCCAATATCCCAATAAATCCTCCCAAAAGCTTCTTTCTACCGCCAAGCATCAATGCGATCCAAATTGTAAAAGTAATCCCAGGTCCAATCATTCTGGGGAAAATATAATTATATAAAGGAGCAGTCATGGCTCCAAAAAATCCAATTAGTGAACAAGTAACGGTAAAGAAAATAATTTTGTGTCTAAATGTAGGCTTACCCAAGCTTTGCGAAAGAATCTCATTATCCTTAATACTTAAAAGCAATCTGCCATAGGGGGACGTTTTAATCTTAGAAACATAAAACATCAATAAAATCAAGAACACTAGAACAACAAGGAAATAAACAAACAATGTGTTGGCTCCTAAATCAAAAGGAAATTTAATTGTACCGAATCCCATTACACCATTGGTTAACCATTTTTCTGTTGTGGCCAAATATTCTATAATAGTTGCAAATGCAAGGGTTCCTACTAAAACTGCCTGATCGTCAAGATTTAAAATGATACGACCTAGAGCCATGGAAACAATTCCAGTTAAAGCACTTGCCAATAAAACCGCTGGCACAAATGGGATATTAAGTTTTAAGTTTAATAATGCAAATGCATACATTCCTAAGCCCCAGAATCCAACAATTCCAAAGTTTACAATTCCACCTATACTAAACTGAAGATGCAGTATTGTTGCTAGAGCTATAAATATCAAAAGAAAAGATAGAGAATATATCATATATCCTGAAAATAACTGTTCCATAATTTATACCCTCACCTTTCTTAGTTTCAATATTCCTATGAAGATGATCAGTAAAACAATCTCTCCATATAATGGTTTTGATAAAAGGGTCACAGCTGAAGTGATAATACCTACGCAAGCACTTGCAATTAAAGCACCTCTCACGCTTCCTATTCCTCCAACGATAGTCACCATTATTATAATTAAAATAAGATTCCAGCCTAATGAAGAACTAACAAAAGAAAAAGCACCATAAAAGAGTCCTGCAAGACCTCCTGCAGTTCCGGCAATAAACCAGATCAAAATTGAGACTTTTATTGGATCTATTCCACTTATCATTGCGAGTTCTTCGTTATCAGCAAGTGCTCGCATTCTTTCACCATAATTCGTCTTGTATATAAAGAGATAGATTCCTAATGAAATAATCACTACTAATCCTATACAAGCCAGCTGAACAGTGGTTATTCCTATACCAAAAAATGATAGGTACGAAGTGCTTGAAAAATTAAAATTATAAAGATCATTTCCAAATAATAGTTTTGACCCATACCTTATGAAATAAGATAATCCTACAGATAGTATTATCAATTCCGTCTTGCCTACACCTCTTTTAAAAGCAGGTCTAAATAACAGAAGATAAGTCAGAACACTTATTACGCCTGATAGTAATGCAGCAGGAATTATAGAAAGATAAAAATTCCAGCCTAAAATTGAATTAAATATGACTGCAAAATATGCGCCCAATGTTATGTTTTCTGAATAAGCAACATTTATAAAACCATTCAGGCAGAAAATTAAAGTAAATCCTACTGCTGCTAGAACAAGGGGAGCTGCCTCAAGCAGTCCTAATACCAAAGTACTTGATAAGAAAGTTGAAACGGTCATCGGTAACTCCTTTACTCTACAATTTTTTTGTCGTTGTTCTGTTTCCTTTTATTTAGTATCCCCAACAGTTATTCTTTAAGAACACCCACTCCCAGGTGTATTTCTTTTAATTCACTTCTGGGAAGCGGGTGCTCATAAACTATTATATATTGTTAATTAATCTATTTCACTAGCTAAATCCAATATTACCTTACCTTCAATAGTAGCAATTCTTTCTAAATTTTCAGTATCTTTCCACTCGAATACACCATAAAGTCCACCAACTACTCCGGTTTCACTATAATTGAATTCTCCAGTTACACCTTCGTAATCTATTTCTTCACCGTTTCGAAGTGCATCAATACCTTCTGCATAAGTATAAACTTTGGTACCAGGTCCCATGGATACTTCTGGCATAGCTGTTACCCATGCTTCGATATCTGTTGAACCCGCTTTTTCTATGGCTAGCATCGCTACATTTAATAGATCATAATACTGTAATGTATATGAGTTTGAAGCTTCAGTTAATTCTGAGTACTCTGAGCTTTCCCATGCATCTTTATAGAAATCCCATGCCGCACCATCTGCATATGTGAATCCAACGGCCGTAACTGACTTGTGTTTTTCTAATGCACTTACAGTTGCAGTGTTTGGAAATTCAACAAAAAGCCAGTCAGTTGCCCCTACAATTATAGAAGACATGCCCATTTCAGCAGCATTTTTAACTATTGTGCCACCGTCTTCTGCTGCACAAAATATTAATAGCGCATCAGGGTTAAGAGCTTGAGCTTTGCTAACAACACTTCTATAAGAAGTTTGTTCAGGTTGGAAATCGATTTCGCCTAAAACTTCCATTCCTAAGGCGATACTTGCTTTTACTGCTGCATCTTGTTGCATCTGCATTCCGTCGTTTTCAACTGCCATTACAACAACAGTTTTAGCGCCTTCTGTTTGTGCCTGAAGTGCAGTAGCTAAACCTTGGTCTGTATCCATAGGAGCACCTCTGAAAATTGGTTCAGCGGCATTTCCTCCATACTGTGTATCAATAGCACCTCCATGTACTGAAGGCAAAAGTGGTCTATTATTACCTGCAATAAATTCTACAAGCCAGTCTCGGTAAGACATATATTCTCCTGCTACATTAAGAAGAACATCTACTTTTTCACTGTCAACAAGCTTTCTTGCAGCCTGACCCTCACCTATTGTCCCAATATCCTGATGAATAATTGAAACTTCTCGACCAAGAGGTGGATTTTCATTTACAAACTCCAATGTAAAGTTTGCAGCACCATCAAATTGAGGACCTACATGACCAAAGGGACCCGTATGATAGGACAAATGACCTACCTTGATTCCTTCTGCTACTTCTGCTGGTGGCTCTTCTGTTTCTGTTGTTGGTTCTGCACTTTGACAGCCAACAAAAGAAATAACACAAATTAATGCTAATAAAAGAACAAGTATTTTTTTCATATTAACCCTCCCTGGAAAAACATATTTTGAAAAAATTAGCGATTTGAAATTTCCAATACCAAACTTATTACCTAAAACCTCCCCTGCTCAAGCATTGAGCTATTTTAAAGTTGCTTTACCTATATCAACTCCAGATTCGAATTGTTCCTTCATTTTTTACAGCTTCTATATGCTATTATACATCAACATTCGACTGCCACCAATTACGTTTCTGTGAGTTAACGTGACGTTAAAACAATAATAATATTCGTTTATATATAATCGATTATATTTTATATAATTATATCATTTAATTTTCTGATGTCAATATCCATCTGGAAGAAAAGATAAACATCGCCACTTACCCTTTAGGAATATCCCAGTTAAAGTAACGTAGATACGGCGCTGCGGCCTTTTCACGAAAATCATCTTGTGCTTCCTTAGGCCAATCATAAATGCCCTTACCCGTCTTCATCCCAAGGTTTTGCTCACTAACTAATTTATTAATATAATTTGGCGTCTTATCTGCGTTACTTAATGTTGGCAGTAAATAATCTTCAATGTTTTTTACCAAGTCTAACCCCGCAGCATCTTGATGCTCAAAAAGACCAACAGACGTATATCTTGGTGCAAAACTGTACATTAATGCTTTATCTACATCTCTTGGTGTAGCCAACCCTTCCTCAACGATATAAAGCGCTTCACGAAGAAGAGCGTGTTGCAATCTATTTGCAACAAAGCCCGGTGCACTTCTTTGCATAATAATTACTTTTCGCCCTGTGGATTCTAATATATCATATACCATTTTTGCAGCTTCATCTGTAGTATGCTGGTTCTTAACAACTTCTACAAAAGGGACAAGATGTGGTGGATTATAGGGGTGTGCCACTACTAATTTATCCTTATTATTATTTAAGCCCTTTGCCAGATCATCAGCTGATAACGCAGATGTGGAGGATGCCAGTGCTTTAAATTGCTTACAATGTTTTTCTATTTTTTCATAAACACTATATTTTACTTCCAACTTTTCTACTACACATTCAAATATAAAATCAGTATTCTCTATATCTGCATAATCAAGAGTAAAACTAAGTAATTTGGAACAACGCTCTGCCTGTTCCTTTGTAACAAGTTGTTTTTCAATTAAGTCTTGGAAACAAGTATCATACTGAATTTTACCGTTGTTCTTTTCTTGCTCATTAATTGCAAGCATCGTAGTAGGATAACCGTTTCCTGTAAAAAGAGCTGCCATGCTTGCTCCTATCATGCCTGTTCCAATAATTGTGATATGATTAATATTCTCTATTTGCATAGGTTATTTGTCCCCTTTCTATCGCTGTAACTATTTGTTCTCTTCGCCAAATAAGTTTCTGTATCCCCCCTTTTCCTCATTTTTTTATATAATATATAATCGATTATATGTAATTAAATTATAGTACATCCTTCATAAAAGTCAAGTTATTATTAACCCCATTCTTACTTTTTAAGTTATAGTCAAAAGAAGCACTCGAAAGTGCTTCTTCATTTAAAAAAAGTGGGAGAAAATGAAAATTATTTTATATATAATCGATTATATATAATTAAATTATAATTCTAACCTTCATAAAAGTCAAGTTATTATTGCTGAAATCCATCAAAAACAAAACACCCTAATTATATCAATTTCAGAATTCCTGAAAGCAATATAACAGGGCTTATCCATCCAAGACATTACATACTTGCCATTTTTCTACACTCTTCTGCACACATACGGCAAATATCCGCGCATTTTATGCAATGATCATCTTTAAACATGGCACATTCTTGTGCGCATTTTTCACAAATTGTAGCACATAATTGACAATGTTCTTTTGAGAACTGTCCATTCATTGACATCATTCCCACTGACATTTGGCACATCATGGCGCACTCTACCAACATGCTCACACAATTCTTCCTGGCGTTTAAGTCAGGTTCCATGAGGCATGCATGAAAACACTCATAGCAAGCTTGCGTACATTTTGCGCAAGCATCTATACATGCTTGAAATTTATCTGTTGTATTTGTTACAATGCCCATATAAAGCTCCTTTCAAAAAAATTATTTATTCAATCTTATTATTTAATATAATAGGAACATCTATGCATAATTTTGAAAAGTTCTACCCCAACAGAAAACCGGTTAAAGTGCATTTCCTCACTCTAACCGGCATTTAAAGACATAACCTAGTTTTTATTACATTTATCAGTCTCCCATATAGTTCATTCTAAAGTATTTAGCCTTAAATCCAACCTTCTCATAAAGCTTCTTCGCTCTTATGTTTTCCATTTCAACATGGAGGGACAGTTTTCCTTCGGATACTTCAATTGCCCTTTCAATAAGCTTGGTAGCAATGCCTCTTCCTTTATTGCCAACTTTGGTTCCAATATAGGCTAAATGATAGGTTGCCAAGAAAGTATCCACTGCAATATTGACCAATACACAAACCCCTTGAGGAACCCCATTTCTATAGGCTAAAAAGAAGTATCCCTTCTCAATGGCATTCTCCACGGCATCCTCCATCTCATCTCTTGGATCTCCATATTCAACAAGCCATTCTTCCACTATATCCGTAAGCCCTTTAAGGGTATATTCGCTGAAGTCTTTTATTTCTTTTATTTCCACATCACTTCTGCCATCATTAAGTATAATAACATGCTTTCCGTTCTCAGCTTTGCCTTCCTTCACCATCTTATAAAAACCTGCAAATGCATATGCATCTTCAGTTGATAAAACGATATCTTCCTTATTCCGTAATAAATTAGCACTTTCCTTAAGGAGGCCTTCATCTATAGAAATAATGCTGCCGTTGGTATCTCTTACTGCTTTCAAAGTCTCTTCAATCAGATGGCTTTCATCAGTAAACAAATGCTGAGAATACCTGTTTGGCTTAACATCATATTGATCAAGATTATCAATCTGTAGATTCTTTTTATAGTCGTCATATATTTTATTGCCTTTAGGAATGGTACAGGAGTAAATCCGCGGGTATTTTTCCATATCCCCTTGCACCCACTCTCGTACAAAGCCATTATACAGACTGGTAACAGTGTATCCATAGCTTAGTTGTGTGAATACGGAGCTGACTTCTCCCTTTAATTTTTTTGTTATTTCTTCACCCAACTCTTCTAATGCCATATGGCTTAAATGTCTACTGTCATATCCCGTGCCATTATAATAATTTTTTTCTTTGCAGTAATCACTTAAAAATACCATCTTATTCTCAAATTTAATTTTACTTAGGTCAACAAGTTTTTCGTTCTTGAGCTCTTTCTTCTTCCATCTTTCATTGGCAAAAATAGGAATTATAACTTCTAGTTCACTTCTTTTGGCATATTCTACAAGGGATTTAATATAAGTTTGTGTTCCATCAACTAATATTGCCTTCTTGTCCATTGCGGTTGCATCTTTAATCAGCACCTCGGCAACTCTATCATTCTTGTGACCAAAAGGGTTTGCCCCCTCAAGTTTTAAGTATATTTCCTTTATCCCTAAGTGCTTCTCTAACTCTTTTGCTCTAAGTAACGGCGTTTTCCCTGAAATATTCATAATATTATCCTCTCTGAATGTTTCACAGCAAAGCAATAACGTGCAATAATCATCATTATGATTATTTAACCCAATTAATTCCTCATAACTTTACAATAGTGTTTATAAATCATAAACAAATCACTATTTATTTTGTTATTTTATGTTATAAAGGCGAGTTGTCTATAATGAAAATGTCATTGTAAAGTTGTGAGTCAGCATAAAAAAATAATGACTTTTTCACCAATAGCATACTCCTTTTTATTAGTTCAAGCATCAGATTCTTGTATCCTATTTCTAATTATAACATATATTTTGGGCTATTTCAGGGTCAAACTTACAAAAATTAGCATTTAAAAACACAGAAGTGCTGCTATTAACGCTTCTCTAATTGTATTATTGATTCAAAAAAATTTATTTTATTTCGAAGTATTTTACTCTAATTCATTGGTTATAATGCATCCTTTTTCTTCATCACGATAATAAGTCCCGCAAGAAAAGCGCCTCCAGCATTAAGCAATAAATCAAGATTTGTATCTAATAACCCCTTCTGATTATTTGCTTTAAATAAAATATCAAGAATAAATTCCAGAATTTCCAGCAGAACCCCAAGGGTTATTCCAACAGAACTGATTAGAATGAAAACTAAAACCTTATTACTAAGATCATTTCCAACTAATGATATTAAGACTTGATAAATAAATAAACAGATTATAAATGACCCTATTACATGTAGGCCTTTATCAAAATATAAACTCGTTTTATATAATTCTAAATACTGTCCAAAAACTAAGTGCAAAATAATAAGAAAAACCAATGACCCATTCACTAAAAGAGTTGTATTAATACTGCCTTTTTTCTCAAAGTAATAGAATATTAAATACCCAATATATACTAAAACGGCATTAATAAAAAAAGCAAATTGCCTATGAAAAATAAAACTTATACTCAAAATTATTATTGCTATTGTAAACAAATATAATAATATTTGTTTTGGTTTTCTCTCTATTCTCATATTTTATCCTTTCATATTATAAAAAACCCACACTGTTTCCCCTCTCATTATATTATGTCTCAATAAAGTTTAAGTATTTAGCAAATTTTTTATCCATTTTTCTATATCGCTATTCACCCCTAAAACAATGTATTTGATTTTTTAGCTTTAGATCTTTTAAACAATTGCTCTTTAATCTTTAACTCGTAAATGATTATATTATCTTAGAAATTGCAAATAATAATCCCATTACTATTTGTTAAGAGGTGATTGAATTGGGTGTTTTAGAGACAACCTATAGCCATATTTTAAACACTATTTTTGGCATCGCAAACCCTATAAAGAAAACCATCATCAAGACAGAATGCGAAGTTCATAAATCTATTAATCTGGATGCCATAAATATCCTAAAAAATGATAACTACTCAGATGAATTTAACCTTTTTTATAGCTATTTACTGGATATAAATAAAGGAGCGGTATGGGCAGATCAAGACTTTAAGAGCTCAAATCATTTCTACAATCCTCAAAAAGGCAAGATGGATGGGCTATACGGAAGGAAAAGCGCCATGGAATTAGGCATTGACTATTACATCAAGTCACGCAAAGAATGGAACACTGGAAACTTTAATGATTCCATGTTCTATTTGGGTGCAGCACTTCACATTATACAGGATATGACAATCCCTCAACATGCCAATACTCGACTATTAGATAACCATCGCCAGTTTGAAACATTTGTAAAACGCACCTATAAGTATGCGGATGAATTTAAAGTAGATCGCGGCACCTATCTGTTACATTCTATTGAAAACTATATAAGCTTTAATACTCGAACGGCCATTAAAATCTATAAAAAATTCAAAATGATTTCTGATGATGAGCTCCGATATTTCCGCATTGCTAAATGTACCCTACCTTTAGCTAAAAGAACCACTGCGGGAGCCATGGTTATGTTTTATAAAGATATTCTTTTATGATCTTGCAGAATATCTCCTTTGATTTCTAATCCGCAATTTCTACCCACGTCACAAAATATAGTTTGATTTCTTTTTATATCATATAAGGATACAGTAACTTCTGAAGTCACGCTCTCTTCAATTTCTCCACACATAACCCCTATCTTGGGAGAATATAGAGTTCCTCCATGTGATTTCTTAACGGCTATATCTATTTGATGCTCCTTGTTGGCCAAGCTAATCAAGAAGCCATTTGATTTCTTTTCCGCCTTTTTTATAGATGAACCATTGTAAGTGGAAAATTTGTACAATCGTTTATTCCAGTATAACCCGCATATGAAGCCTGTAAACTCCCTATTAATCCATGGAATTATTGCTATTGAACAGGTTAAAGATATTCTGTTGGAAGCAAAATGATTGCTTTGTAGCCACACCCACTCTTTTGGAAAAGAAACGCCCCAATCCTTTTCCAAATAACCTTTTCCTTTGTTGAAATCAATAAGTTTTCCATCTATTTCTAATTGCCCTTCTATATCATTATCTAAACTTAAAACGTCATGATAGCATTCCATAAAAGGAATAAACCCATACCACCCCATAATTCCAGGAGAAAAGAATGTTGAAGGCCAAGTAATTGTATTCTTAAAGTAGAGTTGACCCTTTATGCTTATATTTTCCTGTTGAATATTAAGTTTAAGGGTATTTATAGAGAAGTAATTGTTTTCAATAGCTATCTCGAATCTTTTTTTCGAATAGCTGAATGCCTTATTATTAAATTTTAAATATTCTGTCTCACCATTCTTGCCATCCATTATTTGAATAAAAGAGTGTGGAGGGTTTTCACTATCTCCCAAAGAAATGCCCGGTATAATGGATATAATATTTTCTTCTTGGTTATCAACTAGCTTAAAGTACCATCCTTCATAATACTTTTTCTTTTTAATATGCCCTTGAAAAATCTCTGGCTGCCAAATCTTTCTTAAATAATAGGGAATCATTTTTCTCTCCTTAAAAATCCGTATGCTTTAATTCTGTCCAATTACAAAGAAAAGAAACAAAACTATATAGAAATATAAAAAAAGTGGCTAACGCCACTCCGCTATGGAACCCCATGGTTCCCTTCGGCGACTGCTATCACAGTCTGAGCACCCTCCTTTACCGGCAAAGGGGAGTCCCCTCTGCACTCCCCCTTTTTTCATATAATAGAAAATCGATATTTCCTATTATATGAAAAAAACGCCCCGGGAAAATCACGGATGGCGTTTTAAATAGCATATATTTTTTCAAGTTTTAAAGGTAAATCTCAATTTCACTTTCTTCTACTAATTTTTCTATCATTTGTCCTACTTGTTCCTGTTCTTTTCTCTGCTTCAATTCGTTCTCTAACATATCTTTTATGTCTTCAAATGCTGGCATTTCTTGGATATTCTCTGAGCCCTCCATCTGAGCTTCCATTTGAGTTTTATATTGTTCATAAATTTCTTTTACTTCATCTTCTGAGACCGTTACTTTAACTTCACTTTGTAAAGAATTTATATAATTCATAACTTGCATTTGATCCGTAATCATCGCTTTTAATTTATTCTCTGTTAGGTCATTTTCTTGCAAGGCTGTTTCGAAATCTTCTTCAGCAGGGTATTGTTGCTTGATATTTTCAAGCTCTTCTACAACTTCCTCATCTGAAACATCAAACCCTTTATTTTTTGCCTCCTGTAAAATAACTTCTTGTTGAACCAAACTATTAATAGCTTCTTGTTCTATTTGTTGCAAAATTGCTTCTCCGCCTTCTCCCTCAATATCAAGACCTTGTTGCGCATATTGAGAAGATAATTGCTTAACAATATCTTCAAACACATCTATTCCAATATCTACACCATTAACAGTCGCCACTACATCATTTGCTGAATCATTATTATCAGTAGCGCAGGCAGCCATTGAAAAGGTCACCAAGGCTACAATAAGTATCAACCTAATTCTCTTTAAAAACATAAAGTGCTCCTTTCAATTTTATTATTTAGTCTAATGTTTATGTTACCATACCCCTTTGAAAGATTCAAATGATAATACTTGGCATTTCACCGCCACTTTTTCTTCTTATATTTTATAAGTCATTTAACTATCCCACCTCACAAAAGCACTTCTTAAATTGTAAATATAACATAATATCCCGCGATACCTACTGTTTTCATATCTATTATAGACTTCCTATTCCTGTCATCGCTGTGACTTGCCACTCAAAAATTGTTGCAATTTATCAGATATAGTAATATGCTATGAACTATAAGGAATATCTTTCCTTATTTACGAAAGACTATTTATTACCCACTATAATCATACTTCCCCTACGGAGCCGACTCTCTTAATCAAGGCATTTAATCAAAGTACGCTATCGTATGATTGGAGGAATAAAATGGGAAATAATATTGTTATGGAATTAATCAACAATGCGGCTTTGCTAATGACTTTGAGCATTGTGTATGAGATTGCCTACATACTTCCCATTAAAAAAAGAAAGCTAATTCCTGTAATGAATGGGGTTTTAATTGGTATTATTGGACTTGCTATCATGACCATCTCTTTTCAGCTAACACCAGGCATTGTATTTGATACGCGATCAATTCTTATTGGTGTAACAGCATTAACCTTTGGAACAATTCCAGCATTTATTGCAGTCTGTATTACTATTGGTTATCGAATCTTAATGGGAGGTTTAGGAACCTTATCAGGGGTTTTGGTAATTATGGTATCCGCTGCTATCGGGTTATTTTGGAGAACTCATTTTTTAAGCAGCAAACCCAAGTGCCGCTGGGTAAATATCTATCTGTTTGGCGTGATCGTTCATATCGCTATGCTTGCCTGCATGTTCATCATGCCTTGGCCCACTTCCATTGAGGTTATTAAAACAATTGGTCTACCGGTTATGCTAATTTATCCTGTTGGCACAGTTTTGTTAAGTCTACTCTTGCTCCATCAAAAAGAGCGTAATGAAGCCTTAATTCAAGTAGCTGAAGCAGAAGAACGATACAAATCTCTCTTTGAAAATAGTCATGCCATTATGCTACTTATTGAGCCTATAGAAGGAAGAATCATTGATGTCAACCCGGCTGCATGCAAGTTTTATGGCTGGCCTTCATGGACAATGAAAACCATGCGCATCTCTGAAATCAACACATCAACACCAAAGGAAATTGAGGCGGAAATGAAAAAAGCCGTTGCAAAAAAAAAGAGCCGCTTCCAATTCAAACACAGAAAGGCAAATGATGAAGTAGTTGATGTAGAAGTATACAGTGAGCCCATTAAATTTAACGGAAGAAATTTACTCTATTCTATTATACATGATATCTCGGATCGAATCGCCGCCAACATGGCACTTCTTGAGAGCGAAAAACGCTTTAGACTATTGGTAGAAAATGCACCAGATGCTATTTTTATTCACACAGATGGCAAATTCTCTTTTCTAAACAAATCAGCCCTTAAACTTTTTGGTGCAAAGTCAGATGACCAATTAATGAATACCCCTACATTAAATAGAGTTCATCCTGATTATCACGATATAATTCAAGAAAGAATCTGGCTCTTAAATCATGAGAAGAAAGCTTTGCCCCTTATTGAAGAAATATTTTTACAATTAGATGGCTCACCTGTTTATGTTGATGTAACTGCTGTCCCCATCTATTATAACAATAAGTACGGGGGAATCGTTTTTGCTCGCGACATCACCGAAAGAAAGGTTATGGAAACGAACAAGAATAACATGGAGGCTCAATTACGCCAACAACAGAAGCTTGAAGCCATTGGAACACTCGCCGGAGGCGTCGCTCATGAAATAAACAATCCTATTAATGGCATTATGAATTATGCGCAACTGATTCTGGACGGACTTGATAAGAACTCCATCCAGGCTGAATATGCCAAGGAAATTATTCATGAGACTCAGCGTATATCCATCATTGTGAAGAATCTCTTGCAGTTTTCACGCCAAGAAAAGCAAACCCATAGCTATGCCAGCATTTACGATATCATTAATGAGACCTTGTCTTTGATTAAAACTGTAATGAAAAAAGATCAGATTACTTTAAATCTATGTCTTGATGATGATTTGCCTCATATTAAATGCCGTAGCCAGCAAATCCAACAGGTTCTCATGAATTTATTGACAAATGCACGAGATGCATTAAATGAAAAATATTCGGATTACAACGAAGACAAAGCCATTTATTTATGGTGCACTCAATATGCAAGTGAAGACCGAAAATGGATTCGTATGATTGTTGAAGATCATGGCATGGGTATTCCAAAAGAATTGCACGATAAAATATATGAGCCCTTTTTCTCAACCAAGCCCAAGGATAAAGGCACGGGTTTGGGTTTATCCATTAGCTTTGGTATTATCAAAGATCATCATGGCAAAATCAGTATTGATACAAAAGAAGGACATTATACAAAATTTATACTGGATTTACCCGTAGATAATGGATGGGAGCTTTAAATACTGTTTGTCTGTGCTTTTTTTCAAAGAAAGGAAGTGATAGTATGAGCCGAGTTTTGATCGTTGATGATGAAAAGAGCATGCGTATTACCTTGTGTGAATTTTTAAAAAAGGAAGGTTACGAAGCCGAATCAGCTTCCGATGCACAGATGGCATGCCAAATGCTTCAAGATAATGTGTATGATGTAGTTGTAACAGATATCATTATGCCAAGGATGTCAGGAATTGATTTGTTATGGAATGTACAAAAAAAGTATAGTAAAATTCAAGTTATCATTATGACTGGCGAGCCTACTGTAGAGACTGCGGTCAAAGCGGTACAAAATGGCGCTAGCGACTATTTAACCAAACCCATAGATAGAGAGTCTTTTATAAAAGCAGTTCACCATGCCTCGCAAATCAAATTACTCCGCGATGAAAAAGCCATTCTTGAAAAACAAAATCGACTCCATCAAAAATGTTTGGAAGAAATGGTGCAAAAAAGAACAATCGCCCTGCAAAATGCCATGCAAGGCATCATATCTTTGCTTTCATCAGTTGTAGAATTTCGAGACCCTTACACAGCAGGACATCAACGGAGAGTGGGAAATTTGTCTGCGGCTATTGCGAAAAAAATGAATATAGACATTAAGACAATAGAATTCATTCGGATTATTGGTTATATCCACGATATTGGCAAAATTGCCATTCCCACAGAAATATTATCTAAACCCGGTATTTTAAGTCCCCTTGAAAAAGAAATGATTAAGAACCATCCAGCGATGGGATATGAGATGCTCACAAAAGTAAAGTTGCCTGAAATAATTGAGGAAACAATCTACCAACATCATGAACGTTGCGATGGTAGCGGGTATCCCAGAGGGCTTGAAAAAAATGACATCACTATAGAAGCACAGATTCTTATCGTCGCTGACGTGGTAGAAGCCATGATGTCACATCGCCCCTACAGACCTGCCCTTGGCTTAGAAGCTGCTCTTTATGAAATTATGCAACATTCAGATGTTCAATATGATGCAAAAGTTGTATTGGCATGTAGGGACTTATTTTGCAAAGATCATTATGCCATCGATGATTCAGAGCATAGAATCTATTTTCCTTTATAAACCTTAATAAGAAATTTAAAACAGCACCTGCCCTTTATCAATAGCTTAGGTGCTGTTTTACGGTATTTGCTATGCGGCTTCTTTCTCCGCAACATTTGTCTTTCTATTAGATTGGGTGGCATAAATTCCCCAAGCAATGACACCTGCTAAAATGGAAGCTGGAAGAGCGATCATAATAGAGTCCACCATGCCCAGCTTAGAAAATGCCGTATCACTAACAAGACTCGGCTTTCCAAATATGATGTTACATAATTGCAAACTGGAAGCTTGCTTAACATTAATAAAAAATACCCAAAACAAACTCGTTATGGTTCCTGTAATCACACTGGTTATGGCTCCAACCCTTGGGAATTTCTTGATATATAAAGCCCCTACATATGAAGGCAAAAATGCAGCAGCACATAATCCGAAAAACAAAGATGTCCCCTGAGCAATAATCGCCATGCTCACATCTAATTTACTGGAAAGATAAGCCAGAATCGCACTTAAAACAATACTTATAATCATGCCTCTCTTGGCATATTGAATGGTTTTACCTTTAATTCCTATACTCTTTTCAATAAAGTCTCTTCCAAAAGCAGTTCCCATGGTATGGAAAAGCGCACTGAGTGTGGATAACGAAGCCGCCAGAAGTATCACAATAAAGATATCTCCAAACCACTGAGGCAGATAAGTCTTAATAAAGGCTGGAATAATTAAATCATTGCCGCCTGCCGCAATAACTGAAACCGTTCCTGTATCGTTATAAAAAAAGATATTTGTTAATGCACCCACTAAAAATGCTGTCCCTGTCATCATAAAGAGAAAAATGCCCCCTGAAAGTACTGCACGATTCAATTCTTTGCTGCTTTTCACTGTCATATACTTGACTGCAAGCTGAGGCTGAGCCAATACGCCAATCCCAACACCCATTACCAGTGTGGAAACAACTGTCCACCATAATGGAGAATCAAATTGTGGCATAGAGGTCCATCCCCTAAAGCCTATCGCTGCAAGATTTTCCGTTTGATGGGCAACATCGGAACGATGTAACAACTCTGTCAATTGAAGGTGTGCACTTTCTATACCTCCCAGCATAGAATAGGTGAAGACCAACAAAAAAAGCATCCCTGCAAACATGATAGCTCCCTGGAAAGCATCTGCATACATAATGCCTTTTAACCCTCCAAGGGTAACATAAATACTGATTAGAACGGCAAATACAATCAAACCTGTTCCAAATCCGATTCCATAATATTTAGCAATGAAATCCACACTGCCTTTTAATATTGCCGCTGCGTAAATTGGCATGGTTAAAAAAATCAAAATGCCACAAAACCCTTGAATAAATTTAGAATGATACCTGAGACCCAACAATTCCGGAAGCGTATGTGCCCCTAACTCTTGCCCTATTTGCCTGGTCCTTTTCCCAAAAACAACAAAAGCAATAAATACACCCACAAAGATGTTAAGAAACGTAAGCCATAAAAGTCCCATGCCGAACTGTCCTGCTGCTCCTCCAAACCCGACAATAGCAGAAGTACTAATAAAAGTAGCGCCATAGGAAAGAGCCATAACAATAGGATGCATCTGCCTTCCGGCCACAAGATAATCACTATCGTTCTGAGTTTTCCTGTACCCACAATACGCAAGGATACCGAGAACTGAAATATATAGCAATGTCATAATAATATTTGTCATGATTTTGATTTCTCCTTTCTTCTCCTTTAAAACGTCTTATTCGTCACCCTTATTCCAGTTCACAATACCGTAGGCAACACATCCAAGCATACTTATTACAGATAAGAGCAAAGCACCTATAATCCAACCATCAGAAATACCTAAAATCATCAGAAACCATCCCTCCTTTAAAAAATAATTACATGAATAATAGCTTTTTTTGCAATAAAATAAGCCCTTCATCCCCTAAGGGACGAAAGACTTTTCTTCCGCGGTACCACCCAAATTTATCTTCTAAAAAAAAGATACACTCTAAGATACGGGATCACTCCGATATCCTTTCCCATGGTAACGGTGGGTACTCCGCGTTTGCCTACTAATCATTCAGCATTCGTGCTCAAGAGGGAACTTCGGCAGATTTTCCTTTAAGTTTGCTCTCAGTCTATGACAAACTCTCCCTGGAAACTTCCATCTACTTACTTTCCTCTATCCTTGCATTCATATATTGATGTCATTTTAACAGAAATAAAAAAAACTGTCAATTAATATTATGCCCATACGCACTTTTTTGTGAAAAAACAAAAGTGTGCCTGCTTGGTATATCCCAACAGCAGGCACTTTCTTTCTATTGTCTGTTTTCGGCTATAAATGTGGCGCAGTCCGTTTCCTCTGCATTCCCGGCATTTCTTGGCTGTACTTCAATCTTTTCTGCTGAACATTGGTCTCCTGACATATAATAGTGACAAGTATTGACGACACACTTAATCCCACTATTGGGATGATCCATTCTGCTTACTTTCATTTTTTGATGTCCTCCTAAATTATAAAAATTTTTGACTATATTATTATTTGTAGAAAAGAATATTTTATTCTATCTAAACTGAGTTAACAAAGTCAAAAATGTAAATATTTTACATTTCTTTAAATGCTCATTGAAATCAATTTCCCACAATTTTTTTCATTTCACTTCTTAATAAAAACGCTGTTATTATTGTCGCTAACAAATCAGCAATAGGAAAGGACATCCATATGCCCATGAGCTCAAGCTCCCATACTCTTGGCAATATTAAGATAAGAGGAATGAAAATGATGACCTGCCTTAAAAGAGACAATATTATGGATGGAACAGCTTTGCCCAAAGACTGAAATAAGGCAGCTCCCACAACTTGTATTCCAATTACAGGGACAGCTAAAACAACGATTCTTAATACCTTTGATCCTTCTGATATCAACTGGGCGTCACCTGTAAAAATACTTATAATTTGTGGAGCGAACAACTGGGCTATGAGCCATCCTATTGAGGCAAAACCCATTGTGGTCAACATGGATAATTTCACGGTCTCTTTTACTCTCTCGATCTTTCCTGCACCATAATTAAATCCTACAATAGGCTGCATTCCCTGTACAACTCCAAATAGCGGCATAAACAAAAACATTAGAAGCCTGTTTACAACTCCCAAAACAGATACTGCAAGTTCTCCTCCATAAAAAACCAATGAATTATTTAAAATTATTGCCACAAAACTTCCTGCTGCCTGTCTTGCAAACGCTGAAAATCCTACAGAAAATATCTCCGTTATTATTCCTTTTTGAGGCTTTAAATGCTTAAATTTTATTCCCAATGAGCTTTTACCGCTATACATATATCTTAATACATACAAAAAGGAAATAAATTGGGATACAATGGTAGCTAAAGCAGCACCTTTAATCCCCATATCCAATGCAAAAATAAAGATAGGATCCAGCATTATATTGAGGCTGGCACCTATAATCATAGTAAATGCAGCCACTCTCGCGTTTCCTTCTGCCCTAACCAGATTATTGGATGCTACAGCAAAGGAAAAAAATACAGACCCAATGAGAATGATTGAAATGTAGTCTCTGGCATAGGGCATAAGAATATTCGTCGCTCCAAAAATCCTTAGCAACGGCTCAGTAAAACTTAACCCTAAGATTGAAATGATACTCCCCAATACAATTATAGATAGAAAAGCATTCCCTGTAACATGATCTGCTCTTTCTACATCATTTGCGCCAAGGCTCCTGGAGACAGCAGAAGCGGCCCCTATCCCCACCAATTGTGCAAAGGCCATAATAATCATTTGGATGGGAAATGCTATGGCTAAGCCTCCTATTGCCATGCTTCCAACACCCCAACCTATGAAAATCGTGTCCACCAGGTTATATAATGCATTTACCGACATTCCAATTGTAGCGGGAAGTGATAACCTTAGCAGCAGTGTACTTATTTTCTCTATGCCCAGATCTTTACTCATTTTTTTCATTTTTGTCTCCCTCGAATCCAGTCGGTTGCTTTTCATTCAATAAAAGTTGCTACATTTTAAAATCTATATCAATTATTCTCACAACCCCATCTGTATATACCTTTCCCGAAATAAATGCGTCCATGGGCCTTTGATTTTCCATGATGATACTGGTTCGAATTACTTGCCCCGAAGGTTGCATGATTTTTAATGATTGGCTGGTTTTCTTGCGAATACTCTCTAAAATGGCCACTGCTACTGATCCACTGCCGCAAGCAGATTCATAAAACACGGTGTCAATGGACTTTACCCATACGATTGGATGGATCTTGATCTCCTGGTTAATTTCTTCAAGAAATAGGATTCCCAAAGCTTCTGTTTCATCAATATCAAAATCTTTGATCAAATCCAAAGCATTTTTTTTCAAATTTTCTGGAATTCCTAAGTACTCTTTTGCAAGCTCTGCTTCCACAACAACATGAGTGATTCCCTCCATCTTGACTTTGTAAATTCCTTGTTTCAGTTGTGTTACAACATCTCGTTCTGAATAGATGGGAATTTGTGACCAAGCATTCTGAGTCTCATCTATTCCTGCTTTTATTAAACGTCTCACACCAGCTATCTCTATTTCAATTTCCCCTAAAGCTCCCTTTAGATAATGAAAAGCAGCACATCTTGTAGCATTGCCACAAAATTCACCTCCCGCCATTATTAAACGATATGGCCCCACTTTTTCTACAAATCCCACTTGCTCAACATTGGTATGCATCTTCATGATTGCATCATTAATCCACTTCTTTTCTTTAGGACTAAAGCTTGTTCCCTCTACTAATGCAGTATCGTTGCCGCAGGGGATATAAATAGAATAATGAACCGTTAAATTCCTTTGGATACTCATAATGTATACTACTCCTTTATTACGACATCAAAGTCATTATTCATAAATTCATTTATCAAGTCATTGTATTCTTTAGTCAGAGTTTCATCCCCAGGTGGATACTGTACATCACTTGCAAAATTATAACAGATATAATCATTCTCAGTTTCACCAATAACAACAAAGCTAACGGGTGCTTCATTTTCAATATAATTATCTAAATCTTGTCTTTCGGGATATTCTGATTTTGATATAGGATTGATGAAAAGTATAATTCCAGGGTAACTCCCATCTTCTAAGATTAATTTTGAAGAAATATATACAGTATTATCTTGCTCTTGAATTATGACTCTGTCCTTAACGCTATCTGGTAAGGTAATCACATACCCTAAAGATTCATGATAGTATTCTAATGTGTTATTACCTTCTTCTATAGGTTGGCTGGAACCATTGCATCCGACTAAAGATAGTAGCATAACCATAAATACACCAACAAATATGCGTATGCCTTTTTTCCTTTTATTAAATTTTATAAGTGTTTCAATTCTATTTTTCATTATATTTTTCCTCCATAAAATTTATTGAGTGCATATTCTCATTCCTTAAATACAGATATTCATTGGAAGGATAAGCCATTATACAAGTATTCATTTCGATTCTACATCTGTCAAATTCAAAAGTCTACACAATTTTTGCCAAAGTACATATGCAGAATTTCATAGTACATTGTACGAAAATCAAAGCCTTGTCATGTAGAATAGGTATTTACGATCTATCTTATAAATCTTGATATTTCTAATGTTTGGTTTTATAATGAAGTGAGCCCCATCAGTAGGAGTTTCAAGCTCTCCACTGATGGCAAGACGAACGAATTTCGAATTTAGCAGCTCTTGATCTCGCCACCTATAGAGGTGGGAGTCTTAGAGCTGTTTAATGAGATAATTGGTAATAATTCTCAACTAAAAGGAGGATCAACTATGTCTCACATAACATCGAAATCTGCCTATCGCACCTTGGAGGAGCGCCTAAATAGATTCCCTCAGGGAGCGCCCCCTTCAGACACCTTATATAAAATCCTCCAGATCCTTTTCTCGGAAAAAGAGGCTTCACTGGTGGCACAGCTCCCAATAAAACCTTTCACCCCTGCAAAAGCTGCAGCTATCTGGGCTCTGCCTTTGGCTGAGGCTCGAAAGGTACTTGAATCCCTGGCCGCAAGATGCATCCTACTTGATATGGAGAGTAACGGAGAGATTCGCTACATTTTGCCGCCTCCAATGGCAGGCTTTTTGGAATTTTCAATGATGCGAACCAGACAAGACATTGATCAGCAACTTTTAGCAGAGCTGTTCTATGAATATATGAATGTTGAGGAAGATTTTGTCAAAGAACTCTTCTTCAGTACTGAAACCCGTCTCGGAAGAGTCTTTGTCAACGAAAGTTCTTTAGATATAGACAACACCATTCATATCCTAGATTTTGAAAAAGCCAGCCACATCATAAAGTCTGCAAAACACATCGCTATTGGCATGTGCTATTGTCGTCACAAAATGGAACATATGGGCAAGAATTGCAATGCACCTATAGATGATATATGCATGACCTTTGGAAATTCCGCCGATGCATTAATTCGCCACGATTATGCTCGAAGAATCGAGGCCTCGGAGTGTTTAGAACTTCTTCACAAAGCATATGACTTTAACTTGGTACAATGCGGTGAAAATGTAAGAAATGATGTATCTTTTATTTGTAACTGTTGTGGCTGCTGTTGTGAAGCACTGGTTGCCGCTAGGAAATTCGGAAACCTTCACCCCGTTGAAGCCACGGGATTTCTACCCTCACTGGACCAAGCATCCTGTATCGGCTGTGGCAAATGCGAAAAGGTCTGTCAGGTGGATGTAATAACAATGGCCGAAAATAACGGGAAAAAGATTCCCGTTATTGATGAAAGCATATGTCTGGGCTGTGGTCTTTGTGTTCGAGCCTGTCCCAACAAGAGTCTGATATTGAAAAAGACAGACAGAAAGATTATTACGCCTGCCACATCTGTGCATCGAGTTGTACTTATGGCTATTGAAAAGGGGATGCTTCAAGAATTGATTTTCGATAACAAAGCATTATTTAGCCATCGAGCCATGGCCGCTATTTTATCTTCTATCCTCAAAATGCCTCCAATCAAAAGAGCTATGGCAAAGGATCAGATGAAATCTGTCTATCTTGAAAAGCTCATAGGGAGAAAGGATCTGTAAGTTATTTCGTCTTAAAGATTTGACCTGTTTTTAGCGTCAATGATTTTACCCTTGTACATATCTTTAGACGCAATCTTTATCATCAATGCCTTTTCATACTGACTTATATATTTTAATTCTCTTTCTGTAACGATAGATATAGCAGTTCCTGAATTTCCTTTTCTTCCTGATCGACCCACTCTATGAAGATAATCCTGGGGGTTTTCCGGTATGACTAAATTAAATATATGCGTAACCCCTTCTATATCCAAACCACGCGCAGCAATATCTGTAGCAACCAGAAGCTGTATTTTGCCGGACTTAAACTCTTCCATTACCCTTTTTCGGTCCATTTTTTCATTATGACCATGGATTCCAGCTGCTTTTAAACCATGATGATTAAGATTGTTAACGCAAACTTCAGTTTCTTCTCTATGTCCGATAAACACCATCGCTTTATGGGGTTTCAGTATTCCTACTAATTTACGCAACACTTCAAGTTTGTCTCTTTGCTCTGTCAAAAAATACATGTGTTCTATTGAGATCGGAACGGATTTAGTACCCTTTTCCCTTATGAGCTCTGGTTCTTTCATTACCTCCAGTGCACGTGCTTCGGTTTCTTTTGTAATAGAGGCGGAAAAAAACATAAGTTGCCTTTCTTTCAAGGTACTCTTTATAACCTCTTTAATGCTCTCTATATTCCTCTCATCCATTAGCCTGTCAGCTTCATCAATGATGATCGTCTTAATGGTGTGAGCAGATATTTTTCTCTTTTTTATCAATTCAAGAATTCTTTTAGGAGAACCTACAATAATGTGGGGCTTTTCTCTTAATTTTACAATTTGTCGTTCAATATTTACATTGCCTATAACAAGAGCTGAACTTGCTTTTATCTCTGAGTTTTCTGACAGCTGTTCTATTTGTCTTAAAATTTGTATCGCAAGTTCATGAGTAGGTGCAAGTATCATTCCTTGCATTTCTCTTTTTGAAGGATCTATTTTCTCAAACAACGGAAGAAGATAAGCCAAGGTTTTTCCAGTGCCTGTTTCCGATTGCACGATTAGATCTTTGTTTTTCAATGCTTCAGGTATTACCCTTCTTTGAATATCTGTTGGCGTGGTTATATCTTGTTTTCCCAGAGCTGTCACCAGCGAAGGGTTCATATTAAGGTTATTTAATAACGAGATCATAATTTTCTCCTTTTATTTCAAATAAATATTTCTATGGTATTATATGCATTACTCAACATTCTATTTGGTGAATCATATGAATTCAAATCTTTTTTATTAATGTATGATACGATTGAAATCCTATAGTTTCTAGAAAAATGTTTTACAAGGGGACTCCTCAATAATAAAACCTCATTTTAGCTGAATTAAACTAAATGAGGCTTCTTGTACGAATATCAACTCAATTTTTAAACCTTGTTATTTGAACCACCGTTCTTAATATTCTTCTTTTCTCTCTGGCTTGAGCCAATCTTCATATTGGGTTCATATTTTTGTTTTTCCTTTTGTTGTTCCTTCTTTTTCTCTAAAAACTTTTTCATCATTTCAATATTTTTCTCTGACATAGAGTACTCCCTTCGAATATACAGTTTATTCCGTCATTATTTATTAAAATTGTATGGTGTAATCGAATTATTATAACACTATTTCATAGTTAAAATATAGTTTTCTTTCTTCAAACCTACTCTATGGCTAAATTTGCTGCAGCAGTTGCATGTAGAGTGGTTGAAAAGTTATCTAAAAGATAGAAAAGATATAAAAAGGCCGACAGAATTATGTAAGGAATAACATCATTCGCAAGACTTCGAAATAGTTTTCTGTTTTGTATAATAATTTTGTGGGAGCTATTTGTTTCATGTTGGGATAGAAGGAAGCCCTATAAGCCTTTTCATGCTTTGAGTATTGAATCTCCACTTCAAAAGAATGAGGCAATAAAATTTTATATTGGCACAAATCAGCTTTTAAAGCTTCTTCTGATTCTTTTCGGATACACTCTATAGCCATTGCATTATCGATACTTATTGTGGAGTTGCCTATACCCTCTTTTACTGCAAGTGTCTTTATGTTATGATTGACTTCTTTTACTTCATGGCATAGGGCCTGATCCCCACTTACAAATACAACTGGGACACCAACTGTAGCAGCTGCATAAGCATGAATTAGAAATTCACTGACATATTGACCATTTATTTTTATATAATCAACATCTATAGGATTCATGGTATGGGCCAAAGGATTTTGTTTGCTTCCCCCGCCGGAATGAAAACCAATAAATATTAGAGCATCAAATGAATTGTCAAGCTCCTGAATCATTGAAAACGGATGCCCACTCCATCCTCTAATTAGTTTCGCATTTTTAAATACCCCTGGATTAATATTTCTTGCACTATCATGCGCATCTTTAACCCAAATTTCTTTGGCACCTGCATTTAGAGCACCTTGGCATGCAGCTCTAACTTCATTCTCCATTTGTCGCACAAAAAATGAATAATCTGAGTGACCTTTTTCTGTTTCACTCCAACTTGTAACACCAGTTACACCTTCCATATCTGCACTAATATATACCTTCATTTATGTCTCCTTAACCATTGGACTTTATTCCATTTTATGTCTTTTTCCATAATAAAGCAATGCTCTACTCTTGTGGCCCTTTATTTTTTCTCCTCCGAAAAAGGAGCTTGTTCAAAAAATACCTTTACAATGTCAGGATCAAACTGCACTCCTGCATTTCTCTTTATCTTTTCCATTGCAACATCATGGCTTAACGTCTTTTGATGAGGCCTATAACCCGTCATTGCATCGTAGGCATCTACAACGGCTATTACTCTTGATTGCAATGGGATTGCTTTGCCTTTTAACCCCTTGGGATAACCTTTCCCATCCCATCTTTCATGGTGCGCTAATACATATCCTGCAAGGGAGGCATATTCATTAACAGAGCTTAATATCCTGTAACCAATTTCCGGATGTCGCTGGATTTCCAACCATTCAGATTTATTGAGTTTTGTAGCTTTATTAAGGACATCCTCATTAATTGCTATTTTTCCAATATCATGTAGCAATCCTGCTGTTATAAGTTCACTAATTTTTTCTTGGCTCAGGTCCAAACAATGACCAATTGTTCCACATAAGTTACTCACTCGTTTGGAATGGCTTTCTTCCCTTGTATTTTTTTCGTACAATGTTTTTAAAATAATTTGGATGGTCTTATGTCGCACACTGGTACTTTCAGAAAGCTTTTGGCGATACATATTGTCTTCCGCTTTCTTGAAAACGGCCGCTATCTTGGTATTCCTTTTCTCCTTAGTTGCCCAGCCGCATGAGATAGAGAGATTAATGGAGTCTACTTTTTCACTAACGATCACTTCGTGTAATCGCTTCATGATTTTCGCAGTCTGCTTTGCATCTGTTTTAGGTAATAAAATAACAAACTCATCCCCACCAATTCTTGCAATAATATCATCCATACGACACTCTCTTTTTATTAAATAGGCGATTCTTTTTAAGACTTCATCTCCTACTAAATGACCAAAGGCATCATTGATGAGCTTTAATCCATTGACATCCAACATAGCCAAGGTTAAGGGGAAATTCCTTTCAGTATCCAACCTTTTCAACTCTTCTTCAAAAAATCGACGGTTATATATTTCAGTAAGTTGATCAAAAAAACTTAAATATGTTATTTTATCCCTTTTCTCTTTTTTCTCTGTGAAATCTCTAAAGACTAAAACCACACCATTAATATTTCCCTGTTCATCTTTTATTGGAGCAGCACTATCTTCAATGGGTGTTTCCAAACCAAGTCTTGATATTAAAATCGTATGATTGGCAAGCTCTATAATATTTCCGGTTTCCAACACTTTATATACAGGATTTTCGCATCTTTCTCTGGTAAGCTCATTCATGATATGAAAGACTTCTTCCAATGGTTTGCCACAGGCCTCCTCTTGAGTCCAACCTGTGAGCTGTTCAGCGATTTTATTCATTATCATAACACTTCCATGATTATCCGTAGAAATGACCCCATCACCAATAGACAATAAAGTGGTTTTGAATTGCTCTTTTTCATTAAATATAACTTGCTCCATCTTCTTTCGATGGGAAATGTCGCTATGGGTCCCACTCATTAAAAGAGGTTTGCCATTATGCGCCCGATCAATGACTTTCCCCTGGGTATGAACCCAGACTTCATCACCATTTTTATGTATCATTCTACGTTCAGTATCATAGTACTCCTGCTGGTTTTTGAAAATCTCATCAAGCTGTAGATCCGCATTATGCAAATCTTCGGGATGAAAAAACTGATCCCAGGCATTTTCGCTAAGTACGCGTGGCACCTCACTCAATGTGTAGCCGATTATTTCAGCCCAGCGTTCGTTGATAATGATCTCATCCTTTTGAATATTCCATTCCCAAGTGCCTACACGAGTACCTTCAATAATATTTTTCAGCCTTTTTTGTTCTATCCTTAGCAAATGTTCAGTCCTTCTTTGTGTTAGTACTAGTCCCAGTTGCTTACTATAAGCCTCAGCCTTGCTATACTGATTAAACCTTTTTTCCCTTGACATAACACATGTGAAATCACCGAGCATGGTTTTATCTCTCATGATTCTAATAACCACCAGTTCCCCAATGTCAAAAGATCTTACTAATAGCTCAATTATAGACTTTGGCAATATATCCCCTGCTAATTCACTTAAAGAAGAAAAGCGCGTCACGATTTGATTTATTTTATTAGCCCATTTTATATCATGAGGCCATTTTTGCCCTTGGACTTTTATATGAAGTATTTGCATTGCCTTTCTTATGAGTTCTTGGTCTCCTGCGATTGCCATGGTCGTAAATTGGTCGCCATCTTCATCGTATAGGTTGAAAACAGCAAAATTTGCATCGGAAAATTCTAAAAATCTATCCGCTATTTTTTGATAATCCAGCTCTTTTTCAAATAACTGGAAAAATTCTTCAGAGAAATCTCTCATCGAATATTACCTTCCTTTTAGGTCTACCCTAATTTCCAATGCTGCCAAAGAATAATCCATATCTAATTAATACAAGAATATTATATTTAATGACAAATTTCTACCTTTTTTATGAATTATCTTTTATTATGTATACCCAATATTTAAGATTTATTTTCTCACACATTAGAAATTAAACAATAGTAATTATTTACACTCTTTACTTTGCTCCTATTATAACAAACATTTCATCATTATCTAATACTGTGATGCTTTGCAAAGCAGCTTGTCGGTAATATTCTATTGAATAATCTCTGCTGTAGGGAGTATGTCCTTCTCAACATATTTGGAAGCTTCTTTATGTAAATTATTAATCGTTTCTCTGCTGTTTGAATGACCTATGACGAACCTTCCCTCTGCCTTTAAGTATCTGGATAAATATTTTACTGCGCCTTGTTGGTTTTCAAAGTGAGGGAACATTGAATAACACATGATACAATCATAAGAATTTTCTTTCAACTTTATTTTTAACACGTCTCCTCTTATAAACTTTACATTGTCATAGTTGAATTTTCTTTCAGCTCTGTCAATCATTTTTTCGGCATGGTCTACAGCAATCACCATACCGCCCCGCCCTACACATGTATGTAAAAAAGGCACCAACACACCAGTGCCCGTGCCGACATCGAGGATTTTATCACCTTCACGTATCTCCGTCATTTTTAGTATGTGTTGAATTTTACTTTTATCGTGTGTCACCCTATGATCCCATTTTTCTGCTAAGGAGTTGAAATAGTCTCTACTGTTCAAGTTTCAAGACACCTTCTTTCTTTTTATTCGTTAACATATGCGAGGCAGCATAGGCGTGTCTAACGGATATAATAACCTTTCTCCTCCAATGGGTGTTTCAAGGGTAACGCTATTATCTTCTTTACATGTGAAGTTTCCGATTATGCTGGCATCCCTTCCATTTTCGCAGCTTCTGATACACTTTATTATTTTCTCAGATTGGCTTGGCTCTACAACCAAAATGGCCCTTCCTTCACACGCGAGATATAGTGGGTCAATGCCTAAGAGGCGACACAAAGCTGAAACATCTTTTCGCAAGGGTATTTTATGCTCTAAAACATGGATTCCCAGCTGTACCCTTTCCGCAATTTCATTCAAGGCAGTAGCAATGCCACCTCTCGTAGGATCTTTCATAAGTTTAATCCCATTATAAAAGGGAACAAGTTTTTCGGTTATATTATAAATAAACCCACAATCACTAATGAACTTCTCGCGAGCCTTTATACCATGTCTTTTTAAAGCAATAATAGCGCCATGTTCGGCAATCCCTCCAGTCATAATAATATGATCCCCAGGCGCAACCTTTTTTGAACTATAATCATTTTCAATTAACCCAATCCCTGAGGTGTTTATAAAAATACCATCCATACTTCCTTTTTCAACGACTTTCGTATCTCCGGTGATCACCTTTATTCCAATTTCTTTGCATGCCTGACTCATTGATTGAACAATACGTTCAAGTTCTTCGTAAAGAAATCCTTCTTCAATAATAAATCCTACACTCAGATATAAAGGTTTTGCTCCAGCTACCGCAAGATCATTTGCTGTTCCACATACAGCTAATTTTCCGATATCGCCACCTGGAAAGAATAAGGGTTTAATGATATAAGAGTCCGTAGTAAACGCAAGACTCTCCCCTATGGTTTCAAAAACTGCCGAGTCATTGTTGCTTAACAATATACTGTTGTCAAAATATTTATAAAACAGTTCATGGATGAGCTTGCTCATATATTTTCCACCATCTCCATGATGAAGCTTAATTCTTTTATCCATATTTTAATCATCCCCCCCATATCTGTAATATATTGAACACGCACCCTCGCCTGAGACCATGCAGGGGCCTTTTGGTTCCTCAGGATTGCATACAACACGAAATAAGTTACATTGATGCGGGAGTATATTCCCTAACAAAACATCTTTACACTCACATTTTTGAGGAACTAAACTTTTATTTATCTTTATATTAAACCTCTTCAATGCATCAAAATATGAATACTTATCCGCCAATCTCAGAGCTGAATCCTCAATCATCCCAATGCCTCTCCATTTCGATGTTTCAATGTCAAAAACCTCCTTTATGAGTTGCTCTGAAAATTTATTTCCCCTTTCATTTACACATAGTTTATAAAGATTTCTAAATTGTGCAGGATCTTTGCTCGTATGCTGTTTCGTTAAATAGTATAAACCTAAAGCAATATCCAAAGCCTCGAAACCACTTATAACGGCAGGTATTCCATATTTTTTTGAAATAAAACTAAAATAAGTTGCCCCTTTAACAGCCGCCACATGCCCGGGGCAAATAATACCATCCACCTTTTTCTGCTTCACAGCCAGAATTTTTTCAAGTATGGGTGGCATTAGTTTTAAACATATGAGAAAACTTAAATTATTCAATTTATTTTCATATGCACCCTTAACCGCTAATGCAATCAACGGTGCTGTTGTCTCAAATCCTACTGCAAAGAATACGACTTCCTTGTCCAATTCTTTTCTTGCAATTTCCAAGCTCTCTAAGGGAGAGCACGTAACGATTATATTTTCTCTTTTATCCATTTGATCCAACAAACTTTCATTAGTACCCTTTACACGTACCATATCGCCAAAAGTGACTAAAATCACATCATGTTTATTTATCATCTCAAGAGCAGCGTCAATTTGACTTTCATCTGTCACACAAACTGGACATCCTGGTCCCGATAGCAAAGTAATATTGGAAGGGATCATCTTTCTGATTCCTGAATGAGAAACGGCATAAGTATGCGTTCCGCATACTTCCATAAAGTTCAATTCACCTACATTAAAAACCTTCATATCATTCATTATTCTTCTTATGATTTTGCTCTCATCCATGTTTTTCTTCCCCATCTAAAATTTCGGATAATACTTCTTGTAAAAATGTGAAATGCTCTGAATTAATTATTTGAATGGCACATCCCGCATGGATCAGTATATAATCACCGATTTTTGGGTTTTCAATTAACTGAATATTAACAGTATTTTCAATACCCATAATATCCACTACTGCTGATATTTTGTCTGTCCATAAAATTTTACCTGGAATAGCAAGACACATAGTGTCACCTCTTCATTATTTCATCTGCTATTACGATTTGCCCAAAGGAAATACCGCTGTCGTTAATAGGTATTTGCTGGTTAAAGAAAACATCGAAGTCTTTAGCTTTTAATTTTTTGTATACAGATTGCAGTAAATAACTATTTTCAAAGACACCACCACTTAAGACCACTTGGTTTAACTGAACCGAATCTCTGATTTTGCAAATAATCTCAACAGTAGCATTGGAAATGGTGTCATGAAATCGAGCAGATATTATAGAAGGCAATACTGCATTCTCTAAATCCTCTAATATCCCTAAGATAATCCTTTCATAGTCCAATTCAAAAATGTTTTCACGTTGATTAATTAAGTAATAATAGCCTGTATTTATATTAGGGTCTGCTATGTTTTCCAATTCAATGGCGGCCTGGGCATCATAAGTTATATGCTCTCTGATTCCAATTAATGCTGAAACACAGTCAAAAAGCCTGCCCATGCTTGAAGAAAGATGGCAATTGTATTTAAAAGCAAGGGCCTGTTGAATTATGTCAACATCCAAATGACTGATATTTTTTAAAAAACTCTTAGGATCATGCCTTATGGAATACAAGTAGCTCACAGCGGTTTTCCAAGGCTCATGAATAGTCGAATCGCCACCTTGAAGCAAAACAGGTTTCAGATATCCCCACCTAATAAAATCTCTTCTGTCTCCTACAAGAAATTCGCCACCCCAAATGGTACCATCCGTTCCTAATCCAGTCCCATCAAAAATAACCCCTATTACTTTTTCCGACAATGCATGTTCTGCCATACAGCTGACCATATGGGCATGATGATGTTGGATTGCGATCCTGTGACCCTCTTGTGTTTTGGCATAACGTGTGGAAAGATACTTAGGGTGAGAATCATGAGCAACTATTTTAGGAGTTGAGTGTATCAATACAGTAAAATTTTTAAGAATTCGTTTATATAAATCATAAGAATCCTTATCCTTTAGGTCCCCTAAATAAGAACTGAAGTAAATGTATCCATTTTGTGATATTGAAAACGTGCTCTTTTGTTCTGCCCCCAAAGCCAATATTTCATCTTGTATTCCCATATTTTTAGCATAAGGGATATAGCCTCTTGCCCTACGACTGAACATTTCTTTGTTCTCAATAATTTTTATTACGGAATCATCAATGGGATTATGAATATCTCTGTTATGGAGCAAAAAATAGTCTGCTACTTTTCCCAAATTAGCAAGTGCCGTTGCATTTTTATACTGTAGAGCAGAACCGCTCCTATTGGCACTGGTCATAACCAAACATTCGGTATTACCTTCAAATAACATATGATGAATGGGTAGATAGGGCAACATTATGCCCAGCCTGTTTTGATAAGGTGCGATATTTCCAGGAAGTATACATTTTGATTTCTTCTTTAAAAGCACAATAGGTCTTCTTGGGTTCATCAAGACTTCCTGTTCTAGTTGCGTTAGTTCACAATACTTGTATACAACCTCTATATCTTTTACCATTATTGCCAGTGGCTTATGAGGCCTATTTTTGCGTTGACGTATTTGGGAAATAGCTTCTTCATTCTGTGCATCACAACACAGATGAAATCCTCCCATTCCTTTTATGGCAACAATCTTCCCCTCTCCAATCAATTCTGCAGTTTTATGTATAACATCCCAACAACTTATTTCTTTTCCCCTCTGATTCATCAAAAATAATGTAGGTCCACAATGACTACAGCAATTTGGTTGTGTATGAAACCTTCTACTTTTAGGATTGCTGTATTCATCTCTACAGTGTTCACACAATGAAAAGGGATTCATGGAAGTGTTCTTACGATCATATGGCAATGATTTGATAATCGTATATCTTGGACCACATTCCGTACAATTTGTAAAGGCATATCGATATCTTCGTGAATCAGGGTTGAAGACCTCTTCCATGCATTTATAACAAACACTGATATCTGGAGAAATCAGTTTAATCTTACTGAGCTCTTTGTCACTATGCCTAATTTCAAAGGAATTATAACCCATCTCATTATGCATTCGAATACTGACTTTTTCTATTTTTGCTAATATAGGCGGGTTTTTAATAACATCTAATAAAAATGACTTTAATGCACCCCTGTTGGCCTCAACATCCATTACGACTCTGGCACCGGTATTATTGACCCAACCACAAATGCGGTATTCTTTTGCTTTTTGGTATATATAGGGTCTAAATCCTACTCCTTGGACGATGCCACTTAATTGTATAATATATCGCCTTTTCTCTTTATTGCGCAATTTTTACGCCTTCTATGCTATCTATTATTGCAGTAAGCGCTTCTATGTCTTCTTTAAAAATAATAATATCTGTCCAATCTCCTACTAATTCAGAATTAGCTTCTTTCAGATGCTCATAGAGGTTTTCCTTATATATATGACTATTTGGGTTTGTAATGATTCTTAGTTTATGTACTTTTATGATCTTATTTGCCTCGCATATTTCGTTTAAGGACTCCGAAATTCTTTTTAATAAAAACGTATCATGCATTTTCTTCTCCCCCATATTAAATAAATGTATTTATAGATTCTACAATGGATTTAAGTATCTGTTGATACTGGTTGTGCAAAACAGTGCTTAAAGAAAAACCATAATTGATTTCATAGGGTTCAATCCCAACCAAAATGCCTTCCGGCTTATGCTTCATGAATTCCAGGGTATTTATTAAATGAATCCCATGTAAAGAATAACTGCTGTTGTTCACTTTGGCTAAATGGCACAGAGGCACTACAGTAACAGCACCGGGGTTCTTCCCCGACTCATAGGCATCTATAATAACCACTCTTTGGAAATCACTTATTTTAGAAAGACAATAATCCACATCTGTCTCTCCTGTGATAAAGCTAATATTAGGATCCTTCAATTGATGTTTTAAATCTTCTACCAAATAAATACCGATTCCATCATCCATCATAATTTGACTCCCAATTCCTATAACCAATAATTTCTTCATGGCACAACCTTCATTATTTTAACTGGCTTTCTGTCTGAGTACACATGAGTTGCACAGGAAATACAAGGATCAAAGGAACGAATAATCCTTCCCAGCTCTACTGGATTATCAGAGTCTTGTATAACCGTTCCTATTAATGCCTGCTCCGCTGTTCCTTTCATGTTTTCACAGCTTTGTGTAGAAAGATTCCATGCTGAAGGGGTAATGATTTGATAAAATGAAATCTTTTGGTCGCCTATTTTAATCCAATGCCCCAAAGCACCTCTTGTGGTATCAATCAAACCAGCCCCTTGTGCCTTTTGAGGCACCTTGTATTCTGATTGAACAGATATATTGGGAATCAAGTTCTTAATAAGAATCTCCATCACTTGTACAATTTTTCTTGCCTCCAAGACTCTTGCTATTGTTCTATCCATTGTAGATATACCATTTCTGTATGCCCCACTTAACCATTGCCTTGCCAAAGGACCTGTCTCAAAGGGCACATTCTCATACCGTGGCGCTTTTATCCAAGAGTAGGCTTTAGGCTTATTCATATCCTCTTCTGGTAATCTTTCTAAAGGTTTATATGATTTCTGTTCACCAGAATACCATGAGTGCTCAATTTCTTCCGAAATCCTTTCTGATTTAAAGGGAAGCACCTTTCCATCCAAATTTATTGATGGATCGATGTATAAAGTACCCAGATCTTTATAATCATTGAAACATCCATAACTTAGCAAATTGTTATAACCGCAACCGTTTTGAAAATAGTCCTGATAATACTCTGAAATCTTGTAGACATCTGGCATCATTTTTTCTTCGATAAACTCACTGATTGTATGTAGAATAGACTTGATTTTGATTATTTTGTCGGTGGTAGCCTGTGTGGATATGCCTCCTATAAAGACCCCATGATTATGAGGCGCTTTCCCACCTAATACTGCAAGCATTTCATGAGCGCTTCGGCTCATTTCCAATGATTCAAAATAATGGCTTACAATTAAGTCATTTATTTTAGAAGGCATCCTAAAATCATCATGTTCCGTAGTATACAAGGGATAATTATTAGGTAATCTCACGAAATCAGGAATGGTATACTGATAAAAATGTCTCAGATGGTTTTGAAGAAACTCGCACCCATGAATGATGTCTCTCAAGTACCTCCCCTGTTCTGTGGGAATGAATTTCATTGCATCCTCAAGTGCTATAGTAGAAGCCATAGAATGTGCTGTAGAACATATGCCACATATCCTCTGAGTAAAATAAACCGCATCAAAAGGATTTCTTCCCATAAGCATTTTCTCAAATCCTCTGTAAAGAAGCCCTTCTGTTTTTGCATCCATAATTTTATTGTTTTCTATAATAGCTTCAATCTCCATAAATCCACTTATACGTGTCACAGGGTTAATGACTATTTTTTTGGTCATTCTCTTTCCTTTCTTGTGGTGTCATAGCTGATGAAGGGCTCCATTAAATCAGGAAACCCAAACTGGGCACACCCAATACATGGGGTGTCATCTTCCACAGGCCAATTGACATACTTATTCCATTGCCTCACAGGACAGTCGGTACGAGTTACAGGTCCACGACATCCAAGTTTGAACATACAGGTATGATCTCCAAGCTTCTTTGCAAAAATTCCCTTATCAAAAAATGATCTTCTTGGGCATCGATCATGAATTAATGTGCTGTAGAACAACACGGGCCTATCCTTAGCATCTAATTTAGGCGCATCATACAGAAGAATCTCTGCAAGGGTTCCCATAAACCAATCTGGGTGGCATGGACATCCTGGCAACTTAATAACTTTCCTCTTTAAAACACTTTGAACACTCACACACTTTGCTGGATTTGGATGAGCAGCAGAAACCCCACCATGGGTTGCACAAGCGCCTATGGCCATAACATGCTGCGCCTTTTCCCCTAGCATTTTTACTGCTTTTAGTGCAGTTAAAGGCTCCCCTCTCCATTTTCCTATGACATTATAAAGCCCATTGTTTTTTGTAGCTACAGCACCTTCTACAGCAAGAATAAAGTCTGTATTCATGACATTTACTAAATGTGATACAGCGTCTTCCCCTTCTGCTGTCATTAGGCTATTACTGTAAACTAAATTGGCCATTTTCGTCATCAAATATTTAAAATCAGGATTTGCGCCATTCAGCAAAGAAATAATATTTCCAGAACAGCCAGTCAATTCAAGCCATATAAGGTTTTTCTTCAAAAGAGTGCCCTCATTTATTTCATCCATCACTTTATCAATGAGATTCCTTACAATTCTTTGTTTTGCTTCATATCCATGACAGACGCTTAATAACCCGTCCATTATACCAACTTCCCAACTACCTTTAATTTGTTTAATATGGCTTGACCTTCATGGCAGGCATTAAATTCATTGGTTAAATCTTTTCCAGCACTCAACCCAAAATGTGTTGCCGCAGCCCATGTTGCATTATTGGTGACATCATATACAATCTGTTCTACCGAAACATAAGCGGGCCTGCTATTTTTTCCATCATACTCTGCCAGTTCCGCTAATGTAAATTCTCTTTGGTTCGGCAATTCTTGCAATCTATCCCTTAACATTTGCTCATTCTCAATGCATATCAAATTATTAATAAAATGTAACTCCTCTATCTTTGATTTTATTTGATTTAAAAGCACGTATCTCGAATAGTGACTTTGCACCCAATACATACAATTTGTATTGTCATTTAATTCCCTAACTATTTGATTCATTCTCATACAGATCATTTCTTTTTGAGTTGGCATATATTCTCTCCTATCATGTTTATTAAAGTTATATATATAATATTCTCATATCATATATCTGTTCTATGAGAACATGGAATAATTCCTGATGTGATTAATTAAAAGAACCAGCCCTTTTGGACTGGTTCTTTTCAATGTTTGATTCATTTCTAATCAGTTTTATTCTTGCGAATCATTTTTGTCATGTTAATTCCTCCATTATCTAATGCAAAAGTAGTGTATCTACTGCCATTTGAATGTATAATTCTAAGCCCAACGCTTTCTGCAATAAACTCCATTGTTTTAAGGGTATAGAATGAAATGTGGCTTTTATCTCTTTTGTAATGCCAATTTAGAAAGTGTTCATCATTCTTCTCATGAAAAAGGGTCATGATCGATAATATTCCCGTGTCTACTAAGTGTTCTTTGAACAATTCGAAATATTCCAAAGGATTTTTCAAATGCTCTACCACCTCCGTAGATGTTATTAAGTCATATTTCTTATTCAAATAGACTTTATTGGGTGCGTAGAACAAATCATAGGTATCCATGGCGTATCCGTGTCTTTCTAGTATCTGAGCCAATACCGGTGAAGGCCCACTTCCAAAATCTAGGCCCTTTTTTTCTTCATTGGTATATTGAAAAACAGCATCATTTAAAAATTCATAAAAATATGCAACATACATAGGATCTTTAATTGAATTATTATGATAGTTATAAATCCTTAGCGCCTCATCTGAAGAAATTGTTGCTTGGTCATCTTTTGATATGAATTCACACACTTGACAACAATAATAGTCTGCTTGAAGCCTAGAATCATATAGTTTTCTTGTTTTGGACCTACAAATATTGCAAATATAATTCATGTTTTTTCCTTTCAGTAGCAAGTTTTTCCTCTCGAGCAATTCATTATGACTTATTGATACCCTTTATTAATGATATAATGAATTGTCTGTTAAAAAACTCAAATAAATAGTATTGTATTTGAGTATACTTCGATAAACAAGGGTATTAATAATATAACATATTGTGTGAAAAACAGGAGGAAACAAAATGGAAGAACAAAAGACTCAAAAAAATCTAATGGAAGCATTTGCTGGAGAATCTCAGGCAAACAGAAAATATCTGGCTTACTCAAAAAAAGCTGAGGCAGATGGGCTCATAAATGCAGCCAAACTTTTCAAAGCGGCTTCGGATGCCGAAACTTTACATGCTCTTAAGCATTTTGAAGTAGCTGGTAAAATAGGGTCCACTACCGACAACCTCAAGGATGCGGTCAATGGTGAGACTCACGAATACCAAGATATGTACCCCGGCTTTTTAGAAACTGCCAAAGCTGAAAATAATAAAGGCGCCATTAATTCATTTACCTTTGCCATGAAGGCTGAAGAAGTTCATGCAAGGCTCTATCAAGAAGCTTTAGAAAATCTGGACCAAACAGAAGAAATATTCTATTACTTATGTCCTGTTTGTGGCAATATAGAAAAAGAAGTGCCTGATAAATGCAGTATCTGCGGTGTTTCCGGCTCAAAGTTTATCAAATACTAAAGTGAAAGAAGAATCATTCAAAAACAAGTTCCTGCCTTATAACTAGGCAGGAACTCATAAGAATAGTACTTATGTCCAAAAATGCTTATTTTCAGCCGCAATAGAATAATTCCTACCATCATTATTATCCCAATTATTTGCACTGTCCTTAAATGCCACATAAACAGGATTTGTATTGGCAGGGATATTTGTTGCAAATCCATGACTGGTTTTATCCATTTTTTGAACGGACCGACTCAACCACTTATCTCCATAACCATAAAAAGCATACACTGTATCCGCTCCTGATTTTGCAAGTAAGCCGTCATAGATAATTTCTATGTCTTCCTTTTTTTTGTCTACTTTTATACCGTTTTCCTCATAGTCTTTAACTATCATTTTGCACCTCCTTACTTATTTAGTATCAAAAAAACAAATGGTTTTTATTCAAAAATAATTGAATAAAAAAATCGGTAATATATTGAAAATCTAACTATCCTTTCAACTCTTGTGAATTTGAATATCCTTTTTTATTAAGTATATTTTTATGTTAGTATGGAATGAATAAATTCAAAGGAGATTTTTTTATGTTTTCAAATGGAATTAAACCTTTATTTTTACATTTAATGGCGACTCAAAGTGATACCAATACAATATATGAAAGTGTTATTGAGGAGTATATTCTCCACTGGCTAAAATCCCTGCCCTATTATGAAGAACATTCTGATTTATGTGGGACATCTCATTTAAAGGAGGACCCTCTCAACAGGAAGGTCGTTTGGTCCTTAGTAAAAGGATCTGGAAAGCAAACCATTGTCATGATTCACCATCATGATGCCGTTGACATCGAAGAGTATGGAAAAATAAAGCATTTAGCACTTCGACCAGATGAATTGATCGAGGCACTTTCAAAAAAAAGTATTGATGGTATTAGCAAGAAAGATTTAGAATCTGGGGAATGGACATTTGGGCGTGGTAGTGCTGATATGAAAGCTGGCGCTGCAATTCAGATGTCTATGATTGAGCACTTTTCTCAAGAAGAAAATTTTAATGGCAATTTACTAATGCTTAGTGTTCCTGATGAAGAAACCCTATCCAAAGGCATGTTAGCAGCGATCACTCTCCTTACCTATTTGAGGTCAGAACATGACCTTGATTATATTTTAACCATTAACAGCGAGCCTTATTTTAATCAAGTAAAAGGTAAAGCGATTTTTTATGAAGGGTCCGTGGGAAAAGTGATGCCTGTTTTATATGTGAAGGGCGTAAAAGGCCATGTTAGTGATCCCTTTAATGGCTTTAACCCTTCTTTGGTTCTGGCAGATCTTCAACGAAAAACAGAGTTAAATATTCAATTATGCGATAGCACAGGAAATGAAGCCACGCCTCCTCCTGTATGGGTTAATGAAAAGGACAGGAAAAAGGCCTATGATGCCTCTATTCCAGAAGCTGCTTCAGGATATTTTAATTGGCTCACTTTTACACGTTTACCCTCAACCTTGCTTAAAGAAATAAAATCCATTGCAAAAAAGTCTTTACGAGATACTTTGGTACACTTTCAGGATGCCTATGAAGCCTATTGCAATTTAACTGGAGACGATTATGAAGAAATAGATCTCGTAAGAAAAGTCTATACATTTTCGGAATTATTCAATCTTGCAGAAAAGGAATATGGTGAAATTTTTATTGATGAATATTCCATTTATGAAAATCAAGTTTTAGATTTGCTGGATGAAGGGGCAATCATTTTGCCTGAAGCAACCACTCGATTAATTGAATATATTGTAGAATATGTAAGCTTGTCAGGGCCTTCTGTTGTCATTGCAATATCAGGGCCTTACTATCCACATATCAACAATGAATTAATATCTAACGGAACCCGCTATAACTTTGAAAAAAGAATTAATGAAATTGCTGCAAAGCATTATAAGCTTGTCTTCGAATCAAAACCGTATTTCATGGGCATATCCGATTTATCCTATGCCTCTTGGGTAGGGAATCAAGAGGATATAGAAACCATAAAGAAAAACAGCCCCGGATGGGACTGTCTTTATAAAATTCCATTTGATGATCTCTCTACACTAAAAATGCCTGTTGTCAATATTGGTCCTTGGGGCAAGGATCTTCATAAGGTAACTGAAAGAGTTCTTACCAATGATGTATACGAACGCACCCCAAGAATTCTATCAGAATTAATTGCTAGCATTTTAGAATAATCTGCTAATACAATCTAATTTTTCTTAACGATATACATCTTTGCGCCAATTTGAGGCGATAGCTCAAGGGCAAAGCTTACCGCAGGGTTATTTCGTAATGTAATCACATCTCCAGCAATTAATGACAGCTCGACACTCCCTGAATCTGTGACTGGAATACTGGTGGATACATCAACCACGTCATTAACCGCTATGGCGATTTCAGCTTCAATAGCAGCGCTGGTGCGAGCACTATAATCTATCCTGTAAGTGCCTGTAGTGTCAATCGTAACAGCAGCTGCGCCTCCCGTATGGCTAATACCATCTAAGGAATCATGATGGCTGAAAGATATATCAGCACCGACCGAAATCGTTGCATCCCCTGGGGTAGCAAGCTGATAAACGTGCATCGCTTTTACCCAATTATTATATTACCCGATCATGTAAGTTCCAGCCCTAACATTCGAATACATTGGTACCAATACTTGTTAAACTAGCTGGGATAATAATCTCAATCAAGCCGCTGCAATATAAGAAGGCTTCATCTTCAATATGCGTATGATATACGTGTCTCAGTATCGAAACGTACTAATAACAAACTAATTGATTTCTTTTTCATTTTTTCCTCCTCAACTTTCACTTTTGTCTTTTATATGCTAATCATTTCATCAATGGTAATCTGGCACAGGCTATCCCATACAAGTGTATTCCCATTTTCAATCTTTACAGTTTTAAATTTGTCAAAGTCTACAAGCGTACAAAATCTAACGGACTGCAGCCTAGGCTTAAAGTCATAGATAATTTTAGAATGATTGCTCAGTTAACAATGTATGATCCTTATTTGGAATGACATCTATCATCTTGGACACAAATATTCCTCCTTGCTGAAATAAAAAACTCCACTAATAAAAATCATAGCAGAGTTTTTCAAGGCAAACCATTATCGCATAAGATACTTTTATGTCAAATCTTAGATTATCTTCATTTCCATCGCTTTTTTGACTGCTGAAGCGCGTCCAGTTACTTCTAATTTTCGATAGATAGAGGTAACATTTTTTCGTACCGTGACCTCGGCAATAAACAGGTCAGAAGCAATCTCTCGATTAATTTTGCCTTCTACAACCCGTTCAAGTATTTCCTTTTCACGATTGGTCAACATGGGTGTTGTGGATTTTTGATCTCTCATATTTTTTAAGTTGTTTCGATACTGAGACACGTATATCATAAGCTTATCAAAGTATGTGTCCTTATCCATATCTTCTTCCATACTTTTTAATATCTCTTCAATATATACGGCATATTCTGCAAAAGGCAATACAATATCATCCAACTTTCCTATTTCCAAGGCAGATAGCATGCTGTATCTTGCCTTATCCGTGCCATAAAGTTTGTATTTTGCAACTGCATCCAAAATATAAGTATGTAGATAGCCCAACATGTTGTTGAACGAGGCAAAGACTTGTCCCATTTCCTCACAAAGCATTTCTAATTTTATATATTCTTCTTTGAGCAAAAGGTATTTGCCATATACAATGTAATTAAAACCCATGCCTTGATACAATACCTCGCTCTGCCCCATATCGCCTAATTTGAGCCAATTAGCAAAGCTGGTTTCTTTCTCCGTTATGCCTCCTATATAACCGGCGCATAAATCAAAGGCACTGCTTAGAATGGGACTGTTACACATTTCTACCTCTTCCCTTAAATCATCCATGATTTCCATCGCTTCATCAAACTTTCCCTTGGCAGCAGAAGCTCTTGCAAGTGTCAACTGAGCACATATAATAACCGATGTTTGTTCCATGCTTTTAGCCTTGTATATAGACTTGTAGGCGTAAAGCTCCGCCTCACTAAGATTACCAATTTCCAGATAATATTCCCCATGCAACAGATAATCAAACCCCTTGCCACAACCATCTGCCATTTCCATATAATAGGGAAACATTTCTTCCACACAATCCCTGGTCCATAGCAATTGCCCTTTTTCACGATAATAAAGATACAAGGAATGGGGTGAGCCAAAAGTGATAATCTTATCCTTATTGGCGATAAAAGAAGAGCCCTTTAGTATCTCGTGGGCTTCTTTCAGTTTTTCTCGCATTAAATTGGCATCGTTAAAGTCAATATAAGCTCTAATTAACTTAATTTCACCGAAAATACGCATTTTCAGAGCAGGCGAAATATTATGCTCATTCTGGTAATATTGCTCTATCTCTGCCAAATGACGTGCACCGCTTTCCTTATCAACATTGGTCACATAAAAACCAACAAAAGCGAGAAAGCCAATGGGATGCTGGTATTTTACCTCCATGGGAATAAGGCTAAACATTTCCAATATGTACTTAGGGGTTCTATCAAAAACAATATTGATATGACTTTTTTCAAATTGTTCCAAAATCAGATCGTATTCTTTGGCCTTTAAGAAATATTTCAGACCCGAAATCATGTTATCGTTATTTACGTACCATTGCCCTATTCGTTTATATAGTTTTTCAAGCTCTAAATCGGATGACCCATCTTCAATGAGTTTCCTTAAGTAATTATTAAAAATATTATGAATTCTATAGACACCCTCAATATCATCATAACGAATAAAGGAATTCCCATAGCTGAGTTTTTGAATCATTTTTTCTGTGTTTGTGTCATCTGTTACGTATACAGCTTGCTGTGGTGTAAAACTGTCCAATATACATAGGGATTTCAATAAATGAACTTCTCGATCTGTATACCGTGACATAACTGTCGTTTCAATTAATCTTTCTAAACTTCTACCAGGCTCTACTTTATTGATCTCAGTATATCTTTGCATGATGAGATATACAGCTGATATCCACCCCTCCGATACGTCATAGATTTGTCCTACGATATCCTCAGAAAGCGTGTATCCATAGAGTTTGAAATATGCCTTAATTTCAGCCCTGTGAAACTCAAACAAGCTATTTTTTATCATATAGGAATATCCTTTGAGCTTTAATTCTTCAATATTCAATTCGGGAACTGTCCTTGAAAGCAGCAATATATGTAACCCATCTATACGCGAGCGTACAATTCTTTCAATCAATCTGTCAAACTCACGAGAATGGCAAAAATGATAATCATCAATCACCAGTACGGTATGGGATAAATACGCATAGTCTTCTATTATTTTCAAAATTTTTTCTCTTTGGGGTGCATCAACAGGGAAGCCTAAAGCACGAAACTGATTGCCAAGCTCTGGTGCTGTTTTAGACAACTGTCTTGAGAGTGAATCCCATATATATTGAGGAGATGATTCATCACTCTCCATAGATACCCATGTATATTTCGCACCCACTTCATCAAGAAAGTCCCTTGCCGATGTTGTCTTTCCATAGCCCATTGCCGCTACTGCCACCGTCATGGAATAATCAAAAATATTATTAAACTCTTCGAATATATGGCTGCGCTTTAAAATATGTTGCTGCATTAACATGACTTATCACCCTTCGAGGTCAGATTTGACCCCATTATTCGACAAAATTTTCATTATATCTATATGATACCTTATCTTATAACCTAAATCAAAGGCTTAAAGATGAATCGGGCTTTTACTTATATTTAGTCCATCCTTTCTTTTAGTTTTAAAAATATTATCAAATTCAGTTTTGTTATCTATAAAAACCTTCACAATTTCCGGATCGAAATGTATCCCAGAACTCTGCTTCATTATTTCAATGCTTTTTTCATGAGAATATGCTTCTTTGTATACTCTCTTTGTCCTCAACGCATCATACATATCTGCAATCGCCATAATTCTAGCTGACAGCGGAATCTGTTCTCCCGATAAGCCTAAAGGATAACCCGAACCATCCCACTTTTCATGATGAAAATGGACGACCTTAATTCCAAGTTCTAAAAATAGATTCCCAGGATGCTGCTCTTGCAATCCATTTAAAGTGTTAGCACCGATGGTCGTATGGGTTTTCATAATCTCAAATTCTTCTGTGGAAAGTTCTCCTGGTTTAAGCAATATCTTGTCGGGTATGCCTACCTTTCCAATATCGTGTAATTGGCTCGCTCTGTAAATAGTCTCAATGTATGAATCTATAATATAAGATTCATACTTTGGTAAAGTTCTCAATTTATTACACAAGAGCGCACAATACTCAGCTACTCTTTCTATGTGTTCACCTGTATCATCATCCCTGGATTCTGTCAATTTCACCAATGCATATATCGTTGCCATATTTGCATCAGCAGTCTCTTTTTTATGTTGTTGACTCTTTTCAAACTCTACCTTATAGTAATCTGCAAAATAACCAATTATAAATGCAATTATTGAATAAATTATTAATCTAATAATCCAGTTAATAGGCTCTTGCATTATGTTTGAATTTACGTTTAAAGGCATTAAAGGGCCTATCATCAAAGCACTTATTACTGCATGAATAACACCCTGCTTTTTGCCATTGGTAGTAGCAATAATAGCAACTGGTAAATACATAATATTTGCGAAAACATTATGTGTTCCTCCGGTTAAATAAACAATCATTGCTACGATAATAGAAAAAATGTATGCAATAATGAGATAATTTACTTCCTTAAGTTTAGGGACCTTATTATAAGTTTGTATAATGTCTTCTATCATAAATGCCCTCCCTTTTTAAGTTGTTGCCAATGCCAATGTGGTTTAAGCTTCGACATATAACAATGAATTATTATTTTATCATACAACAATTTCCATAATTTCTCAAATCAAATAAAGGAAATTGCTTTATACTCTATTCATTAAGCCTCCTAACTTACATAATCAAAAGGCAAAAAGCATGTAGCGCAACTTTTTGCTTTTCATGTCGGAATTTGGTATAATATGTATTTGAGGGAGAAGACAAATATTTCTACTCTTCTTAATGTATTAGATATGAGGAGGACAAAAATGACTAATAAAACTGTACAACGACTTTCAACTGGAATAATTGGACTTGACCAAATATTGTGCGGTGGACTCATCCAACAACGATCTTATTTGATTCGCGGGGGCCCGGGAACAGGAAAAACCACTACAGGTTTACATTTTCTATGTGAAGGAGTAGCGCGTAATGAAAAATGCTTATTTATAACCTTGGTTGAACCTGAAGTTGTTATTAGAGAGGATGCTAATCGCAGGGGATTTGCTGTAGATAAGATAGAATTTCTTGACTTAAGCCCTACAGCGAAGGCAATTGAAGAAGAACAAGGCTACAACATTTTTTCATCCAATCAAGTAGAACAAACACCTTTAATAGAAGAGATTATAAAAAAAGTTACAGAGTATAAGCCAAAAAGAATATTTTTGGATTCAATTACACAATTAAGATTTTTATCTGCTGATGCTTTTCAATTTCGAAAACAAATTCTATCTTTTGTGCGCATGGCAGCGGAACAAGGAGCAACGGTTTTTATTGCTTCTGAGGGTAGTGTTAATGTGCATGATGATGATATGCAATTTATTAGTGACGGAGTCATTAATCAAGAATTTTCTAATGATGAAAGATTTGTCAGAATAACGAAATTTAGAGGTTCTGATTTTAGTAAAGGCTCCCATTCTCTTAAGCTGAGTAATAAGGGCATTACCATCTTCCCAAAACTTAGATCAAAAGGTCATGGACAAAAGTATACTAGGGAAACAATTTCTTCTGGTATTTCTGAACTTGATGAGATTTTAAATGGAGGTTTGGAGCGAGGGACAAATACTGTTTTAAGTGGTCCCAGTGGCGTGGGAAAAACCACATTAGGATTGCAATTCATGAAAGAAGCAGCCAGTAGGGGAGAACGTTCAG
>JADQBM010000002.1 GCA_016278615.1 Clostridia bacterium | reverse complement strand
TTCAGCCATGCAAAAAAGCCAGGAACAATTGTCAAGCTTCACAGAAATATCAAAACCCTCAGATAATCCTTATGAGATTACTCGTATTATGCGCATGAGCTCATCTCTGACAAAAAATGAACAATATTTATCCAATATAGATAATTCTCTGGGTTGGTTGGATGCAACAGATACTGCAATAACAAGCACCATCTCTGCTATACAGAGAGTTTATGAACTATCTTTTCAGGGAGCAAATGGAACCTATTCCAATTCTCAAATGTCTACAATGGCAGATGAAATGTCTGAGATCATTGATGAAGTTGCTCAATATGGAAATTCCTCTTATCAAGGAAGGTATATTTTTGCGGGGCACAATACGACTCAATTACCTTTCGCAGTGGATAGTGGCACTGAGCTTTTAGATGTAAGTGGAGGGACGACTGGCGATATTTTGACGGAATTTTCCCCAGGTGTAACCATGAGTATTAATATAAGTGCTAATAAATTTTTAGACCCTTCGGGTAGTGAAAGTATTGGGATTACACTTCAAAAAGTGCATGATGCTTTGAGAAGTGGCGATTCAGGAGCCCTGGGCGCATATATGGATGATATTGAAAAACAGTTAGATGCCTATTTGGCATTGGCTTCTGAAGTAGGGGCTAAAACAAATAGAATGGAATCCGCAAAGGAAAAAAATAAAGCAGATAATTTAAACATGACAGAGGTTCTTTCCAAAATACAAGATATTGATTTAGCAGAGAAAACAATAGAATTCAATAGCATATCAGCTGTATATAATGCCACACTTTCTGTAGGTGCACATATCCTACAGCCTACGTTACTGGATTTCCTTGGCTAATCAATAAAGGCTATTTTAAAAGATTTGGGGACATTTTTTTAGGATTAATTTTCTGAAAGTGTCCCCTGTTTAATAAAAACTAGTACAGTGTTCGCTACATAACTGTGTATTATTATGAGGCTGTTTTTTGATTAGGCAAGGAAAAGAAACGCAGGCGTAGTGAGCTCTACGTTAAGTTTCTTTAACGCAGTATAATCGGAAAATAGACCATAGGAATGTGTAGGTATTTAGCGAACGCTGTACTAAACTGAAAGTGAGGAATGAACATGGTCATCCAAACCAAATACTTTGGAGAAATGGAAATAGACTCTGACGGTATGATCACTTTTTTAGAGGGCATATTGGGCTTAGAGTCCTATAAGAAATACATGCTGTTTCAAACGCCTGATAACCCCAAATTTTATGTATTACAAAGCCTGGAAGAAGTTCACATTTGTTTTCTTTTAATCAAACCATGGGATTTTTTCAGCCATTATGAAACGGATATATCAGATGAGGAGTTAGAGGCCATTCATATTGATAGCATAGAGAAGGTGGCTGTCTTCAATATTGTAAGCACATCAGAAGAGCTGTCAGAATGGACGGCTAATTTATTAGCGCCCATCGTAATAAATGCTGAAACCAAAGAAGGTGCTCAGATTGTGCTCCAAGAAGAAAAATACAAGACAAAGCATAGTATCTTCACTCAAAAAGAAGGTGACGATTCGTGCTAGTACTGACACGCAGAGCAAATGAAAGCATTATGATTGGAAGTCACATAAAAATCAATATCCTACAGTGTGAAGATGGAAAAGTCAAGATTGGTATTGATGCACCCAAAAATATAAAGATTTATCGAGAAGAAGTGTTTAATGAGATCAGCATTGAAAACAAGAATGCTTTTGAAATATCGGCCCATCGTTTAAATGAATTGAAAAAGATAAAATAAATTAAAAAAAAATTCATTATCCCTATTAAATAATTATTTATCTATCCGATAAATAATAGTGTGAAGGCCTTTCACATAAATTTCATGGTAAGGATACCAGAATAATTTCAAGGAGGAAACGAAAATGAGAATAATGCATAATATTTCAGCAATGAATACTTACAACAAATTATCCGGTGCAACAAATTCACAAGCAAGATCATTGGAGAAATTATCATCCGGTTTTGCCATCAACAGAGCTGCTGATGATGCAGCAGGTTTGGCCATATCAGAAAAAATGAGAGCACAGATTAGAGGTCTTGATCAAGCATCACAAAATGCAGAAGACGGTATTTCATATCTTCAGACTGCAGAAGGTGCATTAACTGAAGTCAGTGATATGCTCACAAGAATAGAAGAACTGTTGGTCCAAAAGGCAAATGGTACTTATGATGACGCCACAGACATAGCAAACATAGAACTTGAAATGGATGCATTAGCAGATGAAATTGACAATATTTTAGACAATACAGACTTCAATGGCAAAAATGTATTTACTGAAACAGTTGAAATTGTAATTTCTGATGATGCTTCAACCGCATTGACCATTTCTGCTGCAGCAACAGGTGATGTTACATCTTTGACAGGAGCAGGTGGAAGTGGTATGACTAAGGCTCTGCTTGATGCTGCCATTGATCAAGTCAATGAGCAAAGAGCGACTTACGGATCACAGCAGAATCGTCTGGAACATACTTTAAACAATTTAGAGGCAACAACTGAAAATTTAGTAGCTTCAGAATCTCGTATCAGAGACGTGGATATGGCAAAAGAGATGACGGAGTATACCAAGAACAATATCATCACTCAAGCAGCAACTGCCATGCTTGCTCAAGCGAATCAAGTACCACAATCTGTATTGTCATTATTGCAATAAGAAAATTTTTTCTAAAACCCCTTTATGGGGTTTTTTTTTGTCATCATGTAAGATCTATGATGTATGGTTTCAGATGTATGGTTTGGTGTATTCACATTAACCAGTGGTCCTATTTCTTACATTAATAACATGATGGAGGAGATTGAATTTTTTTGTTCTTTAAGGTAAAATAATAAAATAATATGTCGATAATATTATTATAGAATAGCTAAGAATTGAGGAATGTAATGAAGATCTCCGCATGCATGATTGCAAGAAACGAAAGCCAAAACATAGAAAAGTGTATTAACAGCTATAAAGAAATCGTTGATGAAATAATTTTAGTAGATACGGGGTCTACGGATAATACAATTAGAATTGCAGAAACTCATGGCGCAAAAGTGCTACATAAACCTTGGAATGATGATTTTTCAGCTCCAAGAAATTATGCATTAGACCATTCCAATGGCGATTGGATAATTTTTCTTGATGCAGATGAATACTTTACAGATGCATCTATTTTTGAATTGAAAAAAATTCTTAAAAAAATAGATAAAAAGCAAAAATATGAGGCGATAATATCTCCCATTTATAATATTGATACTAAAGAGAACAGAATCATAGAGATTGCACCTGCTTTAAGAGTGTTTAGAAACAAACAGGATATCCGTTTTGTTGGCAGGATACATGAAGCTCCCAAAAAAGACGGAAGGTTTCTGAATGTTTTCCAGACCGAGAATGTCCAAATATATCATACAGGCTATTCAAGCGATATTATTGAAGAAAAATTAGAAAGAAATTTGAAATTCTTAAAGGAAGAAGAAGCAAAGGAAGAAGTGGATGTCTTAACTTATTTCTATATGGTAGAAACTTGCTTTCCTTTAAAAAAATATGCAGAAGTTATACATTTTGCAGATATTTTTATGAAAAGCAAAGATTATGAGAAAATGCTTCAGACCCTTCCTCAGGTATTTAGAACTTACATATATATAAGCAAAGCCATGTCATTTATGAAAGACGACTATACAGATAATGATATCTATAATACGATTTCTGAAAGCCTGAAACGATTTCCCTTTCACCCGGAAGTTAAAAAAAATGAAGCAGAGTTTTTTTTTAAATCAGGGAAATTTGAACAAGCACAAAAGAGTTTTAAAGATACAATCAACCTTCAAAAAAAATATCATTATTTTTATAGCAATAAGTTCCAAAGATCTTTAGATAAAGTCCTTTATACTATAGGCGAAATATATTTTTTAAAAGGGAATCATGATCAAGCATTTGAGTATTTCCTAGAATCTGTGAAAACAAACAAATATTATGAAGCATCATTTGATCGCATCATCAGCATGACAAAAAACAAAGGTCATAGTGAGATGATTCAGCTCTTAAACAGTATTTATAACTTAAAAGAATTTAAAGACATAGAATTTCTATCCATAAATCTTGCAAAACTAAAGGTTAAAACACCTTTCTTTTATTACTTTATTAAAAACTGGAACAGCAAGTATGATGATTACGGTAATCTTATGGCAATTGCTTTGCTATTAAATGGAGATGCAACTAAATCCTTAGAGATGTCGTTTTCTCGTTACTTAAAAGAAAAAAATGATGAAAATGAACTGTATACGGTTATATCCCTTATTTATGGAGATTATTCGGACTGGTATAAAAAGAACAAACAACAGCTTAGCAGTAAATACCATAAAATATTGGATGTTTATTTTATGGGAAAAAAACATTCTGATTCTCTTGATGAAGAAATAGAATGCTATCAAATTCTTTTAAAGGAACTCTTCCCTTTTGAAAACAAACAAGTTTTTCATAGGTTTATGTCAAGAACACCTGATTTGATGATAGAGTCTTTTGAAGCCATCGGAGATATACTCAAAGACAATGAATACTATGACTTGGCTGTAGATTATTTCAAGAAATTAGCTATAAGGCAAAGCAGTGGAATGGAACAAAAAGGACAAGCTTATTGTAAAATGGGTTTTTGCTACTACCATATGAAAGCATATGAAGACAGTGTGGATTCCTTTGAGCAGGCACTTTTGTTTGAAAACAATAATTATGAGCCCATTCAGTACCTTGAGTGGATAAAAGAAAAGGATGTTCAAAATAATTTGAAGGATAAAATTTGTAGATTAACAGCCAATTATTGAAAAATATAAGCAATTTGAATTGATGGAGGAAAGCTATGAAAGTCGTGATTTTAGCAGGAGGATATGGAACACGTATCAGTGAAGAATCTCATCTTAGACCAAAACCAATGATAGAAATCGGAGACAGACCGATTTTATGGCATATTATGAAGTACTATTCCTATTATGGATTCAATGATTTTGTGATTTGCCTTGGTTATAAAGGCTACATGATAAAAGAATTTTTTGCTGATTACTATCTTCATACTTCGGATGTTACATTTGACTTTACCAACAACAATAAGATGACCATACATAACAATGTATCAGAACCTTGGAGTGTTACCCTTGTAGATACGGGCCTAGATTCCATGACAGGAGGAAGAATAAAGAGGATCCAAAAATACATTGGAGACGAACGTTTTATGCTCACATATGGGGATGGCGTCTCGAATATTGACTTAAAAGCTCTTGAAACCCACCACATGAAATCCAAAAGCTTTTTAACCCTAACGGCCATTCAACCAGGGGGAAGATTTGGTGTTCTTGATATTGATGATGATTCAAATAGAATAGATCGCTTTGTAGAGAAAGCAAAAGAAGATGGGGGCTGGATTAATGCTGGCTTTATGATTGCAGAACCAGAAGTTTTTAATTTTATAGTAAATGATTATACAGTATTTGAACAGTATACCTTACCTTTACTGGCTAGAGAGGGTAAGCTAAATGCATTTAAACATCATGGGTTTTGGCAGTGCATGGATACTCAAAGGGATAGAAATGCACTTGAGCAACAATGGAATGAAGAACAAGCACCATGGAAAGTATGGTAACAGGAGGAAGGATAATGCTACAAAGTATTTCATCAATAACGAAAGAAGATGTGGCACTAATATATAAGTCACTGTCGAAGAAAGAGAAAGAAAAATTTAAGGATTCAGTTATTTTGGTAACTGGCTTTGCTGGCTCTTTGGGCTATACGCTTCTCCATTTTTTCCATACATATGGAGAGGAATTAGGCATAAAAAAAGTATATGGCGTAGATAATTATATGTTTGGTAAACCCCAATGGATGGAAAGGATACGGCAAAACCCGTTATTTGACTTAAGAGAGCTTGACATTATTACTTGCGATTTATCATTTGCAAAAAAGGCAGATATCATCTTTCATATGGCATCACTTGCTTCCCCCATATATTACAGACTTCATCCTATTGAAACAATAGATGCAGATGTTGCAGGGCTTCGTCGGCTACTGGATTTCTTTAAAGAAAGGTTGCTAAAAGGGTTTCTTTTCTATTCTAGTAGCGAAATATATGGAGACCCTGAACCTTCTAAAATTCCCACTCCGGAAAGCTATTTCGGGAATGTGAACACATGTGGACCCAGGGCATGCTATGATGAGTCAAAACGGTTCGGGGAAACCCTTTGCTACAATTATGCACGCCAGTATGGCATACCGGTTACAGTGGTGCGCCCGTTTAATAACTTCGGTCCTGGAATGAGAATCAATGACCAAAGAGTGGTTGCGGATTTTGCAAAGGCAATTATTGATAATGAAGATATTGTTTTATATTCAGATGGCAAACCGACGCGTACTTTTGATTATATTCCTGATGCAACCGTAGGTTACATAAAATGTGCCGTATTTGGTGCATTTGACATTTTCAATATTGGGGCGGATGGTCCTGAGCTTACCATTTTACAGCTTGCAAGACTCTATCAGGAAATAGGACGTGAGCGACATAGCTATACTGGAAAGATTTCCTTTAAAACACACACAGATCAGGAATATTTGACAGATAATCCAAATCGACGTTGCCCAGATATTACTAAGGCGAAAAGGCTGCTTCAATATGAGCCTCAAGTGCATATCAAAGAGGGTATACAAAGATATTTGCAATACCTTAAAGAGAGTAATAGAAGAGAATACTTTTGGTAAATATATTCTACTTTGACTAAAGGCGGGAAATATTATATGACAAAACCTTATGTTACATTTTATATGCAGGCATATAATGCAGAAAAATATATTGAAAAAAGCATTAACAGTATTTTAACTCAATCTGTGAGCAATATTGAACTTATGCTTTATGATAATGCATCTACAGACAACACGGGTGAGATTTGCAGACGTTTTGCAAAAGAAGATAATCGCATCATATTTAGAAAGAATGAAAAGAATACTGTGTTAAATCCAGAATACGCGCAAGAATGGATTCATCCAAACGGTGAGTATTATGCGTATCTGGATGCAGATGATTATTTAGATAAAGATTTTGTAAAAATCATGTATCGTGCCGCTGAAAACAATAAGGCAGATATGGTTATCTGTGGAACGGAAATGTTTTTAAATGAAAACCCACATTCAGTATCTACGCGTATTCCAATAGAGCTGTCAACTAAGGATATTAATGAAATAGTTGAGAAATTTATTGATCTCTATGGTTCTTTTCGCCCATTATGGGCGAAACTTTATCGTACGGATTTTTATCTTGAACATGCACCATTTGCTTTCGATAGACCACAATGGCTGTTAAGTGGGTCAGACACTTTTGCGGTGCTTCGTTATCTACGCAAATGCCAGTCTTTTGTTTCCATTGATAAAGCACTCCATCACTACCGTATTCATGAAAGTTCCATTTATAATTCAAATGTAACCTTAAACCGAGTACTTGAATGTGATTGCCTTTATAATGAAGGAATAGAACTTCTCAAAGAATGGAATGCATTGGATAAAGAGAGGGTTGACTTTCTTCTTAACGTACACTTTGGTTCCATAAGTGACTGCTTGAAAAATGCAGCTCACAATGAAAAGGCCTGCTTATATGATAGATTGAATATGATTCAGAGCATCGTTACAAACGATATTTTTTGCAACTATGCCTTGGCATCTCAAAATCAAAAAAAAGTTGGAACAATAGTGGAAGAAAGTGCAAAGATGGTTTCTAGAAAAACGACTGCAATGGATATTTCTAAATTAGGAAACTTTTTTGTTGATAGAATATACAGAGCGATGGAAAAAAATGTTTCCCATGAAATTTCAAATTGGATGGCGCTTTTATTGTCTGCAATCTGTGATACTGAGAACAAATATCACTGGGGAATTAACTACTTGATTGAATACAGCTCGGCTATGCCTTTGGGTTTGAAAAAAGTATTAAAACGAAATTCAGGTTGTCTTGTGTCTCTTTTAAAACGTCCAGATATTTTGAGAGAAATTGTTAATGAGGATTTCGAAAGAATAGCGGTTGAGCAAAAGCTATCAGATTCAATAAAAAAAGTGATTGAGACTTTACCAAAGATACAGACCGATAAAGATAAGAATAAAGTCAACGAATTGAAAATAAAACTTAATAACTTTGTTAGTGAAGGGAATTTCGAGGATGCAGTCCCGATAATGGTTCATATTCTCCAAAACAGTATATTAGACCGTGAGGGTTTGTATTTCAAAATGTACATATCTTGGCAAATAGGAGAGAAAGAAATAGCTGTAGAAACGGCCGAAGTTGCAAGAGTTTTTTGGAATGATGACCCAGATATTTTGGCAATTTGTGGCGATATTTTTGAAGCAATTGGGGCGTTTAAAAGGGCTAAGTATTGTTACCAACGTGCTATTAGTAACAGCAATGATGAGATGTTTAGTGCAGATATAAATAAGCGGATTTCTCAAATGATTTAGAAAGGTTAAGAAGGGAAAACACAAGATGATATTGGAAAAATACGAAAGAGAAATTGAGCAAATATTGAACAAACTTAAGAGCAGTAATACCCCTATAGTACTTTTTGGGGCTTCAAGTGCAGGGTTGCTAGCGCTGAAATTACTTGAGTATTTGGATTTAAGACCAGTTTGTTTTGGAGACAACAACAAGCAAAAACAAGGAACTATTTTTTATGAATTATCTATTTTATCACCAGATGAGATAAAAAGTCGATATCCTGACGCTAATATTTTTATTTGTGTTGCCTCAAAAGATATTTATGATATCTTAAGAATTCAGTTAGCTCAGTTAGGCTTTATGAATATTATGACTATTGATAGTTTGGCACATCTTTTTTTGAAATATAAGCTGTATAAGGAACTACCAGCTGATGAAGCAGGTGAAATTATGCGGCTTATTTCTATGACTTTCAATCAAAATGGCGGCCGGGATATGTTTGTACTCAATTCTTTAGAATTATGTATAACGGAGAAGTGTACACTTAAATGTAGGTTTTGCGCGAACGGAATGCAATATTATCAACAGCCCGTTCACTATGATAAAGAAATATTAGTAAAATCAATAGAAAAAGTAATACAATCGGTTGATGCTATAGAATTACTACGTATTATGGGGGGGGAACCCTTCTTACACCCCCAGTTTGCCGATATTTTGAGAGAATTATCTATTGCAAATAATATCATGCAAATTGAAATAATTACAAATGGAACTATTATACCAAATGAAGAAGTATTTGAAGCTTTGGCACAATGTAAAGCAATTATTTATATCAGTAATTATAAAGAGCTTTCATCAAAAAAAATAGATATAGTAAGAAAATGTCAAGAATACGGGATATATTGTATTTCAGGCAAAGAAAATGATGAATGGATGAACTTAGGGTTGATGGAGAAAAGAGGAAGGAAATATGATGTAAATGTTGACAATTTTATAAATTGCTCAGCCAATAAAAACTTCAACACTTTAAGGAATGGCTACTATTACCTTTGCCCTCGCTCGGCACATGGGATGAACATGGGTATGATTCCAGAAGAGGATGGTGATTATATAAATATTTTGGATAGTTCTTTGTCAAACCAGAAACTCAGAAATAAGTTGAAACAATTTATTTTTAATACGGATGTTCTAACAGCTTGTGATTATTGCAATAGCTTTGGTAAAGCAAATACTCTCTCGAAGGTGACACCTGGTGTGCAGGACAAATGATTTATATCTTACTTATTATAAGAAGGAAGTGATATTTTGGGAAAAATATATGATTTGATTGTCAGTAATATAAATGATGGAGGAACGTTTAAAAGGAATAGCAGCTTATTAAAAGAGCAGCAGTCGCCGCTTATTCTTTTTGGTGCAGGGAAAAATGCGGTTCATGTTTTGAGAGGGTTGAAAGATGCAGGGATTAAGCCGGATTTTTTTTGTGATAATAACCCCCAAAAGCAAGGTAAAACTTTCAATGGATTACCAGTAATAAGTTATGAACTGCTTTTAGAAAAGTTCAATAATAGCGTTGTGATAATTGCTACTTTAGATGCAAAAAAAGAGATTGCAGAACAACTTATTAAAGATGGGCTGTTTTATTTTGAAAGTGATGTAACTTATCTACTTGCTATGTTTAAAGAAGAATATGAAAAAGCATACAGTCTATTTGATGAAGAACTATCTAGAGAAATCTTTCATAACAGAATTATGTATTCGATAACGATGAATCCTAAATGGCTTATTCCGTTTAAAAGTATTCATTTACAATATTTTGACGAAGAAATTATAAATCTTTCAGATAATGAAATTTTTATTGACGGAGGCGCCTTTACTGGTGACACGCTTGAGGCATTTATAAAAAGAACAAACGGAAAGTTTAATAAAATATATGCCTTTGAGCCAGAAGAAAGCAAACATAAAGAATTCGACAAATTCTCATTAAATAATAATAAAATGCAGCTGTTGCCATATGGTTTGTGGCATGAAAATGCTGTTTTGAATTTTGATGCTAGAAATACAGCAGGAAGCATGTTAAGTGATGATGGGAATATTAAAGTTAACGTTACATCTATAGATAAAGTATTAAATAACAAGACTGCAACTTTTATAAAATTAGATATTCAAGGTGCAGAATTAGAGGCATTAAAAGGGGCAAAAATGACTATTGAGAAATATAAACCGAAACTCGCAATATGCGTTTATCATAAACCGCTTGATATCATAAATATACCAAAATATTTGAAGAGTATTGTCCCCGAATACAAACTATATTTAAGGCATTATGGAGAGAGCATATATGAAACTGTATTGTATGCAGTTACAGATTAAACTACCGCACAAAATACTATATTGTACAAGGTTAAGGTATAAAAATTAGGAGATAAAGGAGATGCCAATGTCACATTTCTTTTTATTAGACAAATTAGAAAAAAAACCAAAACAAGAGCTTCTTGATTTAAAAAAGAGAAAGTCTTCAATTATTCTATTTGGTTCCGGTAATTGGGGTGTTACATACTTAAGAATGATAAATGAAGTAAACGTATTATCTGTTTCATTTTGTGATAACAATCCAATGAAACGAGGCATGCTTATTGAAGGAATTCCTGTAATTGATTTTGATGATTTAAAGAGGTTATATGGAGATAGTTATATCAGTATTACTTCCATAATGTATTACGATGAAATTTTAAACCAATTAAAAGAAAACAATATGCTGGAAAAACCAATAGTGGCATTTGATGTATTGTTTATTGACGAATATAATAATTATTTTAAATATGTTAGCAAAAATTTTAGTATGTTTGATAAAGTGTATCGTTTTTTATCTGATGAGCTCTCGGAACAATTGTTTTATCATATAATTAATTATAAAATATCTGCTGATGCAAAATACCTTATTCCTTTGAGAAGTAGTTCTCCGCAGTATTTTGATTCAGACATAATTAAATTATCGGAACATGAAATATTTGTGGATTGTGGGGCATATATAGGAGATACAGTAGAGGAGTTTATAAGACAGACAAAGGGACAATACAAGAAAATATATTCTTTTGAACCTGAAGAAAAAAAGCAAAATGAATTTAAAGAAAAATTATCTAGATATAAGAATATTGAACTCTTTCCTTATGGGCTTTGGAATAGAAAGAAGACACTGTCTTTCGTTTCAAAAGATGATGGATCAAGCAAAGTAGGAAAAAATGGAGACATAGAAATTCTCGTTACTTCGATAGATGAGGAATTAGAAGATGTGCCTGTAACGTTTATTAAAATGGATATCGAGGGCTCAGAACTTGAAGCATTGAGGGGTGCTAAACAGACAATTCAAAGATATAAACCAAAGTTGGCTATTTGTATTTACCATAAACTGTCTGATATTGTAGAAATACCTTTATACATTAAAGAACTTGTTCCAGAATACAAGTTGTATATTAGGCATTATAGTACAGCACGAACTGAAACAGTATTGTATGCAGTTGTAGAGGAATAAAAAGGAGAACTAACTATGTACAAAGTGACAGTATTTGGTCTTGGATTCGTTGGACTTACAACAGCTTTAGGTTTTGCAGAAAAAGGACACACCACCTTTGGCTTTGATGTAAATCATGAGAGGATGGAAATGATTATAAAGGGAGTAATCCCCTTTATGGAGCCTGGACTGAATGAGGCTCTTACAAGGCATCTCGATAATAAATTTTTCTTAGTAGAAAACCCCATAGATGCAGTGCGGCAGAGTGATTTCATATTTTTATGTGTTGGGACACCTTGTGGAGCAAATGGGCAGGCTGATCTAAAATACATTTATTCAGCTATAAATATGTTTTCAGATATCTTGAACGATGGGAAATATCGTGTTATGGTCATTAAATCGACTGTTCCACCTTCCACCACGCAAGAGAAGGTGACTTCTTACCTTAGAGAAAGGGGCCTTATTCCTGGAAAGGCTTTTGGTATTTCAAATAACCCAGAGTTTTTACGTGAAGGAAGATGCTGGGACGACTTTATAAATGCTGATCGAATTGTGTGTGGGGTTTGTGATGATAAATCTTCACAAATGCTGCAAACTCTCTACCGTGAGTTTAATGCACCTTTTTTTGCAGTGTCATTAAACACTGCTGAATTCATTAAATATCTTTCAAATACACTATTATCAACTATGATTAGCTATGCAAATGAAATGTCCAAAATAGGAGATGTAATAGGAGATATTGATATTAAAGATGCATTTAAGGTTTTGCATATAGACAAACGCTGGGGCGGGTGTAATATGGCTTCTTACGTATACCCTGGTTGTGGATATGGAGGTTATTGCCTACCGAAGGATACACAGGCTATGTATGCGGCTTCTTTGGAAAAAGGATTTGAACCCATGATTCTTAAAAAAGTAATTGAAACCAATGAATCTATGCCTGATTTCATGGCACATAAAATATGTAAGATTCTATCTCCTTCAGACAATATAGGAATACTAGGGTTATCATTTAAACCTGATTCTGATGATGTAAGGGATAGTGCTTCAGGAAAAATTATAGCAAAGCTTATAGAGGCGGGGTATCATAATTTATTGGCTTATGATCCTATTGCCAATGAAGCTTTTAAAAAGGATAATGAAGAGTTCAAACTGATTTATTGTGCCAGTTTAGAAGAGATACAAAAAAGAGCAGATGTGCTAGTTATCTTGACTGCATGGCAAGAATTTTTAAATGTCAACGAGATATATCCTGATAAGACAATCATAGATTGTAGATATGTATTATAGAAAGGAACTGAAAAATGCCTGTATTGAGTATTATCATTACTGTTTTTAATTTAGAAAATTATATTGAAGAATGTTTAAAAAGTGTTATTGATCAGGAATTTAAAGATTATGAAATTGTCCTTGTAGACAATGTATCTACAGATAGAAGTCGTGAGATTTGTGAAGCATATGCTCGAAAATATAGCCATATAAATTATATAAAATTAGAAGGAGAAAGTATTATCGGTAGAGCACATCGAGTAGGAATTATTGAAGCAAAGGGTGAATACATACATATCTTGGATGGCGATGACTTCGTTTCAAAAGGATGTTACTCAGACATAATAAAGATAATTAAAGAAAAAACTCCGGATGTGATTATGGGAGGGTTTAAGTGCTATCCAGAGAATGGAGCAAAGAATGTTCGTGATGCAAACATATGCGCGGAAAAAATAAATAAGAGCACTTATTCAAATGCTCTTAAGTATATAATGAACCTGCCGAATTTTCATATGGTACAATGGCGATATATATATAATAAAAGTATTTTTATGATGGCCAATGATACAAAAAAACTATTTTACTCAAAAGAGATTCCATCTAATTATTATGGTGATGTTTATACTACAACACGAATACTGGTAAAGGCAAAATCTATTTATTATTATGAAAAGCCATTTTATTGTTATAGAACTCGTGCTAAAAATGGAATAACTAGTCAAGTCACAGAAGGACATTATTTTGATTTATTCTATACTTTCTGGATATTATTGCCGTTAGCAGAATCATACAAAGGGATAAGAAGGGAGTATATTTATTCTCGTATAACACTTCTGTTTAAGTTATTCTCTTCGGGAGTCGATGTGTTATCGTATGAAAGCATAACTCAAATGACAAAAATGGTTGAAAGCGGTCCGAACCTCTTATCAATGCTTAATAAAATTAACCACTCTGAAATAAAAAAAATTTGCGACTTCATTCGAAACTTTGGGATATTCGAAGGTATTTATATATACTGTGCCTATAGGAAAGCTAAGTTATTATCACAAATGGAATCTATTAAAGGTGAAAATATTTATATTTTTCCTAGTGGAAATGAAGGAGAATCAGTTGCCCGAATCCTTATGGATTCAGGATTTAATGTTTGCGGATTTCTTGATAATGATACAAGAAAAAATAATACTATGATAGCGGGGATAAAATGCCAGCGGCCTGATGATTTGAGGCTTTTAGATAAATGTGAAAATAGAAATATATATGTTATTATTTCAACAATATATGATGAACTTAAACCAGTTTTAAAAGAGCAGTTATTAAAACTAGGTATTCCTATGGAGAATATTGCTATCAAGGAGTAGTTAAAAAATGACAAAACCTTCAATTAGCATCATACTTGTCACTTATAATCGTGAGCATTATCTAAAACGTTCACTGGAAAGTGTCCTATGCCAAACTTTCATTGACTTTGAACTTATTTTAATAAATAACGGGTCTACGGATGGAACTAGGGATATTTGTAGCCAGTATGCAGAAAAAGATAATAGGATAAAATTAGTTAATATTGAAAAAAACAATGGAGCGGCCCAAGGAAGAAATGCAGGGCTTGATGCAGCTTCTTGTGAGTATGTCACCATAGTAGATGATGATGATTACTGTGAGGAAGGAATGCTTGAACATCTTTGGAATCTCACTGAAGAGCACGATGCAGATATTTCCATGTGCGGTAGTTGGAATGATTTTGAAGATAGATTAGAACCGTATTACATATATGAGGATCTTCTAATATTGGATAAAATTAAAGGACTTGACGAACTTTTGAAGCGGGAAAAATATAATGTGGCACCTCCTACAAAACTTTTTAGAAAAAGGCTGTTTAATGGCATACGGTTTATAGAAGGTATGTTGGTAGATGATATTCATGTGATTTACAAAGCATTTGCCAATGCAAATAGGATTGTAGCAAAAGGAACACCTCTTTATCATTTCAGGAAGCATGGCGGTAATATGACAGGATTTATTCACTCGAACAATCTAACACCTGAGTTGCTGGAGGAATATCTTTTAATGTATAAAAAAAGAACTCAGTATCTTTCCGAGAGGGTTCCAGAGATTATACCCAGAGCAAGATACTCTGAATGGTCTTTTATGATTTCCATGTGTGATAAAATAGTCACGTTTGGATGTGAAGACTGCATAGAGCAATATGATTTAATGATGAATCACATACGCAACCATTATGATGAATTTTGGAACACTTCTTTTACAACCAATAGGGAAAAAAAGCTTATCAAAAAGCATCTAGAGAAGACCTTTTGAGGAGGAGCTATTATGAAGTCACCCAAGGATATGAGAATCATACAAATAGATATAACCAATGCATGTATCAATCAATGTTCCAATTGTACGCGTTTTTGTGGACATCATAAAAAGCCGTTTTTCATGGATTGGGAGACCTTTACGCGTGCGGTGGATTCATTAAAGGATTTCGATAGAACAATTGGCATAATGGGAGGTGAACCGACAATACATCCCCAGTTTCAACGCTTTGTACAATATATAGGGGAACAATACCCTTCAAAGGTTAAGTTGCCTCCTATAACAAAACCTATAAGGAACTTCATAAAGTACATTAGAGACAGAAATTTTTACTTAGACGAAACTTTAAACGACAGAAAAGGGCCCGGATTATGGACATCTCTTTGTAATAATTATTATGAGCACTTCGAACTAATTCAAGATGTGTTTAGTTATCAATGCATTAATGATCATCAGAACCCTTCACGACACCAACCTCTACTTATCAGTAGAAAAGATGTAGGTGTTTCAGATGATAAATGGATAGAAATCCGAGATAAATGTTGGTTTCAAAACATGTGGAGTGCAACAATTACACCAAAGGGTGCTTTCTTTTGTGAAATTGCAGGCGCTTTGGATATGCTTTTTGATGGTCCAGGGGGCTGGCCTATTGAGCCAGGGTGGTGGAAGCGTGATCCAAAAGACTTCGGAGATCAACTGAATTGGTGTGAACTATGTGGAGGTGCATTACTAAACAAAGGACGCTTCTCATATGAAGAAATAGATGATGTTTCCAAAACTCTTTTTGAAAAACTTAAAGAAGTAGGAAGTCCGAAGCAAAAAAGAAATAAAGTTAATATTTTGAGTATAAAAAATTTGCAGAGCACTGGTGAAGAAATGCCGGATACAATTAATCGTTACCTCCCTGATTTTCAAGAAAGGATATCAAGATTAAATACAGTGCTTAATCCTAAAACTATTGATGCAGTGATTTTCTGTAACTCAAAGGAAATACTAGAAAACAAGATAGACAGTTATACTAAAGCTTTTAATTCAGTGGTTCTAGCATCAGAAAGTTATATTTATAATGACTTTATAAAAACAGTATCAAGCAAATCAAATATATATACAACTTCAACAACCATGAACCAGTGGGGAAGGACATTAAACAAAGCAATTAAACTATCGAGTGCCAAGGATTGGGTTTGCCTCATAGATGAAGATACAAAATTGTGCGTCGAGTTATTAGAGCGCTTTAAGACAATAATACTAAACCCAGGCGTATTATATAGATTTAGCATTTCTGAATTAAAAGATAAAATGGTTCTATTCAATACAAGAGCCAAGGCTTTAAAAATTGCCGGTTATGATGGTATATCTGCCTGCAATTCAGCAGATGAGTTTTTTGGTTTGTGGGATGAGGACAAGACAGTTTTTATGGATGGCAAATTGGATGATGTTATACAAAATCCGGACTTAGAACTATGGGTTAGAATCGCAGAGAATATTGAGAGCCAGAATAAAGCCCATGTGTATAAATGCTTGGATAAGATAAAGAGCGATCACGAATAGTTAGAGCGCCTTTAAAATACTAAATTCGGTTTTAGTAACAGATGTAAAATTCCTATTATAGAGATGTAAAAATAGGATCAAAAATGAGGATTGCAGGGGTTAATTTTTTAAACCCTTGTATTTTTATATTACATGGGACTAGAAGAGGATTCATTTATATTATCTGTCAAAATGCAGTTCTGCTACTATATTCACATTAAAAAGCTATCATTTCAAAATTTATACGTTTAACAAATCAAAAAAACTAAAAAAATCAAATAAACATCCGATAATAAATAATAAGTTAAAATATATTTGATTTTGTAATTTTTATATAAATTTTAGTAAGAAGGTGATGAAATGACTGCAAGACTAACAGGACTGGCTTCAGGCATGGATATTGACAGTATGGTTAAAGGGATGTTAACAACAAAGCAAACAAAGGTAGATGAAGCGGAGAAAAGTTTAAAAACTCTCCAATGGCAGCAAGAAGCCTATAGAGAAATTATCAGTGAAATTACCAGCTTTCAAGATACATTTTTTGACGATCTCAATCAAGATACCTATTTAATGAATAGTCGTGCATTTAACTCACTTTCAGCAGAGGCCACCATAAGTGGTTCGACTGCCTCTGCAGTAACAGCTTCTGCCACCAATTCTGCTACAGCAGGGACGCACACCATCAGCAACGTCACTAAAGCGTTAAATGATATATGGACAGGCAGTGATATTGCTTCCATGGAAGGATCGGGTTTGTCGCTGGGGGATATTAATAGCGGCGATACCATTGATGTAATCTTAGATGGGACGAAAAAGACCATCACATTAGAGGGTGGATACGGAATCATAGGTGATTTAACAAGTGATTTACAGAGTAAAATTGATGCAGCTTTTGGGGCAGGAATCGTCACAGTAGGAACAGCGGGAAGCGAACTGTCCTTTGAATCCTCAGGGCATGTCTTTAAAGTTTTTGATACAAATGAAGGAGATACCGTATTAACCTCTCTGGGATTTTCCTCAGGAGATAAAAATGTTCTAAACAAATCAGCAACTCTTGGGGACGCTAATTTTGCCAACGATATTTTCGGTGGGGGCGATGCCATAAGCTTTAGCATTAATGGAGAAACCTTTACTTTTGATAAAACCGGTGACACAGTACAGAATCTCATGTATGAAGTCAATAGTAGCATAAAAGCCAATGTAACTCTTAGTTACAGCGAACTTACCAATACTTTCAAATTAGTTTCCGATAGTGAAGGGGCTAATAATCAAATTCAATTTGAAGATCTAACAGGGACTTTTTTATCTTCGGGAATAGGGATTGATTTTAGTAGCGATACTGGACATGCTCAAACTGGAGCGGATGCTACTTTTACACTGGATGGTGTCACGACGACTCGAAGCAGTAACTCTTTTACCATTGATGGCGTACAATATGAACTCAATGAAAACACAACCTCTGAAATCACGGTTACTGTTAAAACAGATACAACAGATACGGAAGAAAGAATACTGAATTTTGTGGATCAGTATAATAAATTAATAAATAATATAAATAATTTAGTCAAAGAAGAACGAGACCGAGATTATGGACCTTTAACAGATGCTCAAAAAGAAGAGATGACGGATGAGGAAATAGAGATTTGGGAAGAGAAGGCAAAGGTTGGGTTGCTTAGAAATGATTCTCTATTAAATGGACTTATGACAGAGTTAAGAGGCTCTCTTTTTGCAACCAGTAGTACTTTGGGAATTAACCTTATGGATTTAGGTATTACTACTTCTAAAGATCATACCAATGGAGGCCAGTTGGTTGTGGATAAAGACAGATTAATAGAAGCAATTGAATCTAATCCAGATGGCGTGAAGAAATTATTTACTGACTCAGAATCCGGTTTAGGGGTTACGATGGATTCCATTTTAGATAAATATGTTGAAACTACTGGATCCAATAAAGGTGCTCTTTTGAAAAAAGCGGGAATGGAAGGTACTACAACAGAAAAAGAAAACACTCTAAGTAAAAGAATCAATAGTTTAGAAGACCAAGTGGATACATTACTTGAAAAGCTTGAAGAAGCAGAAAACAAATACTATCAGCAGTTTTCTGCTATGGAATCCGCTATCTTAGAGATGAATTCCATGTCTAGCTATATTTCAGGTTGGTTTACAGGTTAATGAGAGGATTGGAAAATGAAAGATAGCAAGCCTCGTATAGAGAGATTGTTTATGGAGAAAAAAAAATTGCTTAACGAGTTGTTGGAAATGACCATGAAGCAAACACGCTGGATTGAAGAACGTAACTGGACTCGGCTTCATAATGCCATTAATGCAAAGCAAGATCGAATTGATAAAATTGACAGTCTAGACCATCTGATTCGCAAAACCATTGCATTGGAAAATAAAAACCAAGGAATTGAAGGTCAAGAAGTAGAGTTGATGGACAAGGATATTAAGCATATTGCTGAGAAAATTATGGAGATTGAACAAAATAACATAAATGAGATTCGCAATGCAATGAAAACCCTTAAAGATGAACTAAAAGAAGTTCAATTAAAAAAGAGAGTCAATAGCACATACTATAAGAAGCAAAAGGCTAGGGACAGCGGAAAACACATTGATAAGTATAAATGAGTATAAGGTTAAGGAGAGATGGGGATGAGTAGAAACATTGCATTAAATGAGTCGGTTTCCTATGATAAGGGAACGACCAATTCTTTGACAAAAACCAATGAGTTTAAGAGCACAGGATTGACGGGTGTTTCAAAAGATGATATTAACATATCGGTTCGTTCCATAAATGAGTCTCAAAAACTATTTAAAGAAGAAGATTTGTCTCGTATGTTGAAGACTCAGGAAGGAAAAGAGTCATTTTCAGAAGTTGTGGATGTGGCAAACGAGATACTTTTTGGCGTTGACAGCCATTTTCAATTTGAGGTGCATGACAAAACAGGGCGTGTTATGGTAAAGGTAATTGATAATAAAACAGATAGAGTTATAAAAGAAGTTCCTCCCGAAAAACTCTTGAATGCTGTGGCAGGTTTAATGGAACTGGCAGGAATTATCATAGATGAAAAAGCATGAGAAAAAATTAATAATTAATAATGAATAATGAAGAATGAAGGATGAAGGATGATTTTGAAAACAAAATCTTTATTCATAGTTTGAGGTGATAAAATGGATTTCTTTTTAAATAGGATGGATCCTCAGATTATAAAAAGCATCCAAAAAGTAACAGCTACAGGGGTTGTCCATAAAAAAGATGATGTACCCATTCATGAAGAGGATCAAAATCAAGAGGAATCAAGGAATAAAGGAAAAAGTAAAAAGAAGTTTAAAGAAAAAATTCAACAGCTAAATGATTTAGCAAAAGAAAACCGTCTTGACATTTTCTTTGTCTTTGAAAAGGAAAGAGATCAACTACTCATTAAAGTATTTGATGCACATACAGATATGTGTATCAAGACATTTGGAGAAGAAGATATAGAAGAGTTATTGGATCGATTGCAGAATTTGTCAGGTATTATTGTAGATACGAAAAGATAAGGAGTTGAGTTTTATGTATGCCAATGCATCAAGCCCATTCGATACATATCGAAAAAACAATGTGAACACAGCATCTCCCGGAAAGCTCTTACTAATGCTTTATGAAGGTGCTATTAAATTTTGTAGGTTAGCTGAGATGGCTATTGAAGAAAGCAATATAGAAAAGAGACATAATAATCTATTTAAAGCAAAGAGAATAATAAAAGAGTTGGCATTTACCCTTAATAGAGATGTGGATTTTTCTGAGGAATTAGGCGCTTTATATGCCTATATGGAAAAAGAATTGACCCTAGCAAATATTCAAAATGATAAACAAAAAGTTGCAGATGTGCAGGAAATTTTAGAAGATTTGAAAAGCTCCTGGGAATCCATCATAAATTAAGACAAAATTAGTTAAAAAATTTGTAAAAAAATAAAAGGTTATGCAAGCAAATGTCATTTTTGCTTGCATTTTTTTCGTAAACCGATATACTAAAACTATAAATAAAGGCATAAGAGGGATTTATTAATAATTTGTCAGGGGGGAATAACATGAGTACAATTAATGACCAAACCATGCAATTAGTTAACAAAGCTTTAAATGCCGCTGTATATAGAAATGAAGCGATTTCCAACAATATAGCAAATGTAAATACAAGAAACTACAAAGCAAATCGCGTGTTGTTTGAGGAAGAGTTAAAAAATGCAATGAACGGCTTAAAAAATAAATTACATACAACTCATAGCAGTCATATCCAAGCACCTAAATCCTTAGATGACGTTATTCCAAAAATGGTAAAAGATGAGACAACCAGCATGAGACTGGATGGTAATAATGTAGATATTGATATGGAAAATGCAAATCTTGCTGCAAATCAACTTTTGTACAATACATTGATACAGCAGGCAAGCAAAAAGATATCAGTACTTCGTCATGTAATCAGTGAAGGGAGTCGATAATGATGCAAATTTTCAATACTTTCAAAATTAGCGCCAGCGGATTAACTGGTGAAAAGCTGAGAATGGACACCATCGCATCTAATATTGCCAATGCTACCACTACTCGTACAGAAGAAGGCGGGCCTTATAGAAGAAAAATAGCTGTATTCAGAGAAAATCTTGAAAAAGAAATCAATCGTTCATCAAAGAGATCAGAAATCGTTTCCAAAGGCGTTAAGGTTGATTCTATTATAGAAGATGACACCCCTTTCAAACTGGCCTATGATCCAACGCATCCCGACGCTAATGAAGAAGGATATGTTGAAATGCCCAATGTTAATATCATGAATGAAATGGTGGATATGATTGCTGCGACCCGTGCCTATGAAGCGAATGTGACAGCTTTGAATGCAACAAAGGCAATGTTTTTAAAAGCTTTGGAAATCGGTAGATAGGAGAAAATAAATGAGTGGGATAAATTCAATAGAAGGCCTGACATTTAGGGATCATAATGAGTTATCACGAAAGCATGAAACAAACAGTAATGAAATATCTCTTAAAGAAAATTTTGAAAAGAAATTAAATGATTTAAATAATCTTCAGATAGAAGCTGATAAGGGGACTCAGCAGCTTATTACAGGTGAAGCTGAAAACATTCATGAGGTTTTGCTGAAGACAGAAGAAGCAATATTGTCCCTGGAGTTAGCGGTCAAGGTGAGAAATAAAATGGTAGAGGCTTATCAGGAAATTATGAAAGTTCAGATATAAAATACTTCCATGATATTAAGGCAGCAAATGAATATTTTTTCCATAAAAATGATAATGATTGGGATGTTTTATAAGAAGAATATAAGGAGTCTACTATATTATGCAATGGCTTAAAGATTTTATGGAAAGATTACATACTACATGGAGCAATATGACAAGTGGTAAACGACTCGCACTTATTAGCGTAGGCGTAGCTTTTATTGTCTCGTTAGCCATGTATTATTTTGTTTTTGGAAAAGTTACAGTTGTTCCTCTTTTTACAGACCTAAGCATCGCTGATTCTGCAAAGGTGGTACAAAAACTAGATGAAATGGGTGTTACTGATTATAAGATAGAATTAGGCGGGACAACCATATCCGTTCCTGAAGAACGAGTAGATCGTTTGCGTATTGATCTTGCAAATAATGAGGCACTTCCTTCCAATGGAAAGGGATTCGAGTTGTTTGATAGCACAAGCTTTACATTGACCAATGAAGAACGGGAGATTATGTATCAGCGTGCTGTACAGGGAGAGTTGCAACGTGCCATTATGTCTTTAGAGGAAGTTAATTTTGCTACAGTGATTCTTTCCATGCCAGTAGAATCATTGTTTGCAAGTGAAGAGAAGTCTGGAAGCGCTTCAGTACTCTTAAGGCTAAATGCCTTTAAAAAAATGAATCCCCAGCAAGTACGAGGAATTATTGCCTTAGTATCCGGTGCGGTAAAAGGTATTCCCCCTGAGAATGTTCAGGTTATCGATACAGAGTTAAATTATTTAAGCTTAGGGCTTGATGAGAGCAATGACTTAAGCAGTGCTCAAGAGACAGGTAATCGCTTAAGTTTAAAGCAAAATTTTGAAAATAAGTTAGCTAAAGATATTCAGGAGATGCTGGAAACAGCTCTTGGAAGTGGGAAAGTGGTTGTCAAAATAAATGCAGATATGAATTTTGATACAGAAGAAAAAACCATCATTTCATATGGAGATCAGCTTGCCTTAAGAAGCATTGAGGAAAGTATTCATATAGAAAGTGGTCAGGAACAGGACTTAAGTTTGAGTCCCATAGATAACAACATTCAGTATTATGGTGAGAATACAGAACAAATTGCACAATCGCCTGGTCTAAATGACTATCAAAATATTCGTAATTATGAAATCGATGAAACGCAAGTGCATACCATTAAAGCACCTGGGGAAATCGTGAGACTCACGACTTCAGTTATTTATGATGGCGACTTATCAGCTGAGAGAAAAGAAGCCATCGAAAATATTGTGATAGGGGCAGTGGGTTTAGATACCTTAAGGGGCGATATTATCAATGTTGAAGGACTGGTATTTGACAGAACCTCTGAAGTAGAGTTAAAAAAAGAAATGGATGCAGCAGAAGCGGCTTATCTTGCTGAAATGAAAAAACAGGCCATATTTAAGTATGTTGGCATGGGAGTCGGATCTTTGTTCTTTCTGATTTTTTTAATTATTGTTTTATTAAGAATCAGAAGATTTTCAAAAGAAAATGATGAATCTATGAGAGACGTTCACCCTATGCCCATAGAGGAAATGATTCAGGATGTATCATCGAAGTTGACTTATAACGAGGTGCAGGGATCAGAGATTGAGGTTAAAGAATATGCCAATGAATCGCCAGATAAAGTAGCGGATATTGTAAAAACTTGGATATTGAAGGATGAGGGGTAAGGGATATGCAAGCTGCACAAACACTTTCGGGAGTAGAAAAAGCAGCAGTCTTGATGATTACATTAGGACCTGATTTGTCATCAAGAATTTTAAAGATGCTTCCCGAATCAATGATAGAAAAAATCACATTTGAAATTGCAAATATAACACAAGTGGAGCCTTTGGTTAAGGATGAAATAATAACAGAATTCATTGAGACACAGCGTGCCAGCCAGTATATCAAAGAAGGTGGCTTAGATTACGCAAGAGATATTCTTACAAAGGCGTTAGGGTCTAAAAAAGCTGAAGAAATACTAATGAATTCTGAACGCCTTGCTATAAAAAGAAAGCCATTTACTTTGGCGAGAAAGACAGATCCTCTTCAATTATTAAAAACCATCGTAAATGAGCATCCGCAAACCATTGCTCTAATTTTGTGCTTTCTTCAGTCAGATAAATCAGCTCAAATCATTTCAGGATTGCCTGAGGATATTAAAGCAGATGTTGCCTATAGAATTGCAACCATGAACAAGACGTCTCCAAAAGTTATAAAGCAAGTGGAACAGATTCTGGATAAAAAACTTTCCAATGTTCTAGATGGTAATTTTGAATCCTATGGAGGCATCAAGACCTTGGTAGAGATATTGAATTCAGCGAACCGAGGCACAGAAAAAAGCATATTAGAAAGCTTGGAACAAGAAGATGCAGACTTAGCGGAAGAAATTAAGGACAGCATGTTTGTCTTTGAAGATATTATCAACCTTGACAGTATTTATGTTCAACGTGTACTCAGGGATGTGGACAACAGCGACTTGGCGTTGGCACTAAAAGGTGCATCAAAAGATGTAGCAGATCACATTTATACAAACATTTCAAAACGAGCTGCTGAAACTTTGAGAGAAGATATAGAATTCATGGGTCCTGTGAGAATAACGGCTGTCGAGGAAGCCCAGCATAAAATAGTAGGAATTATCAGGAGATTGGATGAAGCAGGAGAAATTATTATCAGTAGAGGTGAGCAAGCTGATGTCGTTGTATAAAATAATAAAAAATACCGAGAACTGTGAAGAAAAAAGATCTTGTATCATTCCTGTAGCCCAGGTTGTTTCTGGTACGACAGCTACTGCTTTTGACGACCCAGTAAAGAATTCAAAAGAAATTATTGAAGAAGCAGAAGAAAAGGCTTTCATAATAATCGAACATGCAAAAAAAGAAGCTCTAAGAGAAGCTCAAATTGCTTTGGAAGCACTTAAAGAGCAGACCTATCAGGAAGCTTACAATAGCGGTCTTGAAAAGGGCCAAGTAAAGGGGTATGAAGCAGGACATGCCGAGAGCAAAAAAGAATGTGAATTGCATAGGAGCCAGGCTAAAGCGGTTTTAGAAAACGCACATAAAAAAGCAATACATATTATTGAAAAGAATGAGGATGAGATTATCCAGCTATCTATATATATTGCAGAGCAAATATTGCAGACGGTTCTTTCCAAAGAGGATGCCCTTTTAATTAAAATAGCTCAGGATGCATTCAGGGAGTTTAAGGATAAGAAACATGTCATTATAAGCATTCACCCCAATAAAAAAGGATTTTATGAAGCCAACCTTGATGAGTTGAAAAGAGTCTGCCCTTATACCGAAATAACCCTTTTAGAGGATGAAAAAGTATCCGAAAAAGGATGTATCTTTGAAAGCGACTCACAGGTTGTAGACACGCAGGTTGAGGGTCAGTTAGATAGAATAAAGGAAGCGCTGCTGGAGATGAGGACAAGCTATGGAGCGTAAAATTCCTTTTGATCAATATAAGGAGCATATTGCCAACGGTCGATTCTATAAACGAGAAGGAAAAGTTAAACAGGTTATTGGTTTAACCATTCAGGTAGAAGGCATCAAAGCATTCGTTGGGGAAATCTGCGACATTGTAATAGATTCTAAAAGAAAGATTTCAGCTGAGGTCGTTGGCTTCAGTGAAGAAAAAGTATTGATTATGCCATTTGGTGAACTCAGTGGTATTTCGCCAGGTTCACGGGTTATTCCCACTGGTAAATGTATGCGTGTAAAGGTTGGAGACAATTTGTTAGGCAAAGTGCTTAACGGGTTAGGCGAACCTTTTGATAAAGAAAAGATTTACCTCAATGAGGAGGTGGATAGCTATCAGAGTCCTCCAAATGCCCTTACCAGAAGAAGGATAGATAGAATTATGGAGACTGGAGTTCGTGCAATTGATGGACTTATTACAGTCGGTGTTGGTCAACGAATAGGTATTTTTTCTGGAAGTGGTGTGGGTAAGAGCACATTGATAGGCAAAATCTGTCGATCATCTAAAGCAGATATTAATGTCATTTGCCTTATTGGTGAAAGAAACAGAGAGTTGCAAAATGTGTTGGATATAGATTTGGGAGAAGAAGGCCTTAAAAAATCTGTTGTGGTTTGTGCCACATCAGACCAGCCAGCTCTCGTTCGAATTAAAGGCGCTTATACAGGGATTTCTATTGCAGAGTACTTTAGGGATAAAGGCCACAATGTCATGCTTATAATGGATTCTGTTACACGTTTTGCAATGGCTCAAAGAGAAGTTGGGCTGGCCATAGGAGAGCCGCCAACAACCAAGGGGTATACGCCTTCTGTTTTTGCAATGCTTCCTAAGCTCTTTGAGAGAGCTGGAACATCTGAAATAGGCTCCATTACTGCTTTTTTTACAGTATTGGTTGAGGGAGACGATTTCAATGAGCCAATTTCAGACGCTGCAAGGGGGATCTTGGATGGACACATTATTTTATCAAGGAAGCTTGCTGCACAGAATCACTTTCCGGCCATAGATGTGAATAACAGCATCAGTCGACTCATGTCTCAGATAATAACGGACAAGCACTCAGATGCCGCAGCACAGTTAAGAGATATTATGGCTTTATATGAAGAGTCAGAGGACCTGATTAACGTAGGGGCTTATGTTAAAGGCACAAATCCTAAGCTTGATAAAGCCATTGCGTTATATCCAGAGATCATGAAGTTCTTAAAACAAAAATTAGAAGATAGAAGCACTTTAGAAGAAACACTTGAATGGATGGATTCACTATTTAATGTGGAAAAGGGTGAATAAATATGGGGTTTCAATATTCTCTTGAAAGTGTATTGCAATACAAGAAAAAAGTGGAAGACAATAAAAAGGAAAAATTCATTCATGCAAATAATCAGTTTAGTGATGAAAGCAGTGTATTGGAAAGTATCTGTGAACATTATAATGAAACATTGGAACAGCTCAGTTCAAAGGAAGCATTTTTAATCCTTGAGCAGAAAAATTACATGGCGTACATAACGAATCTTCATCAGAAGATGGAGAGACAAAAAATACGCATCAGTGATTGCCGAAGAAAACGTGATATGGCAAGGATGGAATTGGAAAATGCTCAGAAAGATAGAAAAATCATGGAAAATCTTGAGGAAAAAGAGCTGAACCGATTTAAAGAAGATATGAAGCAAAGAGAAGAAAAAGAATTAAATGAAATGGCATCTATTAGTTTCATAAGACGAAAAAGTGAAGAAAGCAAAAATGGTGTCTAATTTTCAGAATATCTGAAAATAGGATATATATTGAGTTCATATACGAAAGGAGGTGAAAGAAAATGAGCATTCAAGCTATTATGGCGCTATCGCAAAAAATGCCTGATGTAAAGACACAAGGCAAAGAAGAACCCACAATAATAAGTTTCGGTGAATTAATTTCCAAAATAAAAACTTTAGAGCCCCAGAGAACGCACAAAGAAGAAAGATCCAATAACACCCTAATCGATATTATGGAAAAACTTCTCTGTGAAACAAAGACATTAGAGCAGAACTCTGTCAATGAGCCTTCCCTACTTGGGAATTCAGAATCCTTAAACAACCTTCAAGACATTGATCAAGAGAATGATGCAGCATATGAAAATGCTTCTGAACTTTTGGATTTGCTGGTAGCAATTCAGAGTCGTATGGGCAGTGATACAAGTGTTGCTTCACAAGACCTAAGGGGTTATAATGACATGCTTGAAACATGGCAGCAGGGGAAAAGTGATGGGGAGATAAAGGACGCTCTGAATCTATTGATAGAGCAGATAAATCAGGGAGATGAATCTTTGAAAGCATCTACTCAAGATCCACCTGATGAAGAAGGCAAACTGAAAGTTCTGACCCAAGATAAAAATATTGGAGAAGACTTGCAGAATTCGCTGGTTCGAAAGAGTGGTGATGAAGAAGGCAAACTGAAAGTTCTGACCCAAGATAAAAATATTGGAGAAGACTTGCAGAATTTGCTGGTTCAAAAGAGTGGTGATGAAAAAGGCACTCCATTTCTATTGAAAGAAGAAAAGAGTAAAGCAGTAGATTTGCAGGAGATAACAAAACAAAGCCAAAGGGATATAACAAAGTACTCTGATTCAAAATTGCAAGAACAAATGGACAGCGTAACTAAAAATGAGAGGGACAAAAAGATGACGCTGTTACGAGAAAAACTATTTAATCTTGTGTCTGATAGTCATAATTCTCAAAATCAAGAGGACATATTGACCAGAGCAGAACCTGCAAGTGCTTCCAATATCATGGCAAAGCTAAAAGCCTTATCCCAAGGGCTGGAAAATCAAACTGTTGTAATTGAACCTGCCAAAGGAAGTGGAAAATCAGACAATCATTCTATGGAAAAAATGTTAAAAAATACTCCAATGGATGATGACGCTGTAAGAAATATGCCTAAGAATCCTTCGTCAGAGTTTCAGAAGAATTATGATTCTGAGAACCAATTATTTACTGAAAAGAGGTCTCATCGCCCTGACACCAGTTCAGAACTTTTGGACACTTTCAGAATTCCAAGGCAAGAGCCTGCGGAGTTAAGCCCTATGATGAAGAACTCTGGGGGACAGGAAATCTTATCTCAATCAGCAAAAGCCACAAATAGTGGGACATTTATTCAAAACTTAAATACCATAAAGATGGAAATGAATAAAGAGATTGCAAAAATGGGAGAGAAAGAAAAGTCCACTTTAACCGTTAGGCTACAACCGGAAGAACTGGGAAGGATGAAAATTGATCTTGAATTAAAAGAAGGCATGATTCATGGAAAAATATTTGTAGAGAATGAGTCTGCAAAGAATGCGCTGCAACAAAACCTTCAGGCCATGCGCGATCAAATGAAAGATCAAGGAATTTCTGTAGGAAGCTTAGAAGTTGAATTAGGAAATGAATCCTCTCAGGAATTTCAAAACCAACAAGAAACTTTGAAAGAGCCCCAATTGCCATATTGGATGAGAGGAAATCAGTATGCCATAAGGGATGATGAATACATCCCTGGAGTAGACCATAATTCAAGCATGGTAAATCGATTTAATGCATTAGCTTAAAGGAGTGAGAATATGCCAATTGAAGGTGTAACATCGACCAACCAAAGTAATTCTTCAACAAGTAAAACGCCAAAGAATGAGTTAAGTGCGGATGACTTTATGAAGATTCTGGCTGCAGAACTGCAATACCAAGACCCCACAAAAGGTGTGGATACCACCCAATACATTTCACAACTGGCGCAATTAACATCTCTTGAACAGTTAGGGGATCTCAATGATTCTTTTTCTGAAATGATGTTAAAGCAGGATTTAATGATTGCAAGCGCATGGATAGGAAAAGAAGTTGCAGTATATGAGAATGATGGGAGTATTGGTGGGGGCGTAGTAAAGGGATTTGTCGTTACAGATGAAGGCATACAGGTATTTGTCAATGACAGTCAGTATACATTAGATCAGATTGCAGCAGTAACAGAACAAACCCAGACCCAAACGGATACCGAGTCAGCAGAATAAAACAAAAAGAAAGCAGGAATGAAGATGACGTATCGTATTAACAGAGGACATGTATTTCCCTATGAACCCATTGAAAAAAATCAAAAGCCCAACCCCTCCAAAGCAGGACAAGGGCAGACCTCTTTTAAGGAAATACTCAACAACTCTCTTCAAGAAAAAAATGCAATTAAGATATCCAATCATGCTCAGCAAAGGTTGCAGCAAAGAAACATCGTACTTAACGAAAAAGACATGGGTATTTTAAAGGATGCAATGGAAAAAGCAGAAATGAAGGGCGCGAGAGAGTCGGTCATGTTTTATAAGGAAGTAGCCTTGGTTACAAGTATTAGAAATCGGACCATTATTACAGCAGTAGACTCTAAAGGAACTGAGGAAAACATTTTTACCAATATTGATAGTGCAGTCATTGTACAATCAAAATAGAATGACAGGCTGGACCTCCTTGAGGAAGCCTGGATGCTGTGGAATGAGAGAAGCAGCATGAACGATTTAACTGAAAAACTCTTAGCCAATCAAGATTGGAGAGTTTCAGTATAGGACCCTACATCAGAATCTAAGATTCTGTGTTAGGTCTCTAGGATTTAAGATTTAAGATTGGATAGAGATTTCACTTCGTAAAATCTGGATTTTAAGTCAAATCGGGTTAACCAATATATTGTAAAAATTATAGGAGGATTTTATTATGTTACGATCTTTATATTCAGGAGTTAGTGGACTTAAGAGTAATCAAACTAAAATGGATGTTATAGGTAACAATGTTGCCAATGCCAGTACAACCGCTTTTAAAGCCGGTAGAGTCGGTTTTGCTGACTTGTTCAGCCAGACCTTATCAAATGCACAAGCGGCAACGGCAGATGCAACTGGTGGTGTCAATGCCAAGCAAGTAGGCTTGGGTGTTAGCATAGGGACCATCGATACCATTATGACGGAAGGGTCCACACAAACCACGGGAAGGGACCTGGATTTTGCAATTGCCGGAAATGGTTTCTTTATTGTATCTCCAGATGCAGATGCTACCACTCAAGTCTATACTCGAGATGGTACATTCTATACAGATAATGAAGGAAATCTGGTTAATGGAAGCGGATTACGTGTTTTAGGCTATGCTTGTGATGGTGTATCCACTGATTTAATAGATGATACACCAGATGATTTACAAGATATGACGAACATCACGAATATCGGAGACATAACGGCTTCTGATAATGTAATAGATATTCCTACGAGTGGGGACTCAACTGCCCTTTCGGCTCTTAAAATACCGAAGGCTCTTGATAGTGGTGAAGAATTAGAAGAATTCTCTATTGATGGAACGGGTTTGGTTTCTGCTGTTTATGGAGGGAACACCTATTATTTAGGTAGAGTAACAGTTGCTAAGTTTAGTAATTCGGATGGACTTCAAAAAATGGGGTATAACACTTACACGGATACTGGCAACTCAGGAGAAGCGCAAGTAGGCACTGCAGGATCAGATGGCTATGGAACCATTAAACAAGGGGCTTTGGAGATGTCCAATGTAGATTTGGCAACGGAATTAACCGATATGATTATTACAAGTCGTGCGTATCAGGCAAATTCTAAAACCATTTCCACATCCAATGAAATGCTTCAAAACTTACTGAATATGTAAAATATAAATAACCATCTGGAGGTAGATCTTTTCTATCTCCAGATACAATGATTAAAGAGTATATAGGCTGGACCTCCTTGAGGAAGCCTAGATGCTGTGGAGTGAATGAAGCAGCATAAAATCATTTAAGATTTAACCAAAAATAAATTTTGGCCCTAGTGGATTTCACAGTCATTCTGTGTTAGGGCTTCAGGAGGATTATTATGTTACGTTCCTTATATGCAGGTGTGAGTGGTCTTAAATGCAATCAGACCAAACTGGATGTTATAAGTAATAATATTGCAAATGCCAGTACTACAGGTTTTAAATCAGGAAGAGTCACTTTTCAGGATATGTTTAGCCAGACCATATCAAATCCACAGGCTGCAAGCGAAAATAGTGGCGGCACCAATGCACAGCAAGTGGGATTAGGCGTAAGCATTGGGTCTATTGACACCATTATGACAAATGGATCCACACAACCGACTAACCGAGACTTAGATTTCGCTGTTAATGGAAAGGGATTATTTGTTTTATCTCCCAATAGTGAGGGAGAAACTTTTACTTATACAAGAGATGGCGCTTTTTATACAGACAATGAGGGAAATTTGGTCAATGCAGAAGGTATGTATGTTTTAGGATTTTCAGATGGTGATCCTACCGAAGATATGGAGGATATTGATACAGAAGGAGATTTAGGTGACCTTGAAGTATTGAATGTTCCTTTGGAGCTAGATGATGACGAACCTTTAGAATCACTTTCTGTTGATTCAACAGGTCTGGTATCGGCCAAGTATGGCGGAGAAACCTATTATATAGGGAGAGTAGCACTTTCAACTTTTAGTAATACGGGAGGGCTTGAAAGGACAGGCGCCAATAATTTTAAAGAAACAGGGAATTCCGGAGAGGCACAGATAGGCGCCCCGGGATTTGGCGGATTTGGCACAATCCAACAGGGTTCTTTAGAAATGTCCAATGTGGATTTGGCATCTGAAATGACAGAGATGATTATTACAAGTCGTGCCTATCAAGCCAATGTAAATTCAATAAAGACTGCAGATGAAATACTTCAGGAATTGGTTAATGTGAATAGATAACAGTTTCAACTTATTTTAAAAAAGGAGCTCATAAAATGATTAAATTAACTTCACTTCAAGGAGAAAAGTTTTTTCTGAGCGCGGACCTAATAGAGAGAATTGAAGAAATACCAGATACAATGATTACTTTAATTGGTGGCAAGAAAGTTAGAGTCAATGAAGATGCCAATGAGGTGGTAGAAAGATATATTGAATATAAAAGAAAAATTCATCGTTTTTTGGAGGTAAGAGATGAGTAAGTTAAACCCGGTCCCCATTGTTGCAATAGTTGCAGCCCTTTTACTAATATTTATAACCATTGCTATGGGTGGCAACATCATTATCTTCATTAGTGTGGGTTCTTTTACTATTACAGTAGTGGGGTCATTTTGTGCTTTGTTGGCAAGCTTTCCAACTAGGATTCTGTTAAATGTACCAAGTATTCTTAAACAGGCCTTTGTGGAGCCCGTTGAATCCAGAAAAAAAATGGTTCAATTATTTACCGGTCTTTCCAGAAAGGCACGTTCTGAAGGTTTGTTGGCTTTGGAAGATGAATTAGGAGAAATAAATGACGAATTCATTGTTAAAGGGATCCAGATGGTTGTTGATGGAATAGAACCGGAAAGCATTCGTGACATATTGGAGTTTGAAATCTATGCTATTCAGAAACGCCATGGCTATGGACATAATATTTTTTCTACATGGGGCGAAATGGCACCTGCTTTTGGGATGTTAGGGACTTTAATTGGTCTGATTCTTATGTTAAGTGATTTAAGTGATGCAGCAAATATAGGTATCGGAATGGCAACAGCATTGATTACCACTTTTTATGGTTCTTTATTAGCCAACGTTATTTTAATACCCATTGGAAATAAGCTTGAAAATCAAACACAAGAGGAAGTTTTTACCAAAGAAATGGTCATTGAAGGTGTGCTTTCAATACAATCGGGTGTTAACCCCAGGATCATCGAAGAAAAGCTAAAGACCTATCTTCCACCGACAGAAAGAGGAAAGGAAGAAATTGAGGAAAAAAAGGTGAGTTAAATGCCTAAAAAAACCATAAACCGCAAAGAAAAATCTGGGGCGCCCCCATGGATGACCACCTTTTCTGATTTAATGAGCTTGTTGCTAACATTTTTTATATTGCTATTTTCTTTTTCCACTTTGGATGCTATAAAGTTCAGGAATGTGGCAAGCGCGCTACAGACAGTTCTTTTAGGGCAAACAAACCCAACTCTTTTTGAAGAAGAAATGCCAGAAGATAGCCCAATTTCTACACCGATACCAGACCAAGTGGAAACTGAAATTCAGGAAGTATATGAACAAGTCCGTTCTTATATTCAAGAACAAGGATTGGATGCTCAGGTTTCCGTTACCAAAGAAAAAAGAGGTGTTGCGATAGATATCAAAGAAAAAGTTCTTTTTGATTTGGGAAGAGCAGAGATTAAGGCAGAAAGTAGAGTGATCCTTGACAAGCTTGGGGATTTGGTCAATGAGGTGGATAAAGATATTGTTATCGAAGGGCATACCGATAATTTACCCATTAACACCTTTCAGTTTCCTACAAATTGGGAACTTTCAGCAGGGAGAGCTGTTAATGTTCTCAGATATTTTGTGGAGAATAAAAATGCGGACCCAAGTCGCATCAGTGCAACTGGGTATGGAGAATATAGACCCATTGCATCTAATGAAACAAATGAAGGTCGTGCAACTAACCGAAGGGTTAATATCTTATTATTAGTATATGGAACAAAATAGGAGGTCTAAAATGGCGGGTAAACAACAGGAAGTAACAGAAGAGGTTGTAGTAGAACCAAAGGAAAAGAAGAAAAAAGGTCTGATGATATTTATTATTATTGTTCTCATACTTATTTTGCTGGGAGGCGCCTTTACAGGATATGCTTTTTTTACCAAGAGTTTTTTCTTTGCCCCAGATGATGGTAAAGAAGAAAAAGCAGAGATTATTAAGGAAACCATGTATCCCTTAGATAGCTTTGTCATCAATCTAGATTCCAATGGAGGATCAAGAAAATACCTGAAAGTCGGCATAGCCATTGGCTGTATTGAGAAAAAAGACATCAAAAGGATTCCTGAGAAAGAAGTGCAAATCAAAGATACGATTATTGCGACCCTTCGAGAACAGGATCTGGAAACCATATCTTCTGTAGATAAAGATGATATTATAAAAGACGAAATTATAAAGAGCATCAATGTTTTATTTGAGCCAGATTTGGCGATTAATATTTATTTTACGGAATATATCATTCAATAGAAATGAAGTGATGCAAAATGAATTCTTCAGAGTTAATATGGAGCTGGCTAAAAGTAATGGCAGCACTTCCCGTTGTTTTATTACTTGCATATTTATCTTTTAAACTCAGCAGAGGGTATATGAAGACTTTGAGGAAAGGGCAATTTCTGAAAGTAGTAGAAACGGTTCCTGTTTTTAATAAGTCTGCAATAAGCATTGTTCAAGTAGGAGATCGATATTTGGTTATAGGTGTTACAGAGCAAGGTGTTCATTTATTGACTGAGCTCACAGAAGAAGAAGTGGTTGAGATGAAGAAAAAATCTAATGAAGTGCATTTAGGTCCTTCTACGTTCTTAAACTTTAAGGATAAGCTTAAAAAAGTAAACTCAGATTGGAGACAGAATCAATAATGAAACGAACAGCATGGATTATGATTATAATGACTGCATTTATTCTTATATCTTCCGCCGTCGTGTATGCTGAAACATTTCAGATGCCTGTTCCCAGAATCGGAATAGAGGTAGGAGAAGCTGAAAGCCCACAAGATTATGTCAATAGTATTAAAATAATGATGCTTTTGACAGTGTTGACATTGGTGCCTTCTTTATTGATCCTAATGACCTCTTTTACCAGAATTGTTATTGTGCTTTCTTTCTTGCGTAATGCTTTGTCAACTCAACAGACTCCTCCTAATCAAGTATTAATAGGACTTGCACTGTTTCTTACTATTTTTATTATGAAACCTGTGTATACAGATGTTATGGACAATGCAGTGAACCCTTACTTGGCGGGCAATATTACCCAAGACGAAGCAGTAGAAATTGGTTCTGAGCCAATTAAGACATTTATGCTCAGCCAGACACGTGAAAAAGATTTAGGATTATTTTATGACATATCAGGGGAACAGCCACCTTTAGAGCGAATGGATACGGGTTTCACAGTGTTAATTCCTGCATTTGTGATAAGTGAACTGAAAACAGCTTTTCAGATGGGCTTTATGCTGTTCATGCCTTTTATAGTCATTGATTTAATAGTAGCCAGTATACTAATGGCCATGGGTATGTTTATGCTTCCCCCAGTTATGATCTCTCTCCCATTCAAATTGCTGTTATTTGTCATGGTTGACGGATGGTATTTAATCGTTAAATCCCTTGTGGAAAGCTTTGTGTAGGTGAAAAAATGAGTCAATCAATGGTTATTGGAATCGCCAGAGATGCGGTGCTTACTGTGATTTATGTTGCCGGTCCTATCATGGCTGTAGCTTTATTAGTAGGTCTCACTGTTAGTATTATTCAAGCCACGACTCAAATCCAGGAGCAGACCCTTACATTTGTTCCCAAAATTATTGCAGTATTTCTTTTCATACTTTTGATGGCGCCATTTATTATGGGGAAACTGACAGATTTTTCTGAAGAGATGTTTAAAAATATAGCCAACGTACTTAGGTAAAAACTATGGATATCCTACAATTTCAAATTTTCATATTGATTTTTACGAGAATTTCAAGTTTTTTCGTTTCAAGTCCCTTCTTTTCTATGAAAGGGCTGCCGACAATGTTGAAAATTGGATTTTCATTTGCTATTGCTTTAATCATATATGTCATGACCCCTGAAATGAATATAGACTTTAACACACCTTTTATCTTTTATTTTTTAATAATAAAAGAAGCGCTTGTTGGGTTAGCGCTGGGCTATATTACAAACCTTGTTTATATTTCGATTCAAATGGCGGGACAACTTGCAGACATTCAATTGGGTTTTTCCATGGCATCTTTGTATGATCCATTGACACAAAGCAGAGTTTCTTTATATGGGAGAATGTACAACTGGATTGGGCTGGTATTGTTTTTTAGCATCAATGGACATTATTATCTGCTATATGCAATCATACAGAGTTTTTCATTTATTCCAGTAGGATTAACGAAGCTTCAGGGCATTAATATCGGTGAAATAGCGGTTGTTTTTTCCAAAAGCTTTTTAATTGCGTTTCAGATTGGCATCCCCCTCATTTTAGTTGGGTTTATGACAGATATTATTATGGGATTTATCGCAAGAACCATACCTCAACTGAATGTTTTCATATTAGGAATGCCTCTTAAAGTTTTGGTTGGATTAATCGCTTTTGTTATTCTTCTTCCTGAAGTCTCTAACTTGATTATTTCTGTTTTTGAGGACATTCCATCTACTCTTGAGAAGATGATGAGATAAAGGTGAGGGGGGTTAACGATTGGTTTTTCTTTTTTTCTTGATGACAGTTATGACCCTTGATTTATATAGAACACAAATGTTATGTAGAGTCCCTTCATTGTTATCGGGAGAGGTAAGCATTCCCTCTTGGAATCACAGTATTTTATATTTTGCTAATACTGATGAGAAAACAGAGACCCCAACACATAAAAAACTCCAAGATTCTAAAAAAAAGGGACAGGTGGTCAAAAGTCAAGACTTAAATGCCGCTATAATTTTATTGGTTTGTGCCGTCTTGATGAGCATTGTGGGGGAGTACTCTTTTAATAAGATTTATAGATTCTTGCACATATGCTTTGCGAATTATCTTAATTACCCATTAGAACCAGGCAATTTTTCAAATATTGCTTCCTTTTACATGACTCAGTTTTTCAGTATTACAGGTATTACCTTCGGAGTGGTCATGGTGGTTGGTGTACTAGCTAATTTAGCTCAGTCAGGATTTGTCTTCTCAACAGAACCATTAAAACCAAGCTTAAAGAAGTTAAATCCCATTGAAGGCTTTAAAAATCTTTTTTCTAAGAGGGCCGCATTTAATTTCTTTAAAACATTGATGAAGTTAGTTTTGATTGGAACCGTTGCATTTATATACATAAAAGACAACCTTGACAAGATATTTGCCGTTGGGGGCATGAGTGTTTTCGGATTGTTTATACTTCTCGAAGATTTGTTATTTAGACTCGTTGTGCGAATTGTTATCGTGTTGCTCATTTTGGGTGTTATGGATTTTATCTTTCAGAAATATGATTACAAAAAACGACTTCGCATGTCGAAACATGAAGTGAAAGAAGAATGGAAGCAATCGGAAGGTGATCCCCTGATTCGGTCCATGAGAAAGCAGAAACAGCGTCAACTTTCTATGAACCGCATGATGGCAGAAGTAGCTGATGCAACTGTAATTATAACAAATCCAACACACTTAGCCATCGCATTAAGGTATAATGAAACAGATGAAATTCCTGTTTTAGTCGGAAAAGGCGCCGATTATATTGCAGGGAAAATCCGAGAAGTAGCGAGAGAACAAGAAATTCCTATTATAGAAAATAAACCTCTTGCACAGGTTTTGTATAAACAGGTGGAAATTGATGAAGAAGTTCCACCATCCCTTTACCAAGCAGTTGCAGAGATATTGGCTGTTGTCATGAAAATTAAGAAAAAAGTCGGGTAAAGGACTTAAAATTATAAATTAAGAGGTTAATGAGATGTCAGAGAGAAGAACTGGTTTAATAGGTGGATTAACAAGAAATATGGATAGCTTGGCTGCAGTTGGCGTAATCGCTATTGTTGCCATGATTATTCTTCCCATAAGTCCAGGGTTTCTGGATTTGTTTCTAACCTTTAATATTACTTTAGCCATTATCATTATTCTCTTGACAATGTTTACCACGGATATTCTGGAGTTTTCAGTATTTCCCACACTCTTGTTAGTCACGACGCTTTTTAGAATCGCCTTAAACGTTTCTTCAACACGCTTGATATTGACCCAGGGGAAAGCCGGGGAAGTTATCTCAGCCTTTGGTTCTTTTGTGGCGGCAGATAACTATGTGGTAGGCGCCGTCATATTTATTATTATTGTCGTTGTTCAATTCATTGTAATTACCAATGGTGCCGGAAGAGTTTCGGAAGTTGCTGCACGATTCACTTTGGATGCTATGCCAGGGAAGCAAATGAGTGTAGATGCGGATTTGAATGCTGGAACTATCAACGATGAAGAAGCGAGAATAAGGCGACAAAACCTACAATTAGAAGCAGATTTTTATGGCGCTATGGATGGAGCAAGCAAATTTGTTAAAGGGGATGCAATAGCTGGAATCGTCATTGTTATTATCAATTTTATTGGAGGTATTGCCATATTTGCATGGCAAAAAGGAGTGCCTGTAATAGATGCTGTACAGCAATTTGGCATATTGACCATAGGGGACGGTTTGGTAAGTCAGATACCTGCGCTCCTAATTTCAACGGCGTCAGGTATTTTGGTTACAAGGTCTGCTTCAACAAATAATTTTGGTAACGAGCTGGCCTCACAATTGTTTTCAACTCCAAAGGTAATGGGCATAACTTCTGCTGTTTTGTTTATATTAGGCATCGTTCCTGGTTTGCCAGCCATACCCTTCTTTATATTATCGGGGTTATGTGGCTTATTGGCTTATTTTCTTACAGAGGAAAGCAAGCAAAAGGAAGCTAATGAAAAGCGTAAAGAGAAATCAAAAGCAGATAAAGCGGCATTAATGGAAAAAGAGCCTGAGGACATGGGTCGGTATATACATATAGAACCAGTTGAAATCGAGATCGGTTACGGGTTGATCTCTTTAGCTGAAAGCAACGAAGGCGGGGGCGATCTGTTAGGAAGAGTAACGGCGGTTAGGAAGCAGAATGCTTCGGAAATGGGACTTCTAATTCCCCCAATAAGGATAAGAGATAATTTGCAGTTGAAGGCAGATGAGTATATTATAAAGATAAGAGGAAACGAAATAGGACGAGGAGAAGTACTATACAATCATTTGTTGATTATGAACCCAGGAAACAGTGAAATAGAAATAGAAGGCAAACCAGCAATAGAGCCTGCCTTTGGCCTTCCTGCTGTTTGGATAGATAAAAAATTCAAGGATAAAGCGGAGATGCTGGAATACACCATAGTGGATCCCACAACAGTCATCGTGACACACTTGAGTGAAATTATTAAATCAAATAGCTATGAGCTTTTGGGAAGGCAAGAAGTTAAAAAACTAATTGACATGATGAAGGAAAGTTATAGTGCAGTCGTAGAAGAGCTAATACCGGATTTGCTTTCATTGGGGGATGTTCAAAAAGTGCTTCAGAATTTGTTAAAAGAGCGCGTGCCTATTAAGGACATGCTGACAATCCTAGAAACTTTAGCGGACTATGGAAAGAGTATAAAAGATACAGAGATGCTGACGGAATATGTTCGAAACAGGATTGGCAGAACAATTGTAGCGGACTATATATTAAAGGAAAACAGGCTGGATATTATTACGATTCATCCAAATTTAGAACAATATATTCATGAGAATATACAAAAATCTTTCCAAGGTTCTTTTCCGGCAATAGAACCTTCAGTAACTACTAAAATACTGGAAAAGATAGATGCTATTTTGCAAACATCACAAGCATCTAAACCAATCATTTTAACTTCGCCGCGAATAAGAGTCGCATTTAAAAGATTAATTGAGATGACTTTTCCGCAATTAGCGGTACTGTCTTTAAATGAAATACCAAATTCCATTGAATTCGAAGGCGTTGGGATGGTGAGTGTTAATGATAATTAAAAATTACGTTGTCAATGATATGTACGAAGCAATGGTACTCATCAAAAAAGAATTGGGTAATGATGCTGTAATTGTAAGTAAACGGGAAGTTCGACAGAGAGGCTTTTGGGGAGTTTTTAAAAAGAAGATGATTGAGGTAACTGCGGCAACAGAGGTAGTTTCACAAAATGGAAGTGGCATTACAAAAAGAACAACTCCCAGTGTGCCCCAACACGATGTCATACAAGAAGTCGCTGTGCAACAACAGGAAAGCAAGGCAACAGTAGACCTGAAAGAGGAGATGCAGCAAATAAAAAGCATTGTCCAAAAACTAGTTGAAAGAGCGGATTCGCCTTCCGGGAAAGAAAGTATGGAGACCATCCGACAAACCATGGTGGAAATGGACTTTCATTCTGTGGTTATAGAGGATTTCGAAAAGTATTGCAAAGAAAAATCCCTAAGCTCCAATGATATCAACAAGTCTATTTTATGTGAATTTTTGAATGATAGATTCGAAAATAATGTACGAGTTGAGGATGTAGGTGGCAGAATAAGAACTTTTATTGGACCAACAGGAGTAGGGAAAACAACTACCATTGCAAAGCTTGCTTCTAACGAGGCATTGGTGAATCAGAAGAAAATAGGACTCATTACCATCGATACCTATAGAATTGGAGCAGTAGAGCAGTTGAGAATATATGCCAATATCTTAGGAGTTCCTGTTAAAGTCGTCTTTTCTCCAGAGGATTTACCCGAAGCTATTGAGCAGTTTAAAGATAAAGATTTGATATTTATTGATTCTACCGGAAGAAGTCACAGAAATATTCATCAGTTAAATGAGTTGAAGTCTTACTTGGAGCAATGTGAAAATATAAAAATTTATCTTGTTGCAAGCATGGTGACCAAAAACATTGATTTTGTAAGAACCATTGATAATTACAAAAAAATTGGCTTTGATAGTTTGATTCTTACAAAGTTCGATGAAACCTATAGTGCAGGAAATATTCTAAATGCCAGTTATTTTACGGATAAGCCCATAAGCTATTTATGTAAAGGGCAAGTGGTGCCGGATGATATAGAGAATGCAAAAAAGGAAACACTGCTTAAATATATATGGGGTGAAGTGTAATGACAGATCAAGCCTACAACTTAAGAACCTTAATGGAAAAAAAGCGCAAGGAAAAAATAGATGAGTTAGCCAAAGATAAGGAAATAAAAGTTTATTGTGTTGCCAGTGGAAAAGGCGGTGTTGGAAAGACCAATGTTGCTGTGAATATGGCGATAGCTTTACAAAGAAAAGGCCGTAAGGTATTGATTATTGATGCAGATTTAGGCATGGCAAATGTTGATGTGCTTTTAGGCATATTTCCTTCGGTTACGTTATTTGATGTATTTTTTAATGATAAAAGCCTTCAGGAAGCAGTAATTGATGGACCAGAGGGTGTCAAGATTATTCCCGGTGGTTCAGGCATGATTAAAATGACCACATTAGACACGGCTCAGCAAAGTAGATTGGCAGAAGAGTTCATGCAGATGGAAGGCATAGATACAATACTCATAGATACTGGGGCAGGTATTTCTATGAACCTCATGTCTTTTATCGCCTTTTCACAAGATGTTTTGATTGTAACAACGCCAGAGCCCACTGCTCTAACCGATGCATATGGTTTAATCAAAGTTATTTCTGAATTGCAATTGAAAAAGAACATAAAAGTCATTGTGAATCGTGTTTCAGGAAAAGAGATAGCCCTTTTTACTTTTGAAAGATTAAAGAATACAGTAGAGAAATTTTTAAAAATCGAATTGCAATATGTGGGTTATATCATGGATGATATCCGTGTATCCAATGCCGTTATGGATCGAAAAGCCTTTATTTTGGAATATCCCAATGCAATCTCTTCAAAATGTATCAATAGTATTGCTGATAGAATAAGCGGCATATCAAATAATGAAATACGTTTGCGTACCATGTCGGAAGTCTATAACAGACTTATAAAAGTGTTTGGTTAAAAAAGGTGATATGATGAGTATAGTTTTTAAAGTGAATCGAAAAATTGAAATTTATTCTCTTGATAACAAAAAAATAGGGAATAGTACTGTCCAAGATGAGGATGAGAATCATATTTTCATCAGCATTCCTATAGGGGAGAACGGTTATGGAGATCTGAAACCGGCTGAAAAAATAAAAGCCATGTATTGTGGCGAAGAACTTAAGGTATTTAGCTTTGTATCAGAAATCAAAGAGACCATCAAAGATCAGATACTATTAGTAAAGATAAGTAAGCCTGAAGAATATGAAACAATACAAAGAAGACAGTTCGTACGCATTCCTTTAATGATTGACATCGAGTATTTGGTTATGGAAGAGGAAGAGATGATTGATATTGGAAAGTTATCAGTCCCTCAGGTGAAAAGTATCTATAAGAATAGAAAATGGAAGCAAGGCTATACATATGATCTAAGCGCTGGAGGAGCAGGTGTTGTCCTCAAGGAAGCTCTGAAAATGAATGAAAAAGTGATTTGCCTATTGAGAGATGGGAAGTTTCAGGAAGCAGTTACAGGCGAGGTCATTCGGGTTAGCAAAAATGAACAAGCAAGAAATAAACTTTACAGAAGCGGTATTTCTTTTCAGAATCTTGATCTACGGTCTGAGGAAAAAATAGTGCAATATATTTTTCGAAAAATGCGGGAACAGTTGAAAATCAGATAAAAAGTGTAAGGGGTGCTTTTTTGATACAGAATAATAAATATGCCACAAAAGATGAAAATCGAATAATTCAATATCTTCCATTAGTAGAGAGAATTGTAGACAAGATCGTTATAAATACACGCCAGGGTTTGGAGCGAGAAGACTACATTACTTTAGGTATCATTGGATTAATGGAGGCCATGGATAAATTCGACCCATCATTGAATATCACATTTGAGTACTATGCAAAGTGGAGAATTAAAGGGGCGATCTATGATGAGCTTAGAAAAAATGGCATCATTTCAAGAAGCCGAATGGATAAACTAAACGAGATGTATCAGGCAAAGACTTTATTACAACAAGAGCTTTTGAGAGAACCAAGTGATATTGAACTTTGCAAATACATGGACATTGGGAATAAGGAACTTCAGGGTATCTATGAAACAGCTTATTATCTTTCTTATACTTCTTTAGAAGAGACGCTCTTTGTAAAAGAGGATGAATATTCCCTTAAAGAATTTGTTCAAGACAAGCATGCAGTAGATCCTCAAAGAAACTTAATAGAAGAAGATTTGAAAGGTCAATTGGTAGCTGCCATAGACCTGTTAACCAATAAAGAACAAATTGTATTGGATTTATATTACAATAAGGAACTTCCACTAAAAGAAATTGCAGCCGTTTTGGATGTCTCAATCTCAAGAGTTTCTCAAATACATGGCAAAACCGTCATAAAGCTAAGAAAACTTCTGGAAAAAGAAAACAGAGAAATGTAGGGGCTGGGTGTAAATAAGAATTTAGAATTAAGAATTAAGAATTAGGGTAGATTTTGTTCCAAAATTGCATTTAAGTATAAGATTAAACTTGGATATTGTTTGAGAATTTAATTTATTGATAAATTATAATTTTAAATTAATATTAACGAAGATTTTGCTACTCAATACTGCAAAATCCTCCATAACTCTTAACTCTTAATTCTTAATTCTTAATTCTTATAATTTGGGGGGATTGTGATTGATATACTTTCTATTTGTACTTGGACTTGTTTTATTTCTTTATGGGTTGAATAAAACCCGTTTGGAAAATGAAGATTTTGATATGTTTTATCATGACGCATCTCAAAAAGAGGAAATTAAATTGGTCAATCATACCCTAAATGAAGAAGCCTTAAAAAAGGACATTGATTCTTTGTATTTGGAAATCGAAAAACTAAAGCAAGAAAGAATAACAAATACCGTGCTTTTATCTAAGGATAATCCTGAAAAAACTGCTAAAAAAGAAATAGAAAAGATGCCTATTTCATATGAGGGATTATCTGAAAAACTTAAAAATTATGATGAGAGTGTTTCTTTGGAAGAATTGGCTAAGGAAATGAATATTAGCAAGGGGGAATTGTTATTATTAAAAAACTTATTAAAAAAATGAAATCCATTTTTGGGGCTGGGACAATAATGGGCATTGGATTAGGGATAATGATTGCTTGCACGGTTATCATGGTTTTTCAAAATCCAATTTATTCGGATTATCAGGTAGAACAGAAAGCGAGAGAACTGGGAATGAAATACCCAGATGAGATAAGGGCATTGGAAGAATAATATTCCTAAAGGAGGAAGAAGAATGATACGAGGACTTTTTACAGCTGCCTCTGGTATGATTATACAGGAAAGACGCCAGACAAACACCACAAATAATCTGTCGAATGCAGCAACTACAGGGTTTAAAATGCAAGAATTGATCTCAAAAGAAACCCATAAATCGTTGATTCAAAATCGGGAGAGCTCTAATAACGGGAATAGCTATATGCGAAATATCGGAGAGTTAAGTCTTGGAGCGGAAATTGATGAAGTATATTCAAATTTCGAGCAAGGGATGCTTAAAGAGACTACAAGAGATACGGATCTTGCAATAGAAGGAGAAGGGTTTTTTAAAGTACAATTCAATGAGTTGCAAATAGGATATACGAGAAATGGACATTTCAAAATAGATTCTCAAGGATATTTAACAACGGAGGATGGGAAAAGGGTTTTGACTAAGGATAATAGCCCAATACTTGCAGAAAACAAGGTGCTTTCAGTTAGTGAAGATGGCGCAGTTTTCTTGGATGGAGAAGAGGAGTATGCCTTAGGAATTGTAAACATAGGTTCTAGTGAAAACTTAAATGCCATTGGTTCAGGATATTATTTGGTTGAGAACGCCCAGGAAATAGTACCAGAAGATGTCGTCGTCCATCAGAGAATGTTGGAGCAATCCAATGTAAATCCTTTGAAAGAGATGGTAAGGATGATAGAAATCTCAAGGTCATATGAATCAAATCAGAAAGTGTTGCAAGCTATAGATGAAATGCTGGGAAAATCCGTTAACAGCGTTGGAAAGATTTAAGGAGGGAAATGAGTGAATGAATAGCATCCTATATACAGGACAAAGTGGGCTAAATGCACTTCAAAAAAGAATTGAAACAATCTCAGGTAATATTGCAAATATGAATACAGCAGGATATAAGCGAGTAGACCAATCATTCCAAGAGCTAATGAGAAACGAAATAGGTGAACTTGGAACACCCTTAACAGAAGCGTTAGAAGCTAAAAATCCTACAATAGGGTCAGGTGCTAAGGTAAGCGATCCTTATAGAATATTTGATCAAGGGACACTTTCACCGTCATCCAATCCATTGGAGCTTGCTATTAACGGAAATGGATTTTTTGGTTATGAGAATGGAAACACCATGCTTTTTTCAAGAGCTGCCAATCTTTCGGTTAATGAAGAGGGTGAACTTGTTGATTCAAATGGAAAAACCATTTTAGTAGATAAAGGAAAAGATTTGACCAAGTATGATGGCGAGTCAATTTCTATCAATACAGAAGGAACAATATTTGCAGCAGATGAAGAGGGTGAATTAGAGGATGTGGGAAGAATTATTCTCTATGATGTTGATAATAAAGGGGCGCTTACAGATGCAGGAGGCGGCTACTATAGAGCTTCGGACGGAGTAGAGGTTTTAGAATCCGATGATAGAAATGGTTCAGAGTATTTTGGGATCATAAAGCAAGGCCATTCCGAAATGTCCAATGTTGATATAGGTATGGAAATGATTGATTTGATGATTCTTGAAAGAGCTTATCAGCTTAATGCAAAGAGTCTGGAAGCAGCAGATAAAATGTGGCAGATGGCAAATAATCTGAAACGATAAAACTATTATCTATTATCTATCTTTTACCTGGAGGTGTTTTTTTGATTATTAGAGGAGATACGGTGATTAACAATCCTGTAAAGCTTTCTAAGACACAAGCTGTGGAAGAAAAGGCTCAAGAAGCTTTTAAGAAGATATTTGTTGAAAAAATGATTTCTGAGATGTTCAAATCTACTGAGATTATTCCTGGAAGCAGTGAATTTGAAACAGAGGTTTATTCGGGAAAGATGTCTGAAATTCTTGCAGATCAATTATTGGAAAGTACGGATATCCGATGGGAACAGATTTTGGGTGCACCAGAAGGTTTGAAAAACAAGAATGAGGAATGAGGAATTCAATTAACAATGAATAATGAATAATGAATAACTCAACTTTCCCACCACGAAAGTTAATTTAAATGTTCATGTCGCTAAATAGGCCAGGGACATTCCTTAGAAAGATAGACCCTTAAGCGAAAGGTGTGTCCCTTTACCTTAAATATTTATTTTTCTTTTGCAAACGAACCCTTAAGATAGGATTAAGCTTCAGCAAAGACGTGGTGCACTAAACCCTTGCAAAATGATATGCAGGAACCGGTTTTCATAGTAAATTGCTAAATTATATCTCTATTAGAAATTTACTCTGAAAACTTAATGCAAAACAAAAATAAATACATTAAACATCTCTTACAACATTGAAATTACACTTTAAGAGGTGCTTTTCTGAGGCGGGAAAGTTGAGTGAATAATGAATAATTAACTGAAAAACTCTTTGCCAATCAAAGATTGGAGAGTTTCTGTATGAGACCTGCACATCAAATCAAAGATTTGAGCTAGGGCTTCAAGGGGAGAATTTATCGTGGGGTAAAATTCTCTTTTTTTGTTTTTGTATTCTTTGTTTAATAATTGTATAATGAGAATAAAGGGGGTTTGGATATGAAAAGAAATAAAGATGAACTTTATCCAATCAGGCCCATAAATAATTTAAAGGATTTAATAGAGAGCAGTACAAAGCTTTTCCCTGAAAGAAATGCATTCCTTAAGAAAGATAAGCCTGGAGGGAAATATATACCTGTACAATATCGTGAATTTAAAAGTCAGCTGGACGCTTTAGGAACGATTCTTATGGAATTAGGCTTGAAAGGCAAGACCATTGCGGTTATTGGTGAAAATCGCTATGAATGGATGCTGACCTACTTGTCAGTTGTAAATGGCGTAGGTATTATTGTCCCCCTTGATAAAGAACTTCCACAAAATGAAATAAATCATCTCCTTGAAAGATCAAGAGCCAGTGCTTTGATTTATTCTGATAAGCTGGAAAATGTTATTGAGGCTGCTACAGAAGGGTTGGTGGACCTTAAATATTGTATTAGCATGGATGCTTTAGAGGATTCCCCTAAAAGGCTGTCTTTGGGCAAGCAAATGGCAAAAGGGTTTGAACTTATAAACGAAGGAAAAACGGCGTATATAAATGCAAAAATTGACCCAGAAGCTCTGTGTATTCTTCTCTTCACGTCGGGAACCACCGGTCTGGCAAAAGGTGTCATGCTCTCTCATAAAAATATATGTACCAATATAATGGCGGTATCTCAATATGTTGATGCAAGAGAAACAGATGTGCTTCTTTCTGTTCTTCCTATGCATCATACTTACGAATTGACTTGTGGCATATTAACTCCTTTATATAAGGGTGGCTGCATTGCTTTTTGTGAAGGTTTAAAACACATCGTGAAAAACTTAAATGAAGCAAAAGTTACGATTATGTTAGGTGTCCCTTTAATATTCGAATCTATGTATATACGATTGTGGAAAAAAGCTGAGAAGGACGGGAAGGCATCTAAGTTGAGAAAAGGGATTGCTATTAATCGGGCACTCCGAAAAGTTGGAATGGACAAATCCGCAAAACTTTTCAAATCCATTCATGAAGCATTAGGGGGAAATATTCGCATGTTCATTTCTGGTGCGGCAGCGGCGGACCCGGAAAGCGTTGAATGTTTTAATGACATGGGAATCATCACGTTTCAAGGATATGGCTTAACGGAATGTGCCCCTATTGTAGCGGTAAACAAAGACCATTACATCAAATATAAATCCGCAGGACTGCCTTTGCCGGGAACAGAAGTTCGGATTATAGAACCAGATGATGAAGGTATAGGGGAAGTCATATGCAGAAGTGATTCCACAATGTTAGGTTATTATGATGATGATGATGAAACTAAGAAAGTCATTAAAGATGGCTGGTTTTATACTGGGGATTACGGGTGCTTTGATGAAGAAGGGTTTTTATATATCACTGGAAGAAAGAAAAATGTTATCGTCACTAAAAATGGCAAAAACATTTTTCCCGAAGAAGTTGAGTACTATCTCAATAAAAGTGACGCCATCAAAGAATGTATGGTATGGGGGAAAAATGAAGACAAAAATGAAGACACATTAGTCTGCGCAGATATCGTAGTTGATATGGGTTTTATTTCAGAATCTGGAAAGATCTACTCAGATGAAGAAGTTCATAAAATCATTCAAGAGGTTCTTTACGATATAAATAGTAAGATGCCTTTTTATAAGAGAGTGAAGCGTTTCAATATTCGAAATGAAGAATTTGAGAAAACCACTACTCAGAAAATAAAAAGGTATGGCGATAATTTGAAAAATCGGTGAGGTAGGTGAGAATAATGGAAACGAAACCCATTTATGAGGTCAGGGAAATTAAAAATTTGAAAGATATGCTTTATTCAAGTGTAGAAATTTTTGGTGATAAAACAGCGTTTATGGTAAAGGATATACCCGGTGGTGATTATAGAAACATTTCGTATCATCAATTTAGGCAGGATGTGGATGCACTTGGAACGGCTCTTTTGGATATGGGATTAGAGAATAAAAAAATTGCAGTCATTGGTGAAA